>NZ_JCBDHE010000034.1:0-152404 GCF_059834225.1 Vibrio sp. R10-SG3-ISO3 | reverse complement strand
TGACTGACCCAGCGGCGGAGTACTGTCTCCCCAACATCCAAAGATCGACTGGCTTCAGCAACCGAATAGCCTTGATCCAGCACTAGGCACGCGGCCTCTAATTTAAACTCAGCAGTAAATGAGCGACGCTTTCTAGTCATTAAACACCTCTTGTTACGGTGGCAAGTTTACCACCTAAAGTGATGTCCGGAATCATTAAACCACTACATTAGGGATAGAGGAGGCTCCAATATGCTCAATAGATGCATCTGGAAGTAAAGCAGCTATCTCAAGTTCGTATTTACGATACAAGCTTTCGCAAGATGCCTGATATTCATCTGCTTTGTAAAACTGCATATTTTCTCCCAAAAGGCATAACGCCTTGCTAAGTGGCGCCTGCGATGAACACACAAAACCTACTGCACTCCAAGCCAAAACCGCCGAGCGTTTGGCGTCCACTTGAGTAACTTGTTAGTTGGCTAGTTCGTTGCTCTGCCAGAAACGCCACCGTACGAAAAAGTAAACCACCGCAGCCAAACGCACAACACTGAACCCAAAGTTACCACTATTTACTCAAAGCAATGTGAACCACTGCATTTCAGCAGAGAAAGCAGACAAAACACACCGCCTAAACCTTTTACGACGACAACGCCAACGAGCAGATTGAAAGCCAACAACGTTGCATCTGAAACACCAAAATTCCAAGCAACTTTACGCCCACGATTCTAACCACCAATCTGCACGAAACCAAAATGAGGCAAATCCACGAACATTGAAAAGCGCTTGGTATGAGTGATTCAAGAACTGACACCGACAATGCGAAATTGCCGATGACACTGGACGAATGGCCAAAGAAGACATTGAACTAGCCCCAAAAATTCACCCGCCAACTAACGCCTTGCTAAGTGGCGCCTGCGATGAACCAGCAAAACCCACTGAACTCCAAGCCAAAACCGCCGAGCGTTTGGCGTCCACTTGAGTAACTGGTTAGTTGGCTAGTTCGTTGCTCCGCCAGAAACGCCACCGTACGAAAAAGTAGACCACCGAACCCAAGCACACAACACCGAAACCAAAGTTACCCACTATTTACTCAAAGGAGTGTGAGCCACTGCATCTCAGCAGAGAAAGCAGACTAAACGCACCGCCAAAACCTTTTACGACGACAACGCCAATGAGCGGATTCCAAGCCAACAACGTTGCATCTGAAACACCAAAACTCAACACAACTTTACGCCCACGATTCTAGCCACCAACCTGCACGAAACCTCAATGAGGCAACCCACGAACATTAAAAAACACTTGGTTCGAGTGATTCAAGAACTGATACCGACAATGCCAAATTGCCGATAACACCAGACGAATGGCCAAAGAAGACGATGAACTAGCCCTAAAAAATCACCCGCCAACTAACGCCTTGCTAAGTGGCGCCTGCGATGAACCCGCAAAACCCACTGAACTCCAAGCCAAAACCGCCGAGTGTTTGGCGTCCACTTGAGTAACTTGTTAGTTGGCTAGTTCGTTGCTCCGCCAGAAACGCCACCGTACGAAAAAGTAAACCACCACAGCCAAGCGCACAACACCGAAATCAAAGTTACCCACGATTTACGCAAAGTAACGTGAGCCACTGCATTTCAGCAGAGAAAGCAGACTAAACGCACCGCCAAAACCTTTTACGACGACAACGCCAATGAGCGGATTCAAAGCCAACAACGTTGCATCTGAAACACCAAAACTCCACGCGACTTTATGCCCACGAAACTGGCAACCAACCTGCACGAAACCAAAATGAGGCAAATCCTCGAACATTGAAAAGCGCTTGGTTTGAGTTATTCAAGAACTGCCACCGACAATGCCAAATTGCCGATGACACCGGACGAATGGCCAAAGAAGATGATGAACTAGCCCCAAAAATTCACCCGCCAACTAACGCCCAATTAAGGGGTGAACAACGCCTCCACCCAAACCTAAAGCATTGTGACATAAACACAAAAATTGAAGTAGAAGCAAAAATGCCAAGCGTTGAGAATCCCTCTTAAATTGTTTGTTAAGTTTTTGCTCAGGTTAGCAGCTTAGTTAAAGCAAACACGACTCCTACAATAACTGCTACCCAGAAAATCTTGCTAGCTAAGTACGCTAGAACTCCTACTATCGTTGCGGCTGCCCAAATCACTGTAGGGTATAAAACGAAATAACCCAACAAACCTAAAACAATGATTGGAATGACGTAGTGCATGTAATTAGGCTTTCTCGATTTCGTAAATTAAATCAACCAACTGCGTTGCTTGGACATCATCCCATCTTAGATAGCTGCTCAATGAACTAGTGCCCGAATCTTTTCCTAGGACTCGCTGGCAGATTGCTTGGTGATCTAATGAGGCAGAAACCCACACTTTGTTGGACTGTTGGCAAAAGTAAGTTGAGCCTTTCAAATTGTCCTTTTGGATTCTTTTTTTCCATGTATCCACTTTCTGAGTAGTTATGTTTATTGCCACAATATCCTCCTAGAAACTTAACGCTTTATATACAACCCCAAACCACCTAACCCAACCAACTAGCGCCGCCTATTCTGCATCGTTTCTGTGAACGGAATCTGCTAAATCCTTGCAAAACAACTCGCTAAAGGATGAACCCTTATGATACTGGTCGCAATGTGCGGCAAAGTGCAGTCTAACACCAATAGGGCAGCGTACACTGTTTTATATCCGTTAACCGACACACAAAACGTCATGAAAATCCAATCACCGTTTCTGCAACAAGTGACCGATTATATGCGAGCATCGCACTATGCCAATAAAACGATTGAGGCTTACGTGTCGTGGATCAAACGCTATATTCTCCATCATAATAAGCAACATCCGAGCACGCTTGATGTCCAGCATGTTGAGCAGTTTCTCTCGCACCTATCGCTTGATCGAAATGTCGCGGCGAATACTCAGGCTCAAGCACTAAACGCGCTGGTTTTCCTCTATGAGCATATCTTGAAACAGCCGATTAAAGTCGACATCCGATATCGAAAAGCGACCAAACAAAAGAAACTGCCAGTGGTGTTAACCAAACAAGAAATCCGCGCGCTGCTCGAGCATACCAATCCCAAATGGCGTTTGCCTATCCAGTTGATGTATGGCTCAGGTTTAAGGGTCAAAGAGTGTGTCAGGCTGCGCTATGGAGACATCGATTTTGATTTTTACGCGTTGCGTATCCACATCTCCAAGGGGAACAAAAGTCGCATTGTGACCTTGGCCAAAGAGCTGTGTCCTGCGCTGCATCAACAAAGAGAAGCGGTGGCCCGCCTTTGGCAAACCGACCTGCTCGCACCGGAGTATGCCGGTGTAATGATGCCTAACGCGCTAGACAAAAAGTATCCGGGCGCCAACAAAACGCTCAATTGGCAATTTCTGTTTCCTTCCGACAGGCTTAGTGTCGATCCCGCATCCAATCAAACTCGCAGGCACCACATTGATGTCACCACCATTCAACGAGCGATTAAAGCGGCGGCCAAACGGGCCAAGATTGAAAAACCGGTGACCTCCCATACGCTGCGCCACTCGTTCGCCACGCATCTTCTTGAGAGTGGCGCCGACATTCGAACCGTGCAAGAGCAGCTTGGTCATACGGATGTCAAAACCACTCAAATCTATACCCACGTGATTGAACGTGGAGCAAGCGGCGTTATCAGCCCATTTTCAACGCTTTAAGCTTGGTATTCCACCAAGCAGACAGGCGCATCAATTGAGCACTCATAACCGGTGGGCCTGAATGCATCACTGAGGGTCTCTCGATGAAAACTGACGATGTTATTGGAGTGCTGATTGGCCACCAGCAGCCAATGCTCACACGCGCTCAGGGTAAAATCGCGCGGGAACTGACCTTGTGTATCGACTCTGCCAATATTCTGAGGTGGGGTCACTGAGACATCCAAAATAGAGAGGCAGTTCTGCTTACGACAAGAGACGTACACGTAGCGCTCATCTTGGTTAAGGTAAATCGCACTCGCCGCCTCATAGACTGTCTCTTCTGGCAATAGCGGGATCTCAGCGCTCTGAGACCAGCGGCCTTGAGAATAGGTCAGCACTGCAAGCGTTTCAGAGAGCTCACACACCACATAAGCGAGGTTGCTAGCTTGATTGAATACAAGGTGACGCGGTCCACTGCCGGGAGAAAGGGCCACGGAGTAGTCCAGTTCAAACGACGCGAGCGAATCTTGATGACGATAAAAATGGACCCGATCACTGCCTAAATCGACCACCACTAAATGACCATCGATAAAGGTGACTTGATGCGCGTGCGGGCTTGATTGGCGGTGAGTCTTAGGTCCAAATCCGTCAATAAAAAGCGTTGTCGACGTAGAAGAAGGGTGATGATTCTCATCGAGTAAGTGAACACTTACATTTCCACTGCCATAGTTAGCAACAGCGACAAACCGTTGAGCGGCATCGATGGCGATATGGCAAGGCGCATCGCCGTGGATCGGCGCACAGTTCATTGATCCATACTTATCCGTGGGTCGGAGATGGACAACTTGCGCCCCCTCTTGCTCAGACACCTCCGAGAAGGTGTAGAGCCCAGTCGAGGTGTTCACCAGATAGGAAGGATTACGCAACTCACACACATCCTCTAAACGTGTGATTTCTCCTGTCTGGGTATCTAGGGCGATGCGGGCAATGCCGCGGCTTTGGCTAGGGGCATCGGTGTAGGTGCCGACGTAAAAATGTCTCTGCGATATGGTCATAATGTGTGTCTTGATGGCGTTTGTTCTACCATGCCGCCAGCAGACGCTGGCGGCAATCGTACTGAGCGATCTGTTATCGAAAGTGTGAAGTAGCCTCTCAGTCGGCGTGACGATGGCGACAATGATTTCATCCATGATGATGGCATTCTCATCAATCACCTGCTGATAGTTCGTGCGCTTGGATCACCAACCGCTGGATGAATCAAAATGACAAGGCGCCAACAACGGCACCTTGTCACGTACTCACGTAAACTTCTCACTTCCCCTCGTAAGAAGTGTAAATGGCTCATTTGGTGTTTGCATAAATTATGAACCCGAGTATAGTGAACTTAATTATGAGCCAATACATTATTTGGACCTTTACGTTAACTAAGGAGTCACTATGGCGACTTACCTCTATACTCGCTTCTCACCCAAAAACCGAGCGTATCAAGAACACTTGGCCGCACTACAAGCACACACCGGCGATGCCAAGCACTTTGAAGACCAAGTACAAGGCTGCGTGCCACCCAATGAACGGGAGCAATTTCAATCGCTCTTCAACAATCTACAATCTGGCGATACGCTGGTGATTTGGTGGTTCACCGTGTTTGGGCGTGATTTTAGCCAAGCTCTCGCAACAATCGAGGATATTCTCGACAAGGGCGTGACACTGCAAACCCTTTGCCAACCCATGACCTTTGCGCCTAATTCCGCAGAAACACAAACGCTACTGAGTATGCTCAGCGGCTATGCGCAAGTACAGACACAGCATCGCTTGTTTGCCGCCGAGCAAGGGCGCCGAGCACTCAAGCGTCACCCTGAACAATGGAAACAGAAGTTTCGTGGTAGACCTGCCGATCGCAGCAAGCACAAACAGATTGCCGCGCTGCTCTTTGAAGGCCTTACCTTAGCTCAAGTTGCCGAGCAGTGTGATGTCAGTTTATCGACCGTCAAACGCGTTAAAGCCAAGCTCAGTGAGCATGACCACGAAGGTGAATTGCGCCGCCGCGATCATGGAAAACACGCTCACTTTACGCGCAAAGGGGACCGTTAATGGCCAAGGCGATTCACTTTCGCTCCATCTTACTGGCGTGTCTTGTCATCAGTATCGGTCAACTCAGTATGGGGTTGGTCTTTCCAGCGCTGCCTTGGATCGCAAAAGATTTCGCGATCACGCTTGATGAAGCGCAGTTGTTGGTCGGTATTTACCTGCTCGGCTTTGGTCCTTCGCAATTTATCTACGGCCCTATCTCTGATGCCTTGGGTCGCAAAAAGGTGCTGCTGACTGGGCTGCTTATTGCGATGTCAGGTCTTATGCTGATCATTGCGCTGAGCGACTCATTTATGGGCATGGTCGCGGGGCGCTTTCTACAAGGGCTCGGCACTGGCTGCTGCGCAGTATTAGCGCGCGCTTCGACTCGTGACCGATTTAGTGGCCCAGAGCTGCCTGTGGCGATGTCATACATTGCGATGGCGGCGTCTATTACCCCACTGATGGCGCCGGTGCTTGGCGGCTTTATCAACTTTCACTTTGGCTGGACGATGGTGTTCGTCTCACTGCTCGGCTATCTCGGATTAGCCTGGGTGGTGATTGCGCTCCGTTTTGATGAAACGCTGCACAGCACCAGTGCCATCCCCTCGCCAAAGGCGATGGTGAGCCAATACCGTACTCTGCTAACCTCGCGCTACTTTATGAGCTTTGCTAGCATCGGCTGGCTTAATTTTAGCTTGATGATCACCACGGTGTCGGTGATGCCGTTTATTATGCAAGATCACATCGGCATGACCTCCGACGAATACGCGATGTGGGCGCTGATCCCAACGCTGGGTATGTTGGCAGGCACGAGCCTGTGCAACCGAGTAAGACCGCTGATTGGCACCAAAAGAATGCTGCTGTTTACCCCCGCCCTACACCTCAGCGCAGCGCTGTGGCTGTTCTTTTGTCCGGTAGAGCCACTGTTTTTGATGTTGGGTCAACTGTTGATGATATTAGGCAATGGTATTGCGCTGCCTTGCGCGCAAGCGATGGTAATGCTGCCCTACAAAAAACAAGCGGGCGCGGCGGCGGCGATGTCGGGAGGCGGGCAAATGGTTGTCTCTGCGCTAGTGAGTATGACGCTAGTGCAGATCGGTCTCAGCCAGGCTTGGCATTTATCGTTTGTCATCGCACTGTTTGCGGCGGTGACCCTGAGCAATATTTTGCGCGGGTTTGATGAAGTTGAACGCTCAGCCGCAGCCGAGCGCTCTGCACTTTCCACCGATTGACTTAGCGCTATACGCCACCAAAGCAGAGGTATTTGATGTCGAGGTACTCATCCAGTCCCTGCTTAGCACCTTCTCTGCCGATACCAGACTGCTTTACGCCGCCAAATGGCGCCACTTCGGTAGAGATAATCCCTTCATTGATGCCAACCATGCCGTATTCCAGCGCCTCGGCGACCCGCCAAGCTCGGCCAATATGCTGAGTGTAAAAGTAGGCGGCGAGACCATATGGCGTGTCGTTGGCCTGCTCAATTAACTGCGCCTCATCGTCAAAGGCGATGATGGGCGCGATGGGGCCGAAAATTTCATCTTGGACCAGTGCCATCGTGTGCTCAACATTTGTCAGCACCACTGGCGCCATAAACTGCCCGTCTAACGTCCGCGCTTTGTTGGCAACGACCGCGCCTTGCGCTGTGGCCTGCTCCACCAGCGATAGGAGATTTTGTTTGGCTTCATGGGTAATGATGGGGCCTATCTCCACGCCTTCGTCGAGGCCATTACCAACCGTTAACGCCTCCACTTTCGCGACAAATTTCGCCACGAATAAGTCGTAAATCTCACGCTGAACATAAAAGCGGTTGGCACACACGCAGGTCTGCCCAGCATTGCGAAACTTAGAGGCGATGGCCCCATCTACCGCCGCGTCTACATCTGCATCGGCAAACACGATAAAGGGTGCGTTCCCGCCAAGCTCCATCGATGTGCGTTTAACGTCATGTGCGCTTTGCGCCAGCAAGGCTTTGCCCACTCGGGTAGAGCCAGTAAACGAGAGTTTGCGAATCAACGGAGAAGAGGTAAACCGCTCACCCACCTCTGGGGCGCTGCGCCCAATCACCACCTGAAACACATCAGAGTGGATGCCCGCCTGATACGCCAACTTGGCCAATGCGAACGCGCACAGCGGGGTGAGCTCAGACGGCTTAACGATAAAGCTGCATCCCGCCGCCAACGCCGGCGCCGCTTTGCGGGTGATCATGGCTATCGGAAAGTTCCAAGGCGTAATGGCGCAAGCCACACCCACCGGCTGCTTAATAGTCACAATGCGCTTATCCCCACTCGGTGCGGGGATGGTTTCACCGTAGGCTCGCTTTCCCTCTTCTGCAAACCACTGAATAAAGCTCGCGCCGTAGGCCACCTCACCTCGCGCTTCGGGCAGCGGTTTACCTTGCTCAAGCGTCATCAGGGTTGCCAGTGCTTCTTGGTGTTCAAGCAACAATGCATGCCAGGCAAGCAGGCGATTCGCCCGCGCTTTGGCGCTCAGTGCCGCCCACTCAGGCTGTGCCTTATGCGCGCGCCCGATGGCCTGCTCTATCTCTTGCGAAGTGCTAACGGGCACCATGCCCACTGGCTCGCCTGTTGCAGGGTTATGCACGGCAAGCCCAGCGTCGGTGTCTGGTAAAAGCAATGAAATCTCGCTCGGATCAAGCCTATTTTCCATGATGTTCCCCTAACTTGACTATTCTTACTGATTGACAGTTCTTACTGACTGACCGCTCTTGTTCACTGAACGTATGGATTTTCACTCTAAGTGGATAAGAAAAAGGGTGCAAGCGCCCAGTTTCAGTTGTAGCTTGAATTTAAAAGATATCATCCATTTTCAAAAGGAATAACAATGAGTTCAGAGATGATCGCCTTGACCCTAGCCGGTGTCGGGGTTCTAGGATTAGTCTGTCAGTGGGTCGCATGGCAACTTAAACTGCCGGCGATTCTATTTTTGTTGATTGCTGGATTGCTAGTGGGGCCAGTGCTTGGCCTGTTCTCACCCGAGCAAGCCTTGGGCGATCTGTTTTTCCCCATCATTTCACTGGCTGTTGCCGTGATTCTGTTTGAAGGCAGCTTGACCCTAAACTTCAAACAAATAAGGGGGATCAGTAAAAGTGTTTGGAGTATTGTCACCATAGGGGCAGTGATCTCTTGGATCATTACCTCGTTCGCGACCCATTATTTGCTTGGCCTAGACTGGACCATCGCCTTCCTCTTTGGCAGCTTAACCGTGGTGACAGGGCCAACGGTGATCGTGCCACTGCTACGCACGGTCAGGCCAAGCTCACGCCTGGCCAATATTTTGCGCTGGGAGGGGATCTTAATTGACCCATTAGGTGCGCTGTTTGTGGTGATGGTGTATGAATTCATCGTCTCACAAAGCGAAGTGCACAGCTTAGCCGTGTTCGGCACCATATTGGTGGTCGGTTTTGGTTTGGGCATCGCAGCAGGCGTGTTGGTGGCCGCCATGATGCGCCGCCATTGGTTACCGGAGTATTTACAGCCGTTTGCCGTGCTGACCATTGTTCTAGGGGTATTTGCCGCCTCCAATTATCTTGAGCACGAATCGGGTCTTTTGACCGTAACCGTGATGGGCGTATGGCTTGCCAACGTCAAAGGGGTGAGCATTGCGCACATCCTCCATTTTAAAGAGAACCTCACCATTCTCTTTATCTCTGGTCTGTTTATTCTGCTCGCCGCGCGAGTGCAAGTATCCGACTTTGAGCAGCTTGGTTTCGCGGCGTTGGTGCTGTTTGCCGTCATCCAGTTGGTGTCTCGGCCGGTGTCGATTTTCCTGTCCACGGCGCGCAGCCAGCTGTCGACCAAAGAGAAAGCCTTCCTCGCTTGGGTTGCCCCGCGCGGTATCGTTGCCGCTGCGGTCTCTTCCCTGTTTGCCATTAAACTGACCTTTTTGGAGGTCGAAGGTGCAAACTTGCTGGTACCACTGATCTTTATGGTCATCATCGGCACCGTAGTGCTGCAAAGTGCCACGGCCCGCCCGATCGCGGCTTGGCTGGGTGTCGCAGAGCCTTCGCCAAGAGGCTTTTTGATTGTGGGTGCCAACGATGTTGCGCGCAAAATTGGTAAAGCGATTTCAACCTACGATTGCCGAATTCTGATGGCCGATTCCAACTGGGACTACGTACGCAAAGCGCGCATGGACGGGTTTGATAGCTACTACGGCAACCCCACCTCGAGCCATGCCGAAGACAACCTCGACCTGATTGGTATTGGTCAGGTGCTGGCGGTCACCCCCGACCAACATTTCAACTCTATTGCCAGTGTGCAACTCGCGACCGACTTTGGCCATCGCAAGGTGTTTTGTCTGCATGAAAAGAAAAGCGATGAGTCACAAGATAAGCATACTCACAACTCTGAACACGCCTACTCCCTGCTGCTCGGTGGCACAGTCAGCTATAAAAAGTTGGCCAGTATGATTGGTCAAGGGGCTGAAATGAAGCACACCAAGATCAGTGATAACTTCACCTTTGAGGATTACAAGACGCAATACAAAGACGCCACCGTGGTGCCGTTGTTTGTGGTCAATGTGAAAAACCGCATCCAGATTGTCAGCCAGCCTGATGAACTCAAGCCCGTGGCGGGCGAAATCATGGTGTCACTGATCCACAGCAAAGAGAACAATCACAAAGAAAGCACTCTCAAAGACAATAACGGCCGAGAGGCGAAAGCCGAATAACGGTACTCG
The DNA here is from genome assembly GCF_059834225.1 of Vibrio sp. R10-SG3-ISO3. NCBI lineage: Bacteria > Pseudomonadati > Pseudomonadota > Gammaproteobacteria > Vibrionales > Vibrionaceae > Vibrio > Vibrio sp. R10-SG3-ISO3. The sequence continues at coordinate 141,983 of NZ_JCBDHE010000034.1, read as the reverse complement.
GCGAAGCATCACACGCCAAGCCATAAAAACCCATCGCCCACCGATTTGGTGGGCGATGGCGTTTATGAATAACCGCTCGCTACAACCAGCGTTTGCGCCTAAAGACGTACAATAGCGCCGACGCGACACCAATCATCACACCCCACAACACAAAATAGCCGTGCTCAAACCGCAGCTCAGGAATGTATTCGAAGTTCATTCCGTAGATACCGGCAATAAAGGTCAGTGGCACGAAAATCGCTGATACCACCGTCAATAGCTGCATGGTCTTGTTCAGTTGATGCGAGCTCAGCGAGATGTAACCTTCAATCAAGTCGCCGCACAAGTCGTAGTACATAGAAGTTAAACTTTCGAGACGATCGAATTTATCAAACACATCACGGAAGCTGTGTTTCACCTCTGAATCGTTCATATCAATGAAGGCCAGCTCTTCTTCCATCACCTGATCAATCAACTTCACGTGGTAGGACTGCACGCGGTGAATTTTACGCAGATGGGATTTAAGCAAAATCAGTCGCTGCATCAGCTCATCACTGGATTGCGTCAGCATGCCATCTTCCAACTCACTGATTTCATCTTCCGCTTCTAACACCGCATCGGTAAAACGCTGCGCCGAGGCGTTCATGATTTTACTCAACAGCAAGCTTGGTGAACGCAAATACTTCGCCAGCGATTTGTGCGCCGCTAACGCTTCAATACCGAACGAGTGCTCCACACGGCGGGTGATCAGGATGTTTGCCCCGACAAAACAGGAAAGCGCCATGGTTTTTAAATCGAGATGCTCTTCAACATGACTAAAACCGCGATAAAGCACGAAAGTATGCTGATCAAACTCTTCCACCTTAGGCGGACGGCGATCGCGCTGCGCATCTTGAATGGCTAATGGGTGGCAGCCTAGCTTAGCGAGAAGCTCGGCTTCCTGCTGAGCGGGCTCTTCATAAAAATCTAACCAAATGTGGCCACCTTGAGTTTGCCACTGAGTGATTAACTCCTCGCCGCCTTCGGACAACTGATTGTCATGCAGATAAAACGCTTTTAGCACTCTGACGCTCCTTAATTTTCAAGCCCAACCGTGATTTTTTACGGTTAAAAAGTGAGTTGATAAAAAAAATCGAACAATTAACGGGATAAAACAAACATTATCTAATGCTGAAGGTTATCTAATACTATAGGGAAACAGCATCAGTGAATCCTCAATCAGCTCACGTTTGTGGCTGCTGGCCAAGTAAATCGCATAGATATCACGATGAAACGTCGGCGTATTGGGCACCAAATGCAGTTGCTGACGTCGCAACTGGGCAAAACACATCTGCCGCGGCAAGTACGCCGCCCCGCCCGCCTCGAGAATAAATGAGAGGGCAACATTGGGCTGCGTCATATGATGCCTTGGCGCGAGCTCTTCGCCAAAGTGATGGGAAAACATAGAGTTAATCGCATCACCGTAATCCACCATCACAAAGCTCTCTAGCTCCGACGCTCCCCTTACTGGCGTCGTACTGACCAACACCAAAGGGACAGTGCAGAGCTTTTTCGCCACGACTTCATCGGTATGTGGCGGCTCAAACAGAAACGCGATATCTAAGATTCGGTTGAGGACTCGTTTACGCAATTCCACCGATGAGTATGTGTGAGTGTAAAGATGGACATCATCAATATTACGGTGAATTTTTTGTAACCAGTCATGCAGCACGATATCCCAAATGGACATCATGGCACCTAAAAATAGCTGCGAGCCATCGCTGTCTGTCACGCCGACTTCTTGCTTAATTTTGTGCCACATCGCCATCATGTCGTTGGCGTGCTTGACCATTTTATCGCCTTCTGCGGTCAGTTTTAGGCGCTTGTTAGCGCGATCAAACAACATCACCCCCAACTCATCTTCAAGCTGTTTGATTCGGGAGCTGACCGCCGCCTGCGTCAGGTGTAAGTTCTGAGCAGACATCCGAATATGGAGCGTTTGGCTCACTTCAATAAAGGTCTTTAGTAATTCAATCTTCATCGGATTTGATAAATTTTTTCAAACAAACTGTAAGAAATATAGAGTTTTGCTTATCGATTTTCAAAGACTACAGTTAAGTCGCACAAACACAAAGGAGTGCCTCATGAAAATCGCTATTCTGTCTCGCAATAAAAAACTCTATTCCACTCAGCGTCTCGTCGAGGCGGGTATCGAACGTGGCCACGAAGTCGATGTGATCGACACTCTACACTGTTACATGGATATAACAAGCAGCCGCCCTACCGTGCGTTATCACGGTGAAGAGCTGCCGCTGTACGATGCGGTGATTCCGCGTATTGGCTCTTCCATCACCTTCTACGGCACTGCTGTGGCAAGGCAGTTTGAAATGATGGGCACCTTTAACGTCAATGAGTCGGTGGCGATTAGCCGCTCTCGTGACAAATTGCGCTCGCTACAATTGCTGTCTCGCAAAGGCATTGGTCTACCAAGAACAGGCTTTGCAAGCAAACCGGACAACATCAAAGACTTGATCAAAAACGTCGGCGGCGCACCGCTGGTCATTAAATTGCTTGAAGGTACCCAAGGCATTGGCGTGGTACTTGCGGAAACCTCTAAAGCGGCGGAGAGCATCATCGAAGCCTTTATGGGACTTCAAGCGAACATTTTGATTCAAGAGTACATCAAAGAGTCTGGCGGCGCTGACATTCGCTGTTTGGTGATTGGTGGACGCGTGGTTGCTGCAATGAAGCGTCAAGCGGCGGAAGGGGAGTTTCGCTCCAACCTGCACCGTGGCGGCTCTGCGGAGATCATTCGTTTGACCAAAGAAGAGCGCGAAACGGCGGTCAATGCGGCCAAAGTGATGGGCTTGAATTTCTGTGGCGTTGATTTGCTGCGCTCCAACAGCGGCCCGATGGTGATGGAAGTCAACTCCTCTCCAGGTCTAGAAGGCATTGAAAAAGCGACCAACCTCGATGTGGCGGGCAAGCTGTACGAATTTATTGAGAAAAACGCCAAATTTAACGCCAACAAGACGCGTGGCAAGGGTTAATAAGCATGACAGAACTGAAGATTGGCGCTCACACGATTAAGCCGGGCGAGCGTAAAAAGATTGCGCTGCCAGTAGCAAAGCTGTATACAGACGCCGAAGTTTCGCTGCCGGTGTATATCGTGCGTGGAAAACAGGCAGGGCCGACGATTTTCGTCAGTGCCGCGGTACACGGTGATGAGCTCAATGGCATTGAAATTGTCCATCGCATCATCAACATGAAACGCTTTCGCGTCCTGCGTGGTACGGTGATTTTTGTGCCTATGGTTAACGTGCATGGTGTGATTCATCAAAGCCGTTATTTACCTGATAGACGCGATCTCAACCGCAGCTTTCCGGGCTCGCCTAAAGGGTCCCTCGCGGCTCGAGTCGCCAATATTTTTAAAACCGAAATCATCGACAAATGCCAATACGGTATCGATTTGCATACTGGCGCGATTCATCGCACCAACTTGCCACAGATCCGGGCTAACGTTGAAGATGAGGTGACCGCAGAACTGGCCAACGCCTTTGGTGCGCCTGTGGTACTGCACTCGGAAGAAATTGACGGCTCACTGCGCGATTGCGCCGCCAACTCGAATACCAAAGTCTTGGTGTATGAAGGAGGTGAAGCACTGCGCTTTGATGAGACCTCGATTCGTATGGGCACCCGTGGCGTGATTCGCGTCCTGCGCCATCTCAACATGGTCAGCAAAGGTCGCAACCAACGTAAAGGGGTCCCTGAGCCTGTGGTCGCTCGTGGCAGCCAATGGGTGCGCGGCAGTGCCAGTGGCATCGTCAGACACAAGTACCAGTTGGGTGACTACGTCAAGAAGGGCGATGAACTGGCTACCATTAGCAGTGCGTATGGTGAAAAGTTGGCGGTGATTGTCGCGCCTCGCACAGGAGTCATCATCGGTAAGCAAAACATTCCTTTGGTTCAAGAAGGCGAAGCCATGTATCACATCGCCTATTTTGATGAAGATGAAAAAGCGGTCGCCGAACAGATAGACAAACTGTCTGAAGACGTCGCCTCTAGAGAGATAAAAGAAGGTCTGTAATGAAAAGCAGCAACACAGAAAAAGTCATTATTGGTCGCTTAGAGAACATTTCCTTGCCTGAACTGGGCATTGATAATCTCACCGTGCGAGTGGATTCAGGCGCGCAAACCTCGTCCCTACACGTTGATCACATTAAGCTTATCAAAGTGAACGGAAAACCCGGTATTCAGTTTGATATTCACCCAGAAGTGCACGACGTCGACAAAGTGGTGCGATGCAAATCTGAGTTGTATGACCTGCGCAAAATCAAGTCATCCAACGGTATGTCAGAGCAGCGCTACGTGATTGAAACGATGGCCAAATTGGGCGAGTTAGAGTGGCCGATTCAAATCACGCTCACTGACCGCTCAGACATGACTTATCTGATGTTGCTGGGCCGCCAAGCGATGGGCAAACGCTTTTTAATCGACCCTGCGCAGGTATTTTGCGGGTCTAGCATTCAGGAGTAGAACACTATGTTTGAGCAAGCCATTTCATGGTTAGAAATGACGCTCTTTACCTTTAACGAACAACCGATCACCTTGTGGGCCATTTTGATGGTCCCTACTTGGGTGGTGGTGAGCTTGTGGATCGCGAAATTGATGATCAAAGCGGTCTCATCAAGGCTGGCGTCCAATGGCAAAGATCCCAACATCATCCATTTGATTGAGCGGATTTTGTTTGTGATTGCCCTTGGCATGATCTTCCTCACCACCTTGTCGATGCTCAACATTCCGATCACGGCGTTTGCGTTTCTCTCCGGCGCTATTGCGATCGGTTTTGGTTTCGGCGCACAAAACATCATCAACAACTTCATCAGTGGTTGGATTTTGATTGGCGAAAAGCCGATTCGAATCGGCGACTTTCTTGAGGTGGAAGGCGCAAAGGGCAAGGTGGAGCAAATCAACACCCGCTCGACCCGTATTCGCCGTGTCGATGGCGTGCATATGTTGATCCCAAACAGCAAGTTGCTTGAAAATACAGTGATCAACTGGACGCTACGCGATGAACTGGTGCGCGCGTCGGTTGTCGTCGGTGTGGCATACGGCAGTGATGTTCGCTTAGTCGAAAAACTGATGCATGAAATCACCACCAACAACCCAAAGGTGCTGCCTAAACCTGAACCCAAAGTCTTTTTCCAAGACTTTGGCGACAACGCGCTGATCTTTGAATCTTTCTTCTGGATTCACTCGCAAGTTGAAGGAGGCATCCGATCCGTCTCAAGTGAGATTCGCTTCGAGATTGACGCCGCGTTTAACGAGCACGGCATCACCATCGCCTACCCGCAGCGTGATATTCACCTCGACGGGGCCATCAAAATAGTGCGAGAGCCGCGTTAAATGGCAAGGAAGGGAGCGTGCTGCTCCCTTACTAATCTTTTGAAAATGCTCACTTAACACAAAGAGCCAGCGCCGCCGCAACGTTTCTCGCCGTCAGCTCCACATTGAAGGCGGCTTCTTTTAGTGCAGTAGGAAGATCGGTCGCGCCGAGTACGACGCTAAAAACGGCATCAAGCCCATGTTGATGGACAATCGCACAATCTTTAGCAAGGCTACCGGCAATACCGATCACAGGAGTATCGTAGCGTTTGGCGGCTTTAGCTACACCGATGGGGGTTTTACCATGAATGGTTTGGCTATCGATGCGTCCTTCACCTGTGATCACCAAATCCGCACCTTGGAGGTGAGAATCAAGCGCCAGCGCTTGCATCACAATATCAATGCCGGGTGTCAGCTTCGCATGAAGCACGCCCAGTAACGCCGCCCCTAGACCACCAGCGGCGCCCGCTCCGGCCTGATGTTTGACCATAGCCCCAGTGGTACGCTCAATGATGTCAGCATAATGCGCCAAGTTGTCATCTAGCTGCTTCACCATCGCCGGTGTCGCCCCTTTTTGCGGACCGAACACAGCAGAAGCGCCAAGCTCACCACACAGTGGGTTGTCCACATCGCACGCGACGTTAAGCTCCACCTGAGTCAAGGTAGGATGGAGTCCACTGAGATCAAGGCAATCTAGCTCACGCAACGCACCGCCACCGAATGCGATCTCATTGCCTTGTCTATCCAGACAACGCGCGCCAAGCGCCTGCAACATGCCGACTCCGCCATCGTTGGTCGCACTCCCACCAATACCAATGATGATGGACGTGACGCCCTGTGCGATGGCAGCGAGAATCAACTCTCCCGTTCCATAGCTGGTGGTGGTAAGCGGATTGCGATCCTCTGCGGCAACGAGATGAATGCCCGATGCCGCGGCCATCTCTATCACCGCAGTGCGGCCATCACCCAGCAATCCATAAAACGCCTCAACAGGCTCGCCCATCGGGCCGGTTACCACTGCAGGTACAATACTGCCTCCCGTGGCATCAACCAGCGACTGCACTGTGCCCTCCCCGCCATCGGCCATCGGCAACTTGATGTAATTCGCATCCGGCCAAACGGTGCGGCAGCCTCGCTCAATCGCATCAGCGACCTCCATCGCGGTTAAGCTTTCTTTAAATGAATCTGGTGCAATCACTACTTTCATCGGTTTTCCTATTTCGCCAAGCACAAATGAGTATCACCAGTATAGAATGGCTTGAACGTCATTAAATTGGATGTATTGACAATATTGATGAAAAATAATGCTAGTTTATTGTGTCAATAAACAATTTTTGCTTGCAGCGCGAGGTAAAGCGCCACTTTATCTTCGAGGCAAGAAAGTCGTTTGTCAGTGAGTGCTTCCGCTTTCTCTAGACGGTAGCGCAGCGTATTTTTATGAATATCCAACATTTGGCACGTGCTCATCGCATCCTCATTGTGCTCAAAATAGGTGCGTAGCGTATGTAGCAGCACGCCCTTACGATCTTTGGCTATTAGACGCTCAATCGGCTCTACAAGCTGATGCTGATGCCAGGACGATTGTCGTAAACTCGCCACCAATGCCGCCAAGGTGTGTTGATGATAAAACTGGATGGACAGAGACTCAGAAGTGGCGATAAACAGCAGTGATTGAGCACTGAGATACGAGCGCTTGAGACCATCTAGCCCTGGATAGTAGTGCCCAACGGTCAACCGAGCGGAGTAGCCGCTATCACAATGGCGCTGGATGCACTGCTCAATGGTCTGCCATCGCCTCAAACATGCATGTTCCTCACGAGATTTATCCCAGAGCTGAGCCTTAACTTGCGCAGGCACCAACAAGACAATCTCATCCGGTGCATCAGGCATCAGGCCAATTAAGGCGTCACGCTGAGTATGCTCTAAATCCGCAATGAGCGCTTGAATCGCCTCTAGCGACAAAGGCGTTGGCACCGTTGAGCTCACTTTGAGGATCAATGCAAGACGTGGCTGACGCAAATCAATGGTAAGCCGCTCGGCAATCGTCGCCAATTGCCCTTCTTGAACATTTGGCGCTCCTAGTAATTGCTGCAGGAGTTTCTCTCTATGGCGATTATCCCATTGCAGTTCCGCCACCAAAGCGGCTTGCTCAATGACCATTTCCGCCGTCATTTTGACTAACTCAGCGTAATAGCGTACCTCTTGGGGTTCTCCGGATAAGCCGACTACGCCAATCATTTGTCCACGATAACGAATCGGTAAATTGATCCCTTGCTTAACCCCCACTAACGCCTTAGCCATCGAACTATCCACTTCGACCGCACGTTGCTCATGCAGTACCAATAACGCGCCTTTATGAGAGCGATGAAGACGACTCTCGTCACTCGAACCAATGACGATGCCACACTCATCCATCACATTGACGGGATAAGGCAAGATGGACGAGGCGCGCTCAACAATATGAAGCGCGATGGCAGGGGTTAATTGCATGGGCATACTCTTTGGTTGTCCGTCATCTAAGATTCCAGTTGCAGCTGCCACTCTTTGAGCAGAGCGGTCAGCGCTTCACGCTGCGAAACATTCAGTCCTTCGACAAGGCGATGCTGAAGGGCCACGTGCTCGTCGAGCAAGGCATCAATCACAGTGCGCCCACGCTCCGTCAATTCAACCGCAACGCTGCGTCTATCTTGCTCACTGTGAATACGTACGATCAAGCCTTTACTTGTGAGTTTATCAAGACGGTTGGTCATCGCCCCAGAGGTCAGCAGCATCGCGTTGATAAGCTCAGAAGGGGTCAAACGATACGGCGCGCCACTGCGGCGCAGGGTGGCCAAGACGTCAAATTCTCCCAATTTCAAGTCATACTGCTTGTGCAATTGAGCCAGCGCAGCTTCGATCTGCTTCGCAATGCGCAATAGCCGCCCCATCATGGCCATCGGCCCTGTGTCGAGATGCGGTTTTTCTGTCGACCACTGCTGGGTCAAGGTGTCAATGACATCCACCGGGGTGCCTCTCCATTATTCTGATATGCGGATTTACCTTAACATAAAGATACTTTACAAGCACGGTGAATAGGCGTATGGTTCGGGCCAATATCTTAACGTAAAGATAAATTGAATGAATATATTGCTTGCCATGATCCCTGCTTTTTTTTGGGGCACCACTTACGCCGTGACACAGTTCGCGCTTACAGACTGGCCGCCTTTGCTGCTTGGCGCGTTGCGCGCGCTACCGGCTGGGCTGTTATTGCTTGCAATAAAGCCGAGCTGGCCCAAAAGAGGCGAATGGCGAGTACTGGCTCTACTCGGAACGGTCAACATCGGACTGTTTTTCAGCTTGATTTTTGTCATGGCACTGCGATTGCCGTCTGCAATTGCCGGTGTTGGCATGGTCTCTGTTCCTGTGTTTGCGCTGGGCTACGCTGCGCTCGTTCATAAAATCAGACCTAGCTTGCTGCAATCGGTTTGCGGCGCATCCTTGATCATGCTTGCGTGGTGGTTGTTCGATCCCAGTGCGATTGTCCTTGATCCGGTTGGCTTGCTCGCCATGCTGGGAGCGATTTCATGCATAGTAACAGGCAGCGCGTTGACCAAATCTTTGGGCAGTCGCATCCACTGGTGGAAAGTCCTGACGTGGCAATTGCTCATTGGGGGTGGTGTACTCACCGCAGCGGCGCTGCTCCACAGTGTCTCGTCCCCGGAGCAGTACGCCTCCGTCATTGAGCACTTTTCAATGAGCAATGCACTCGGGTTAGTCTGGGTGGTCGGTCTGAATACGGCGTTTAGCTACGCCATGTATGTCTGGCTGCTACAAAGAATGACCGTGGTGGATTTTACTTTTGGCGGCATTGCCAATCCGGTCGCGGGCATCGTTTCAGGGATGATACTGCTTGGTGAATCCTTCACTCCCTTTCAGTACAGCTTAATGCTGGGCATGATCATTATGTCACTGCTTCCTCAAGCGGTCTCGGCACTAGCGCACGATAGAAAGCGTGTCGCATAATCGTCGAGGTTTACACTGTAAACCGGTTAGACATATGACTCACTCGCATGCAGAATAGACAAAACAACCTTTTATTGAGGAGCTACAATGAGTCGTAAACAATTTTGGATTTCAGCCCTACTGTCATCCTTCACAATGGCGTTTATCATGTCTGGGCTGCTGTCTGGCTACAATTTGGGCTTTAACGCCACCTGGCCCGCCGCTTGGATGAGAGGCTTTACCTTGGCGTGGCCATGCGCTTTGGTCTTGAACCTCACGGTACTGCCACAAATTCGCCGCTTATCAGCCTGGTTGGCCAGCCCAAAGACCACCTCACAGGCATAAAAAAACCGAGCCAAGCTCGGTTTTTGTTACTCTTTCGTCTTACTCGTCGATTACGACAATTCAGCGTTGTGGTATACCTGCTGAACATCGTCACAATCATCAAGCATATCAAGGAACTTTTGGAATTTCTCCGCATCCTCACCACTGACTGGCGTGTGCGTCTGCGGTACGAAGGTGATTTCCTCAACATCCAAAACTAAGTCTGGGAACGCTGCGCTCAATGCCGTTTTGGTTTTAAAGAACTCGGTATGAGGTGCGAACACTGTGATCACGCCATCTTCCAGTTCTACGTCAGTGACGTCCACATCTTCCATCATCAAGGTCTCTAGGATGACCTCGTCGTCATCACCTTTAAACTGGAACACCGCTTGATGGTCGAACATGTGTGATACTGAGCCTTCCACACCGATTTTCGCGCCTGTTTTCACAAAGCACTGGCGAACATCTTGGAAAGTACGATTGCCGTTATCAGTCAAACAGTCAACGATAACGCTCGTGCCACCCGGACCGAAACCTTCGTAGCGTGCAGGTTGGTAATCTTCACCGCCACCGCCGCTGGCTTTATCTAGCGCTTTATCGATCACGTGCGCAGGAACTTGGTCCTTTTTCGCTTTTGCAATCAAATGCTTAAGCGACAGGTTCATGTCTGGGTCTGAACCGCCGTTTTTTGCACACACGTAAATTTCTTTACCGTATTTGGAATAAACTTTAATTTTTGCGCCTGCAGTTTTCGCCATTGAGGCTTTGCGCACTTCAAAACTTCTTCCCATCGGGATGTTCTCTCTAATTTCAATTTAACGCGAAGGATTTTAGCAAAATGCGAGGGCTTTTCAATTTCTCGCCTTGCTGAGAAATGGGGTCACAACACGCCCATTACTCGCTTATATTTGGCTACAGAGTCTAAGAAGAACGCTTTCTCGTTCTCATCTTTGATTTTGGCCGCTTGCTGATTCACTTCATCTGGGCCAGTTTTAGCCTCACGGAGCTTCCAAACCAAAAATGACGCTTGTTTATCAAGCTCAACCTTGTTTTTTTCTTCGGCAGGAAGGTTCGACAGGTTAATCGACATCAATCACGCTCAGTTTCTGTAAAAATATGGAGTGGGAATATACCACACACCAGCGAGCAAAGTAGAGTCTCAATCACCTCGCTCACCCGCCAAGATCAAAAAAACATCGCTCTTTTGGAAAAACTAAGGGCGGCACTATGGCCGCCCTTAACTAATTAGGGGATTGCTTAATGAAGTAAGCCAAGTTCTTTCGCTTCTTCAATCGATAAGCCGCTTTCACGTATCTCTCTCAATGCTTCAATACGTCTACGTGCCTCGGCAGATTTGACTGCCTTGGTTGGCTCTTTTGTTTCTACTTCTTCCGTGAAGTCCCACTTACCGGCAATATGAGTCATTTCATCATGGTCAATAGAATTAATGGACATAGTAACCTCCGAACAAACCATGCTAGGGACGCCTAATCTGTAGCAAATACGCCTATCCCTTGTTAAGAATTTTAGCGTCAGAATGTGATTGCGCTAATAGTTCGAACACTCTTACCGATTATTTTATAAATAGCCTTTGCAGGGCAGAAAAACTAGCGATACATTTAAATGATTACCCTTAAGAAAAGTCAGGCGATCCAGCTCTCATTTTTTCTAAGGTGTGCCCTACTCTCTCCCTCTGCCACATCCAACTCTCCGCACTCCCGAAGCGTAACAACGGGCTGACTCCATCCTGAGACCAAGGTTTATCCAAACAAAAAGATTCAAGCGAAGCGGTGTCAGTACCGAGATTTCAATCTTTGGAAGAATGATCAAGGGATGTCGGTGATCTTGCACTGTGATCCGAAAGCATGATCAAGGTAATGAAGGTCGCATGGGCGCTTAAGAGAAGCAGCGTAAAAGGAGAAATAGGGGATCAACAGGCAAAAAAATAGCGAGTTCATCGAACTCGCCAAATATTCAGAATGAATGTAACAATATGAGCCAATCTATCAGAGATAATCCTATCTCTCATTCATCAGAAAGGACAAAAGGTTGTCTATTCGGGATAAATAATAGCCAAGCTCGGCGCGCTTTATGTCAGTAAAGTGTCAGGGTAATGTAGTGATAGTGTCCAATTGTCAGACAAGGCCGCAAACTACACCGCCACTTCATCTAATGCGCGGAATACGGTCTCATCCAGATGCCCTTCATGGACTTGTTTGCACACTTTTCGGCGCACGGCGAGGCCCGCAATCAAGCGTTCGATCGACAAGTGCTTGTTTTCACTTTGGCTGTTGTACAACTCGACCATTTTACTCAAAGTCTCGTATGGGATGACCTCTTCACCGACCCGCAGGTAATCAAGCTTGTCAATGAGCTCCAGACACTCTTCTTGGATGGAGTTATGGGAGTGCCCTGTCATCGCCGCTAACGCCGTTATAGAGCGTTCTAGAGCCTCTGGAGAGGTATATTTGGAGAGAGTAATGGTGATCTCATCGGCGTTGATCTCAACTAAGTGCTTACGCTGTTTTACCCGACGGCCCAATTTGCCTTTGGCCGCGCGCTCTTTACGTTGGATAGGCTCGAATTCGCCATCAATGATCTGCGACATCTCATCAAGCTGTTGGCGTGTGACCATCTCATTACGTAGCGGGTTGGGCAGCGTCGGCGCCATGTTGCGCTTACCCGCGTTGGTGGTACGTGCACGCGAATAACGCAGCACTTCTTCAGCATCGCATTTGATGTCGAATTCGTAATCTTTGATCTTGTCGCCTTCCGCGATCGTGCGGATCGTTAAGTGATAACCCCACAAATTGACCACAAACAGATCGTCACTGCCCTTCCCTTCCGAGAGTTTTTTCAGCTCTCGGATCAAATCCATTGAAAAACGGCGCCACTCAATGTTGCGCGCAAGCTTTTGATTTAGCTCGCTTAAGAGCATTTGATCTGTGTGTCGACGAACCATACGGCTACGGAAATAGCTATACAGCTGGAAGACCAAGGTATGCTGCTTCAAAATTTCAGGTGGGAACAAGAAGAAATAGTCACGCGTGAGTAGTTCTTCGTAGAACGACGGCTCCCAGACCAAGATGTAGAGGTTCGGTTTAATGCGAATTTCGCCGTCAGCGCCCTCTGTAGGTGCCTCTTCCGATGCGGTAATGGTTCGGGCCAAGAAACGAAAACGATCGCTCTTAAAGCCTTCTGGCATGTTCTCGCTCAGCCAACGGCCGGTGAGTTCGTGTAACTGAAAGTCGGTAAACTCGATTCTATCGATGCTGTCACGAATGGAGTCTCGTGCAGGGCCGCTGTCTTTTTTGCCACGCAGCGACAAAATGTCGGTGATGTAGAGTGGCGTTTTGTTAGGCACGTGCGTTGCATCGAGTTGATATTGTTGCTGGTGGTGCTCATGGTATTGCACGGTTAAGGTGAACAGCGCGAAGAGCGTCATCAGATCATCCACCGTCATGATGTTTTTAGATGATCGTGTTTCGATCACCGCGCGCGTGCCTGAGATCGACACCATGCTTTTTTGGTACTGTTTGCGCGTTCTGGGCGGCGCTAAGGCTTGATCGATAATGCCCGCCCAGTTGGTAGGCGATACCACAAACTGATCCGCTTCATCTTTCATTGCTGGGGGAATATTCAAGCCATGCTCATTGAGCAAGCGCTTGTTCACCTGAGTTTGAGCCAGTGCCTTAGAGCGTTTTTGTTTCTCACTTTGCTTCACCGATTCCGTGACCAAGCTGGTGGCGCCCAACACGGAAATCAACTGGTTTGGGTTAACAAAGCGATGGAGCATGGTTTTGCCCGCTAACCCTTCTTCAAAACGCACTGGTACCTGTAAAAACAGGCCGATGTTGACTGCGGCGCGTAATCGCTGCTGAATGGCTGCTCGTGTGACTTGCCCATCTGTTGCATCGATCAACTCAGTGGTTGAAACCAAACCATCTTTGCTGCTGAATCCTCGCAGTGAGATGAGATTGAGCAGTTCGACAATACTTTTCGTCACCCCTTTGAAGTGTTGGTATTGTTCTATCCAGTGGACAGCCGTTTCAGACACCTCAAATAAATGGCCATCCTTGTGGCTTCTTGGGGCTTTGATCAGTATTTTTTCGTCAGAACTCATGATTAGATCCGTATCACACTAGCCGTAATATCGCTATAGTTCCTGAAGAATAAAGAAAAAAAGATCATAAATAAAGAAAAAATTAGAGGTTTTTAAATAACTGATCTTTTTGATTTATTTGATCTATATTGGTTATATGATCTTATGATCTGGCCGTCAGTTTCCTTCTAAGTCATTGTTTATTGGCGCGTTATTTTTTTTGACTTGGAAAGCATGATCATGTGAAAGACGAAAGCATGATCATTAAGTTATTGAAAGCATGATCAAAATATCCAAGAACCATGATCATGTGGTTGCTGAATCAATGATCATTGGGCTGGCAGAAGCATGATCATCACTCTCTCACACGTTATCCACAGAGCGCATCGTTAAGTGTCAATAAGCGGCGGTTTATTGGTTGTGCTGAGCGCTCTGTGATGCCGAAAACATGATCAAGGAAACGCCATTTCTGCTGATGTCTCTGAGCCGTGTCGCTTATTTCGCTCAGATTTCCACCGTTTATTGTCCATCATCGCATTTGAACGGCAATCTCGACCAACTTTGCTCTCAACGGCTTCTATGACGATATAGGTCGAAAGCATGATCAAGTGATTCGTGTTTCTTCCCATATTCTGTGCCTGTCAATCTGATTTATTGGCTAAACACCGCTATTTTGGCATGAGTTCTTATTCCATCTGCATTTGTCCGTAAATAAAGCTCTATTTTACATGCTTCCGAAGCATCAATTCACTTGATCATTGATCCGATCATTTGCGATGAAAGATCGCGAGGTTCAATTGATGAGATTTAGGGTTTGTTGCCTTGATCATCGTTCCAGTTTCACAGATTTGGAGCGAAAGCATGATCAAGTGATGTCCCTTGATCATCGTTTCGAATACTCAACCGCTGGATCCGGTTGAATTATGATCGCGTTGCGAGAGCTATTATCACTCATTCTGCTCACGTAAACGGCTTCGTACCGCAACGCGAGTGAGGTTTTGGTTAGATCGGTAAAGATTGAAATGACACGCTCCGTAAAATAGGAGGAAAACCTAATCGTTCCGATACAGGCGATGAGATTTTCTGTGGTGAGTATGTCAGAAGTGAATAATGCGAACGCTGTGGTGCATTAATGGTTTGAACGCACTCGTTGGATTAAAACACCACACTTCTGCCCTACTTCATCTTTCGGTTTGCTTTTGTAGTTTACAATGTAAATATGTGACAAGGTAACACTTTTACGAGAGGTTAGAACGCGAAGCAAAGTGGCTAAGATTTTTAGGCGATTTTGCTCACCTTATTGACGAAAATAACATCAGATTGCAAGAAGTCATCAAATTGTTCCGATTTCTTTTATTTAATGTGATTTTAATCCATAAGTGAATGTTCACCTTTTTATTGTTTGTTTTATTAAATGCTGTACAATTTATTTTAGTCACTTACAACGGATTTTGGCAATGAAAAGAGAACAAACCATAGAGAGTCTCTACCAATTGGCGGAGCAGACGGCTCAAGTTCAAGCGGACCGCATAGAGATCGTATTAGAAGAACGTCGTGACGAACATTTTCCTCCGATGTCGAAAGCGCTGATGGAAACCCGCTCAGGGCTAACGCGTCGCAAACTAGATGATGCGATCAGTAAGCTCGAAGCGGACGGTCACCAATTTACGAAAAACAACGCCAATCACTACTCCATTTCATTGCAAGAAGCGCACATGTTGATGGATGCGGCGGGCATCCCCAAGTTTCATGAACGTAAAAAGAACACAGAGAATAAGCCGTGGATCATTAACGTTCAGAACCAAAAGGGCGGAACCGGTAAGTCGATGACCGCTGTACACTTAGCGGCGTGCTTAGCGCTCAATCTGGATAAACGTTACCGAATTTGTTTGATTGACTTAGATCCACAAGGTTCGTTGCGTCTATTTTTAAATCCACAAATTAGCATCAGTGAACACCAGAGTATCTATTCTGCAGTGGATATCATGCTCGATAACGTACCTGAAGGTACTGAGGTCGATAAGGCATTTTTGCGCAAAAACGTCATGCTACCAACGCAGTACCCGAATTTAAAAACCGTGTCTGCCTTCCCAGAAGATGCGATGTTTAACGCAGAAGCGTGGCAAAGCTTGTCGCAGAATCAGTCGTTGGATATCGTAAAACTACTTAAAGAAAAGCTGATCGATAAGATTGCTGACGATTTTGATGTCATCATGATTGATACCGGTCCGCACGTGGATCCTCTAGTATGGAATGCCATGTACGCGTCAAATGCGCTGCTGATCCCTTGTGCGGCGAAGCGCTTGGATTGGGCGTCGACGGTCAATTTCTTCCAGCACCTACCTACGGTGTATGAGATGTTCCCAGAAGATTGGAAAGGGCTTGAGTTCGTGCGTCTGATGCCCACCATGTTTGAAGATGACAACAAGAAGCAAGTCTCTGTGTTGACTGAGATGAACTACTTGCTTGGCGATCAGGTGATGATGGCCACCATTCCGCGAAGCCGCGCGTTTGAAACCTGTGCGGACACCTACAGCACGGTGTTTGACCTCACGACCGGCGACTTCGAAGGCGGTAAGAAAACCCTAGCGACCGCGCAAGATGCGGTACAAAAGAGTGCACTGGAGCTAGAGCGAGTGTTGCACAGTCACTGGTCATCACTGAATCAGGGGTAAACTAGAGTATGGCAATTAAAACTTCAGACTTAAATGCAAGATTGTTCGGCAAGGCGAATAAACGCCAAGTTACGACACCACAAGAAGCCCAGCAAGCAGCGAAAGATAAAGCGCAGTTTATCGAGTTAGCGGTTGCGGGTGAGGAGTTAGTGCAGTTTGAGTTGGTGCGTATTCCGGCCGATCAAGTGGAAGCGCAGACGGTTGTCTTTGCGGATAATGCCCGCGAGCAATCTTTCCTCAATGAGCATGCGTTATCGGATGTGTTGGTCACTTTACGTGAGCGCGGCCAGCAGTATCCGGCCGTCGGTCGCAAGCGTGAAGATGGCAAGATTGAAGTACTCGATGGTAGCCGTCGCCGCATGTCGTGTATTTTGTCCAACAAAGAGTTCTTGATCTATGTTGCCGATGACATCAACACCCAACATGCAAAATTCTTATCCGATGTGGCGAACGCCCACAAGCCTTTGTCTCTGTATGAGAAGGGCAAAGAGATGCAAGCAAAGCTCGCTAGCGGTGAAGCTGAGGATCAGAAAGCGCTGGCGAAGATGTTTCAGTGCAGTGAAGCCTTGGTCAGTGGAGCGTTGAAAGCCGCTGATTTGCCACTTGAGCTGCTGCAAGCGTATCCGAATGTGGCGGATTTAGGTCGACCTACCATTGTGAAGTTGCACAAGCAGTTCAATGCACTCAGCGATGAGAACCGTGCAAAGCTGCTTGAAAAGTGTCAGTGTGAAGGGGGATTTGTGTGGCAGCGCAGTGAAGCCCAAGGGGTTGCACGCATTACCAAAGAAGTCTCTGAAACGATCGAGTCTTGGATTGAAGAGATGACGCCAAGCAAATCCAGTGGCAGTGCGAAAACCGAGCTGGTCAAAGGTCGCGCGAGCTACAGCCGTAAAGGTTCCAGTTTGTCGCTGAACCTAAAGAAAGTCGATGATGCTTTGATGCAAGATATTCTGGATTTCTTGCAAGCCAAGCTCCAGTAACTTCTGCGTCAACGTCATCTAAAACCGCTCCTTGTTCGAGCGGTTTTTTTATTGCTGGCGCGTGGCGGCGGGCAGAAATGATGAGCGAATGTCGCAGCGCGCAGCGAGAGTGATATACTCACTCCATCGTCCACCGTTACCCACGTGTTATGAATCCGATAGAGTCCTTTTTTCGCGATCTTTTTCAACAAGCCCAATTGATGCGTCATCGTTATGGTGTGGTGATTGAAGGCGATGGTCAATGGCAACACACGGTATTGCGCGCTGCGCTTTCAGCGAGCGGCGCTCAATCGGCGGTTTGTCTCGGTCACACTGTCTTTAATCAAGATGACCGTCTCGTTCGTCATCTATCGGCTAAGCAAGGCACTCAGCTACTGGGCCAAGAGATAGAGCTCTTAGTGGTCGCGGTGAACGACGACTTCGATGCCAACAGCGTCAGTGCGGCACTCGGTGCGGTCAAAGGGGGCGGGGTTGTGATATTCACGCTTGATGAGCGCACCGATGCTTCTTCATCGAAAACGTGGTTGCTGCGCTCAATGCAATCCTTGTATTGGTTATCATCCGATAAACCACTCCCCAACATCACGCTGACGAGCGGACAAACTCAAGATCCGTTTATCGAGCAACACTCAGCGATTGAAGCGATTTGTCGCGTGGTGGAAGGCCACAGAAAGCGCCCATTGGTGTTAACGGCAGACCGAGGTCGAGGAAAAAGCAGCGCCTTAGGCATCGCGGCAGCAAGGCTGATGAAGGCTTCTCGAAAACGTCTTCTTGTCTGTGCGCCGAGTTTGGCCGCGACGCGCGCAGTGTTTGAGCACACCGCCTCACAACTTGAGGGCGCTACGGTCAGCAAATCATGTATAGGCTACCAAGAGAGCCAACTGGCGTTTATTGCGCCAGATGAGTTACTTCGCCTGCGCCCGGATTGTGATGCTTTGTGGGTCGATGAAGCGTCTGCGATTCCCATTTCCATGCTTAAACAGATCACAGAGCGTTATCATCGTGTCGTGTTTTCGACCACCATTCACGGCTATGAGGGGTGTGGACGAGGCTTTACGCTCAAATTTTTAGATTGGCTTAAAGTGGCAAGACCGGGGATGGCACAACTTCATCTCCAACAGCCGATTCGCTGGAACGCGGGCGATCCGTTGGAAGCATGGCATTTTTCGACGTTTGCCTTAGACACCGAGTTAGAACCAGCGCCTGCTCAGTTGCCGGAGATAGCGCTCACCTGCATCGACAAAGCGCAGCTGTTGGCAAAACCTGAGTTGCTGCGCCAGTGCTTTGCGCTGTTGGTCAACGCCCATTATCAGACGTCACCTAATGATTTGATGCTTATCCTCGATGAGCCCAGCGTCAACGTTTATGCTCAGTTTGAGTCAGGGACATGCATTGCCTGCGTGTTGACCGTAGATGAGGGCAACATGCCCGCAGAGCTGGTGCAAGACATTGTGCTCGGTAAACGACGCCCCAAAGGTCAATTGGTGCCGAGCACCTTAGCGAATCAATTTGGTATTGAGCGAGCGGCGCAGCAAAAAAGTGTGCGTGTCATGCGAATAGCAGTTCATCCCGATCTACAAAGGCGAGGGGTAGGGCTGGCGGTACTCGCACAGCTTGAAGAGAGCATTGAGTGTGACTTTCTCTCCACCAGCTTTGGCGCCACCGCTGATTTGGTTAAGTTTTGGCGCCAAGCTGGTTTTGCACCGATCAAAGTGAGCAGTCAACGAGACAGCGCCAGCGGTACGCATTCAGTCATTATGATCAAAGGCGATACCGAGTGGCTAGCACAGGTGGCGCAACATTACGCCACGCAATTTCACTATTCTCTCTCGGACAGTTTGCGCCAACTTGAAACTGAGGTCGTCCGTAGTTTGGCGCCAAAAACTAATGCTTCCATTGTCCCTACTGGGACGGCTGCGCTTCTGTTGGGTTATGCAAAAGGTGGGGCGAGTTATGACAGTTGTGCGCCACTGATCGATCGCTTTGCATTCACACACGGTTTTCAGGCGTTCAGCGATGTGATGATAAGAAAGGTATTGCAAAAACAGAGCTGGAGTGAGTGTGCCTTGGCTTTAGGTTTTCCTGGTAAAAAGCAGGTCGAAGCTCAGCTTCGGCTTGATATAGAAACTTGGTTATCTCAATGTTCTGGCTAGTCCAATTTACACTGTAAAATAGACGATAAATTTACAGTGTAAACGGCCACACAATCGAGTCGATTTACACTGTAAAATCTCATTCTATAACACCCTACCTTCAACGCGGTTGCGAACTAGTACTAAAGAACCAGTCAATAAAACACAGTAGAAAATAAGAATTTTTTTCAAAATCGCCTCTATCGGCAACTCACTAAATCTTCGATAGTTTTTATCCCAACGACAAAAATTTTAACCGCAACTTGCTGTATCAAAAGTTAAGTCACATTTGCCAAATGACGAACCTTTCCTAAACTCAATATAAAACTTTGTGCGTAGTGTTTTGTGGCTAGGAAATAAGAATAACAATGAAAAAGGATTGTCTACTTCCTGACGCGCTTGATATCTCAAGTGCGCTCAATGTCGCTGCTGAATCTAAGCAGTGGCTTCATGATCATCGCTCGCTTGTGATTCTCGCCTCCAATGTGGATCGAGTCGACGCCGCGGGCCTACAGGTCCTTGTTTCTCTTTTTCTTAGTGCAGAGCGCGACTCAGTCGAGATACGACTCGACAAGCCGAGCGCCACATTAAAACAAGGAGCAAACGCTTTGGGTTTACAACATTTATTGAAGTTAAGTTCAGACGTTGGAGATGGATCTCATGACTAAAATTCTTGCTGTTGATGATTCTGTATCAATCAGACAAATGGTCAGTCACACCCTGAAAGATGCTGGCTATGAGGTAGAAACTGCAAATGATGGTAAAGACGCGCTGAATAAAGTGATGAGCGCGAAGTTTGACGTTGTGATCTCCGATGTCAACATGCCTAACATGGGTGGCTTTGAGCTGGTTAAAGCGCTGCGAGAGAAACCGCAGTACAAATTTGTGCCGATCCTCATGCTTACCACGGAAACCAGTGCGGATAAAAAGCTGCAGGGCAAACAGGCCGGTGCGACGGGGTGGCTAGTGAAACCATTCAATCCCGATACCTTGCTAAAAACATTGAAGCGCGTGCTGTAGTCAGCGGTTTAGAACAGAGAGCGTTTGAGGGGAAAGTATGTCGCTAGATATGGGTCAACTGCGTAAGATGTTCTATGAAGAGTGTCGGGAAAACCTTGAGACTCTCGAACAGGTGTTGCTCAACCTTGATGCCACAAACATCGACAGTGAAGAGATCAACACAATTTTCCGCGCCGCCCACTCGATTAAAGGCGGAGCCGGCACGTTTGGCTTGCTCGATATCAGCGAGTTTACTCATTCCGTTGAAGCGTATCTGGATTTGGTGCGTAATGGCGAGCGC
Source organism: Vibrio sp. R10-SG3-ISO3 (assembly GCF_059834225.1). Classification (NCBI taxonomy): domain Bacteria; kingdom Pseudomonadati; phylum Pseudomonadota; class Gammaproteobacteria; order Vibrionales; family Vibrionaceae; genus Vibrio; species Vibrio sp. R10-SG3-ISO3. Next base: position 121,146 of record NZ_JCBDHE010000034.1, on the reverse strand, counting down.
CAATTAACCCCCGCCAGCATTGATCTCCTGCTGCGCAGTGTTGACTGCATACACTCGTTGCTTGAGGCGCACGAGTCTGGCGTTCCTAATGAATCCAACCTAAAAACTGAGATCAGTCAGGAGCTAGAACGCTTATTAGGTGACGAACCAAGCGTTGAAAGTGAGCCCGACGAGTCATTGGCGGAGGCATCCGATGCGGGTTCTCTACCTTACCACATTACGTTTGCTCCCCATCCTGAACTGTTTTTTAGCGGCAACGACCCGTTACGCATCCTTCGCGAATGTCATGAACTGGATCCGAACATGTCAATTTGCGTCGACACCAGCACCTTACCCATGATTGAGCAACTGGAGGCGGAGCTCTGTTATCTGAAATGGTATCTCGTTATGGATGGTCAGCTCGCGCAAGAAGAGATTAGCGAGATATTCGAATGGGTAGAGGATGAGTGCGATCTCATCATTACGCGAGGAAAACCAGAGAGTGGTGAGCGTGGGGTTGAAGAGACATCGTTAGAAGTCGCCCCATCTGAGTCAATCTCTTCCGCTTCGACGGCGTCTAAGTCCACCGAGTCTGAGCCCATTACACCTAAGCCGATTGCATCTGAGCCCACTGCATCTGAACCTAGCGCAACCAAACCAAGCATTGAGACACCAGCGAAAACCGCGTCCAAGCCGACGAAAACCGAGTCAAGCGTCGGTTCCATTCGGGTAGATATTGATAAAGTCGATAGCTTGATCAACTTGGTGGGCGAACTGGTCATCACGCAATCAATGTTGACGGAAATTGGTAACGATTTTACCCCTGACAAACTGGATAAACTCAAAGCTGGGCTCGAGCAGCTGTTGCAAAACAGCAAGGAGCTGCAAGATAACGTCCTCAATATTCGCATGTTGCCAATGAGCTTTGCCTTTAGTCGCTTCCCCCGCTTGGTTCGAGATTTGTCATCTCGCTTGGACAAACAGGTGGAGTTGGTGATCAAGGGCGAGCACACGGAACTCGACAAAACGGTGTTAGAGCGCATTGTTGATCCGCTCGTGCATTTGGTCCGAAATGGCATTGACCACGGCATAGAGTCACGCCAAACGCGCAGTGAACGAGGTAAACCCGAGGCTGGGATCATTGAGCTTAATGCTTTCCATCAAGGCGGCTCTATCATCATTCAAATATGCGACGATGGCGCCGGACTCGATTGCGATGTGCTGTGGAGAAAAGCGCAGGAAAAAGGCGTTGTCGCGAGCGATGCCAACCGGGACGAGTTTTCCAAACAGCAGGTGATGAACCTGATTTTTTCCCCCGGTTTTTCGACGGCGGAATCGGTCTCAGATATTTCTGGGCGAGGCGTGGGTATGGATGTGGTCAAGCGCAACATTGAAGAATTGGGCGGCCACATCGAGGTGGAATCCGAGCTGGGTAAAGGCAGCCGTTTCACCATCAGCTTACCCCTTACCTTGGCGATTTTGGACGGTCAGCTCATAAAGGTAGCCGACCAAGTGTTTGTCATTCCGTTGCTGACCATCATCGAATCGGTCTCTTTGGATGAGAGCAAGATCAAACGCGCTTCCGGTGGCGTGTTGCTGTATCGCCTACGAGAAGAAAGCATCCCTATCATGAATCTGCAATCCGAGCTTGAACTGGCTCCCGCTACGCCCAGTGAGCACCCCATACTCTGCTTTGTGGAAGCGGCAGGCAATCGCGTTGGGTTATTGGTTGATGAACTGTTAGAGCAGCAACAGGTGGTCATCAAGAGTTTGGAGTCGAACTACAGCAAAGTCTCCGGCATTTCTGGCGCCACCATTTTAGGGGATGGGTCGGTGTCATTGATTTTGGATATTCAGGGATTAATCACCGGCTTTTTGAAAACCCACCTTGATGCGGCGGGCAGTAACGGATTAGCGGCGTAGGGAGATATCATGAATCAAGTGACCGCCATTCAACCAGATACAGACGCGCTAGCTCATGACGCGGCGCTAGTGTCTGGGCAATACAGCGAAGAGCTTGGTGAGCAGAGCGCGGATTTTCTCAGCTTTCTGCTTGCTGACGAGTTGTATGCGGTGCCGATTAAGGATGTCGAAGAGATTCGGGTTTGGGAAAAGCCGACGCCGATACCTCGCGCCCCGGAATTTGTCTGTGGCGTGATCAATATTCGCGGCATGATCGTGCCAGTGACGGATTTAAGACGACGATTTTCGTTAGGTGAATGCCAATACTTGCCGACGACGGTTGTGATTGTATTGCGAGAAGAGGGGGATCAAGGTGAGCGCCTGATGGGCGTCGTGGTGGATGCGGTCAGCGATGTGTTGGCGCAAGACGACAAAACCCTTCACCCCTGTGTTGGCGACACGGCCGTGACACCCTATTTGGTTGGGTTGATGAATGTGGGCGAGCAGGTGATGTCCCTGCTTGATATCCACGAGCTGCTCAACATGGACAAAATCTTGAGGGCGAAGTAATGGAAACCCGACATGAGTTTTTGAGTTTCACCCTACAAGATGACGAATACGGCGTGCCGATTTTAGATGTGCGAGAACTACGGGGCTGGTCGCCGGTGCGCAAAGTCCCGAACTCGCCAGACTATTTCAAAGGCGTGTGGGAAATTCGCGGTGAGTACTTACCCATCATTGACCTCAAAATGCGTCTTGGTCTGGGCAAAACCGAGCTGACCGAAGTGACGGTCGTCGTGGTGTTGAGTGATGGTCAAGGCAACCCGTTTGGCATCATGGTTGATGCGGTGTCAGAGGTGTATCCCCTCAGTGACGAGGCCATCAAGGCACCACCTAAAGTGTCGATGGGGGTAGACCAGCGTTTTATTCGGGGGCTCGCTTCGGTGCAAGCAGGTCACCTCATCCTACTGAATATGGAAGCTTTATTGGATGTCGAAAAGCTTTCTGAACTGACTCAACATGAGAGCTGGGTCTAAAGCAAACACTGATAACAATAGAGCATGGCAAGAAGAGGGACAGGTATGGGATTTTGGAACAGAAAGGCAGAGCAAGCTCAGCAATTTTCAACCCCGACGGAAGACACGTTGACTCAAGACTTTACGCTGGATGTGGAGCAAGAGAGCGGCATTTCCAAAGAGCAACTCATGTCTGCACTGAATGCGGCGCAAACCGCGCTGATGATGATTGATCGTGATTTCAAGATTACCTATCTCAATCAGAAGTCTCTGGAACTACTTAAGCACCATGAAGCGCTGTTTCAATCAATGTGGCCGGGTTTTAAGGCAAACGAAGATGAGTTACTCGGGTTCTGTATTGATGCGTTCCACGCTAACCCAAGCCACCAGCGCCAACTTCTTTCCAATCCCAATAATTTACCTTACACCACGACCATTTCGGTCAAAGACGTGAGGATTGAACTCAATGTCGGCGCCATCATAGATGCCAAAGGGCAGTATGTTGGTAATACCTTGGAATGGTCTGATGTCACACAGTCTGAGCAGATAAGCCAAGACATTGCGAGACTCCAAGCCGCTGTTGACCAAGCGCAAACCGCCATGGTGATGATTGACCGAGACTTTTTGATCACCTACATCAACAAAGAGACGCTGACTTTATTTCGCCAGCATGAGGCGACGCTGCGCTCGGTATGGTCTGGATTTACCGCAAGTGCGGAATGGCTTATGGGGCGTTGTATTGATGAATTTCATCAAAACCCCGCACATCAGCGCAAGATGCTGGCCGATCCGAACAATTTACCTTACAGCACCGATATCACCATTGGTGATTTGAAGATTGAGTTGAACGTCGCTGCTATACACGACGCCCAAGGGGCTTACATTGGCAATACGCTAGAGTGGCGCGATGTCACCGATGAGCGGGCAAAAGAAGAAGAGATTGGGCGCCTCGCCTCTGCGGTGGCGGGCATGACGACGAATCTAATGATGGCCGATATGGAAGGGGTGATTACTTACGTCAACCCGGCTTTGCTCACTTTACTCAAATCGCGTGAAGCGGAGCTAAGGCAAGCACTTCCCGGCTTTGATGCCAGCAATTTAGTTGGGCGTAACATCGATGTATTCCATAAGAACCCCGCCCATCAAAAGAGCATCATTGCTAACCCTGACCGCTTGCCATTTAGCTCTAATATTGCGGTCGGAGGACTAGAGTTCAATTTGACCTGTATTGCCATGAAAGATGGTCAGGGCAAGTACATCGGTCCTGCCTTACAGTGGGTGGATATTACCGAACAACAAGATGGGCAGCGTCAGGTCGAGTCTTTGATACAAAAAGCGATCGCCGGTGAGCTGCAAGAGCGGATTGACACCAGTGTGTACAGCGGCTTTATGAAAGAGTTGGGGGATGGCATTAATAGCCTACTCGACACTATGGTGACACCGATAGGGCAGTGCATTGATGTGATGAGCCAAGTGGCGAAAGGGAATCTTAATACGACGATGCCCGAGAGCAATAACGGGGAACTGGGTCGATTGTCTCACTCGGTCAATACCTCGATTCTCAACTTGCGCGATATGGTGGATAAGATCACGCAATCCTCGGCGCGCGTTGCTACCGCCTCATCAGAGATCGCCGAAGGCAACAACGATTTGAGTCAACGAGTGGAAGCTCAAGCCGCGAATCTCGAGCAAACCGCGGCGAGCATGGAACAGATGACAGCAACGGTGAAACAAAATGCCGACAACGCGAAAGGCGTTAACGAATTAGCCGTGGATGCAACGAAAAAAGCCACCAAAGGCGGCCAAGTGGTTGGTCAGGCGGTTTCTGCGATGGCTGACATTAACTCGGCGAGTAAAAAGATTTCCGACATCATTGGCGTAATAGACGAAATTGCGTTTCAAACCAACTTGTTAGCACTTAATGCAGCGGTGGAAGCGGCGCGCGCTGGCGAGCAAGGGCGCGGTTTCGCCGTTGTCGCGGGTGAAGTGCGCAATCTAGCGCAGCGCAGTGCGGCGGCCGCCAAAGAGATCAAGGGCCTTATCAAAGACAGTGTTGAGAAAGTCGATGAAGGTTCACGCTTAGTGGGTGAGTCCGGCGACACACTCAGTGAAATTGTCGAAGCGGTGGAGAAGGTCAACCAGTTGATTGAACAGATTGCCTCTTCCAGTGTGGAGCAATCGACCGGCATTGATGAGATCAATCGAGCCGTCGCGACGATGGACGAAATGACACAGCAGAATGCGTCGCTGGTTGAAGAAACCTCAGCCGCCAGTCAATCGCTCAAAGATGAAGGCAAAGAGTTGCTCAATCTTATGAACTTCTTTGTGACCGATGCCAAAGTGGCCAGTTTTGATTCGCGCAGCAACAAAGCTCCTAACGAAAATAACGTCAGAGAGATTCGCACCAACAAAGCCAGCAACACGGCATTTAAGGTGGAAGAGGAAGGCGACGAATGGGAAGAATTTTGAACACGGAATTGACGCTACCCGAGCAAGAGTTTGAGCTTACGGATAAAGATTTTCACTTTATCCAATGGTTTATGCATAAACACGTGGGCATTTTTCTCTCGGATCAGAAGCGCGCTATGGTCTATGGCCGCGTCAGTCGTCAGTTGCGCCGATTGGGGCTGCGCCGCTTTAGAGAGTATCGCCCGTTGATTGAGAATGACCGTCAGGAGCGAGTCACTTTCATCAATTGTTTGACGACCAATAAAACGTCGTTTTTCCGTGAATACCACCATTTTGAATTTTTGGAGCAGGTACTCAGTCGTCAGTGGCAAGAGCAAGGCAAAAAGCAGGTCGCGGTGTGGTCCGCGGGCTGCTCTAGTGGTGAGGAGCCCTACAGCATTGCCACTTCACTTGCGGCATTTGAACGCAAAGGTCAGTTGGACGAAGTCGTGATTGTTGCGACAGACCTAGATACTGCGGTACTCGAGAAGGCGCAACTTGGCATTTACAGTGATGAGGCACTCAACTCTATTCCTAAGCACTATCTAAAGGGGAACTTTGTTCGAGGTGTGGGACGCCAAAGCGGCCAGATCAAAGTCAAACAGCGACTGATGGATCACGTACAGTTTTCACCACTCAACTTGCTTGAAGCTTGGCCATTTACAGCGAGCTTTGATGTCATATTCTGCCGTAACGTGATGATCTATTTCGACAAAAAAACGCAGGCGCGATTGCTCAAACGCTTTTATCAACAGCTATCCCCTGATGGGGTTCTGTTTTTAGGCCACTCGGAGAGCTTACCTGATGGAGTGGATTGCTTTCATCACCTCGGTCACACAATTTATGTCAAAAAGTAGGAAGCGGTTATGACGCCATACCACGGCCTGAACGTCGACCCGCAAAATGGGGCTTGTCATGTTAGTCGGTTTTATCACCCTATCCGAGAAAAGCACTTTGTCAAAGTGTACCCCGGCGGCGTTTATTGCAGTGAGGCGAGTGACGAGTTGATTGTGACTGGTCTAGGGTCATGCATCTCAGCCTGCATGTGGGATCCCGTCACACGTATCGGCGGCATGAATCACTTTCTCCTGCCTTTTGAGAATCGCAGCCAAATCAAATCTTGGCAGCCGAGCGCGTTGGATTCGAGTGCTTCTCGCTACGGTTGTTATGCGATGGAAATGTTGATCAATCAACTGATTGGTTTGGGTGCGCGTCGGCATCGCTTGGTGGTTAAACTGTTTGGTGGGGCGCAAATGCTCGGCAAAGAATCGATGATAGGGGAGAAAAACGTCAGTTTTATTCTGAGTTATGTTGAGCGCGAGCAATTGGATGTGGTGGCGCAAGATCTTGGGGGAATGGAGCCAAGAAAAATACTCTTTGATCCCTCGATTGGAAAAGTGTGGCTGAAACGGGTGCCCTTTAATGAAGTGCATACGGTGCATCAACAAGAATCGACCTATGCCTATGAGTTGGAGCACGAACGTGACAATGGCGATGACGCGGAGCTGTTTATATGAAAAAAATCAGAGTATTGGTGGTCGATGATTCGCCGGTATTCCGCGCGATCTTGACTGAGTTGATCAACAGCGATCCGGATCTTGAGGTGGTCGCCAGTGCAGAAGATCCGTATCAAGCTCGGGCGTTGATCAAACAACACAATCCCGATGTGCTGACCCTGGATATCGAAATGCCAAAAATGAATGGCGTTCAGTTCTTAAAAAATCTAATGCGTTTACGGCCGATGCCTGTGGTGATGATCTCCACGTTAACGCAGCACGGCGCAGAGCCGACGCTGGCGGCACTGGAACTCGGGGCGGTGGACTACTTTCCCAAGCCTGCGGTGCAAAACACCGCCGAGATGGTCAATTACAAAAAGCTGGTGAATGAAAAGATCAAAGTCGCCGCGGGCGCCAACGTAGGGCGAGAGACAGTGGCGCCTGATGCGCAAAAACTCGATCCTATACGCCAAACCAATCACATTGAGCTGATTGCCATCGGCGCCTCCACGGGAGGGACGGAAGCGGTCAATCAGGTGCTTAAAACCTTGCCTGCCGGTCTGCCGCCGATAGTGATTACCCAGCACATTAGCGCGATGTTTTCCGCCTCGTTTGCGCGCAGGCTCGACGCGAACTCGGATATACAGGTGACAGAACTTGGCCAGGCTCGTGAGGCGCTGAAATCAGGCTGCGCCTATTTAGCCCCCGGCGATAAGCATTTGGTCGTTACCCGACGTGGCGGGCAGTTATACGCAGAACTTGACGACAGGCCAGCGATCAATCGCCACAAACCCTCTGTGGATGTCATGTTTGATGCCGTTGCCGAGACGTTAGGCGAGCACGCGATTGGTATCTTGCTCACCGGTATGGGTAAAGACGGTGCGCGAGGCATGTTGAAGATGAAGCAGCAAGGCGCGCCGACCATTGCTCAAGATGAGTTGAGCTCAGTGGTGTGGGGCATGCCGGGCGCCGCGGTGTATTTGGGCGCTGCGGAGTACGTTCTCGGGCTGCATAAAATACCGAAACAGATTTGTCAGTTGGTGAGCCTATGAAGAAAAAGAGAATACTGAGTCATCGCGTACGCTGCGCGCTCGCGGTGCTTATTCAAGTGCTGCTGTTGGGTGTGGGGGTGAGTTATGCGCCGTCTCAGCTTCAACTTGCCTTAATGATCGCCGTGGCGGCGGTGCCTTGGATTGTCTTAGCCAAGCCTCGCCCGATGCCAACTGAGAGCGCTGCGTCTTCACAGGCCCCCTCGAGCGATGATCCCAACCTTGCTCGGGAAGCGGCGTTGGGGCACATCTTGCAACGTGTTATCCCTCAATTATCGGATCCGCTTAGCCATCAACGCAGCGTGGTAGACGAGTCAGTAGACACCTTAAATGAAAGCTATTTTGAATTGCGAAAGCTGGCGGAAGAGCAGAGCCAAGTGACGAGTGAGTTGGTGGAAACCTTGCTGGGTAATCACGGCAGCGATCATGACATCAGCCAAGTGTTACCGAAAACCGAAGCCATTATTCGCCACTTTGTGGACACCTTAGTGATCGTCTCGGAAAAAAGTATTTCTGCGGTGCACAGCATTCACGATATGTCAGACAAGCTCGATTCGGTGTTTAAGTTACTCAACCAAGTTCGCGGGTTATCCGAGCAGACCAACCTACTGGCGCTCAATGCGGCGATTGAAGCGGCGCGAGCGGGTGAGGCTGGGCGCGGGTTTGCCGTCGTTGCCGATGAAGTACGACACCTTTCGGTCAAAGCGGAAGAGCTGAATAACCAAATTGAGCGCGAAATTAACACCGCGCAAGCTACGGTACAAGAGGCCAACAAAACCGTTGGAGAGATGGCCTCCATCGATATGACGGAAGCGATCGAATCGAAAGAAAAAGTCGATGACATGTTGCGAGGCGTGCAGCAGCTCAATGTGTCGGTTGAACAAGAAGTCCACAAAATCAAGCACAGCGGTGATCTGCTCAGTGTTCAGGTTGCCAACGGCATTCGCGCCCTGCAATTTGCTGACATCATTACGCAGCAAGGGGAGTACGCGCAAGGTAGCGTGGCGTTTATCCAACAGCTGGCCGATCTGACGCTGGCATGGACAGAACGCACCCTCAGTGACGCTGAGTTTGCGAGTGAACTGCACGCATTGCTTGAACAGGTTGAGCAAAGAGGTTCACCGGCGGCAACGCAAGCAAACATTGATGAAGGCGAAGTTGAGCTGTTTTAATCCACCAAGGGGGCAATATGTCGGTTAAGTCTACAGTGAATTCAGGCTCACGTGAGGTGACCATTACCATTGAAGGGGCATTTGGGTTTAACCTCGTTCAAGATTTTCGGCGCTGCTATACAGACAAACACAGTTATCGGTTTACCATTGATTTACGCAAAGTCGACTATATCGACAGTGCAGGGCTTGGGATGCTGTTAAACATGCACAATTATCTCGGGCAGCCCGATGGGGCGATTCGCATCACTAACACCTTGCCACAGGTGCGAAAAATCCTCGCCATTTCCCGTTTCGATAAGAAGTTCTCGATAGAGTAAGGACTGCCTATGCATGTCATGATCATCGATGACCACGCCACCAACCGTGAGCTGTGTCGCTTTATTCTCGATCATATCACCGAACGCATTACCATGTTTGAAAATGGCCAAGGGGTGGTGGAGGCGATGCAACAGATGGATTCGATGCCGGATCTGATTTTGTTGGATGTCATGATGCCGGTGAAAGATGGGTTCACTACCGCGCAAGAAGTCAGAGAAGCCTTTCCTAACGTCCACATTCCGATCATTTTCTTAACCGCTTTGGATGATCGCGCCTCTTTTGAGCGCTGCCTTGCCTTTGGTGATGACTTTATCCTCAAACCGGTGGAGCGCAATGTCCTCATTGCCAAAGTGCAAGCGCACTATCGGATTGTCAAAATGCACAATGAAGTGATGCAGCAGCGTGATGAACTGAGCCAGTTCCATGAACAAGTACGGTACGACTATTCGATTGCCGAGTCGATTTTTGCCAATCTCGCTCAAGAGATGAGCCGCCAGGTCAGCAATGTGTACGGCATCCATTATTTGTCGACCCCCTCAACCATCTTTAACGGTGATTTAATTGTTCTTGCAAAGCGGCCACACGGTGGTGTCTATGTGATGATCGCTGACGCCACAGGACACGGCTTACCGGCGGCGATCTCCGCGCTACCTGCGACGCGCGCATTCTTTACGATGGCGGCGAAAGGATTACCGCTCGGGGAAATTGTTACCGAAATCAACGAAGTGTTGGTGCGTTTCCTTCCGATGGGAATGATGCTTGCCGCCAGCGTGTTTGAAGTAAGAGCCAATGGCTTTGAAGTCTCTTGGTGGGGAGGTGGTTTGCCTGATGGGTATATTGTCGATCCTGGAGGCGAGATTGTCAGCCGTTTAGTCTCAAGCCACATGCCGTTGGGCGTGCTTGAGCCGCACGAGTTTGAAGCCGACATTATGCACTACAAACTGGAGCCTGATCAGCAGATCGTTTGCTACACCGATGGCGTGATTGAAGCCGCCAGCCCCAACAATGAACAGTTTGGCGCCAAGCGCCTTGAGGCCTGTTTCACAGGTCAGCGCGCGGTCATCCCAACGCTGTATGAAGCGGTACAAGCCTTTAGCAATCAAGAGGTGCGTGACGATTTATCCATTTTGACCATGCATTTCCCCATTACCGTCGCGGAAGAAGAGGCTTGTCAAACGGTGGAACAGCAGAGACGTCAAGTGCCGATACATGCCAGTCTGCAATTTGACGGCCATAAGCTGCGCCACCTGTCGGTAATGGCCGAAGTTAGGCAATTTTTACAGGGAATGTTATCGGGTGGCCCACATCTGGATCTGATTTGTTCGGTGGCCTCTGAGCTCTTTTCTAATGCCATCGAGCATGGTTTGCTCAAGCTTGATTCCTCCGTAAAAGATGACCCCGACGGCTTTTTTACCTATTACCAGCAGCGAGAGGATAAACTCAAGCAGCTTGAAGACAGTGCCTGGGTCAAACTTGAGCTCGATTATCAGCCTGACAGTGAGAAGGTCACCATGATTTTGCTTCATAACGGCGAGGGATTTGACTACGAAAAACGCCAGCAAGTTCAAGACGGACACACCTATGGCCGAGGTATCGTTCTCGCCACAGAACTGTGTGACTCGCTGCAATACAGCGAACAAGGGCGCAAAGTGACCGCGATCTATTCATTAAACGCGCCGCACCATTTTCCGCTTTCCGCATGATGCGCAGAGAAGCCTGAAGAGAAGCATCGCGACCGACTGATTATCCACCCAATGAGTGGATGGCGCACTCAACCATAAGATGGGCCGATAAACGGAACTGGTAAACTTTACACTGTAAATAGCGTTGATGGACGTTTCTACAACAAAAGTTCAGTGACCTATGCCTGAATTTGTCACACATTCCATACTGTGTCAGTATCAAATTGAATAGACTGGACAGGTTAAGTGGGTTAAGCAGGTCAGTTATGTGGGACAAGTTAGTATCTCTGTCAGAAGATGAGCAGGGAGTGGTCGCGAAGCTATTGCCAGACATCAGTGTGGATGGAAATTTCGATACGCGTGGATTAGATTCCGCGTTAGCCAATATTGGCGCCAGTGATTTTTATCTGATGGAAGAGGCGGTGAACCGCTTTATCAAGTGTGCGCGAGAAGCGAAAAGTGAAGCGTATGTGGGCTTTCCTATCGCTGAAGTGCGTGACGCGACGGTGGAAGTGGTGCTCTCAGAACACGACATGCTGGCCAGTATGGTGGTGACCGGCGCTTACAAAGGCCAACCTCTGAAAGGACCGCAAATCGTGCATGCCTTGGCGCAATCCCATGTCACTAAAGGCATCAATAAGCTCGCACTGAAAAAAGTGTTGGTGATGAGCCATCAACTCAAACCCGGTGAAACCTTCACTCAACCTGTCGCCAAAGGCAAAAATCCCATCCAAGGCAAAGACGCCAAGTTTGTTCCTTTAGTCAAAGACCCTGCTAGACAAGTGCTCGCTCCCAAAGAATCAGATCAAGATGGGGGCAAAGTGGACATGCTCAACTTAGGCGAGACCATCACCGTCTCAGCAAATGATCCCCTTATGAAACGTGTACCTGCGACGAAAGGGACACCAGGTATGACAGTACAAGGTAAGGTGATTCCGCCTAAGCCTGGTAACGATGCCATGCTCAAAGCGGGCAAAGGCACGAAAGTGAATCCCAACAATCCCAATGTATTGCTGGCTGAGGTATCCGGTATGCCGGTGCTCAAAGAGCGCAGCGTGGAAGTGGAAGATGCACTCTGCTTACCGACCATAGGTGTGGCGACGGGTCATGTTAAATTCAAAGGCAACGTGGTGGTGTTTGGCAACATTGAATCGGATATGGTCGTTCGGGCAACCGGATCACTCACGGTGGGTGGATTTATTGAATCGGCGGATGTTCAAGCACAAGGTGACATTGAAGTTGCCAAAGGCATCATTGGTCACAATGTCTCTGAAGGCGAAGAAAAGAGCTGTGTGGTGAAGTCGGGCGGCAGCATAAAGGCCAATTATGCACAGTTCAGTGAGTTACAAGCTGGACAAGATATTATTCTCAATGTCCACAGTATGAACAACGCCATTCGCTGTGGTCGCCACCTCGTTGTCGCCGATAGCAGCGAAAAACACGGCACCTTAAGCGGCGGCAGTGCCAAGGTGGGTGGAAAAATCACCTGCGTCGAGCTGGGTGTGGAAGGCGACACCGCGACACATGTTCAGGCGTTTGCGCGCTTTCAGATGTATAAAGAGCGCCAAGCCAAGCTCAAAGAACAATACACTCAAGCACAAGAAGCGACCATGGCGGTGGTGCGTAAAGAGCTGGAGTTGAAAAAAATTCCGAAATCTCAACGGACGCCAGAGCAAGAAGAAGAGGTAGAAACGCTCAAACGAGAGAGCAACGCACACCTTGAGAAAGTCAAACGTGCCCGTGATGGCAATGAAGCGGAATTGACCTCTGCACTCGAAGACAACACCATCGAGGTAAAAGGTAAGGTGTTCACCCATGTTACGGTGCAATATGGGGAAGAGAAAGTGATCACTAAGCGCGTTCATGGCCCTAGCATCTTCTCGTTCAATCAGTTTGAAATCAAATGCTCATCTATGTTCGAAGAAGAGGATATCGAACAAGAAGCCTAACGACGTTCACAAGATGTGCAGCCGCGGCAGGCCGAGCGAGTGTGTTTATCCAGCTTGCTGCGCTGTACTTTACAATAAGCATTTTTTAGCGCACGTCGCGCTGAAAACCAATCATCAGGCTTTTGTAAAATAAGATTACCCCCAAACCGCTTCACCAACTCGGTACGATTCTGCTCGATAAACGTGCGGTCATAGCCTATCTCAAAATAATCCAATGCCTGTTCGATAGAGGTGAAACTGGCGAGGGTTTCTGTTATCGAGTCGGTCATTCGCTTAATCGCTTCTTTCGTTCAGAATGGGTGTCCTATTATTGAACACTCGTTCACCATTGTCTACGATAGTAAGACACTCTCCACAATGGATACGGCAACAATGACGAAGACTTATGCGTTTGATGTCTATGGCACTTTGATTGACACACATTTTGTGGCGACTCAACTGGAAGCGTGGCGTCCGGGGCTTGGGCAGGCCATGAGTGTGACTTGGCGAAATAAGCAGCTCGAATACGCGTTTCGACGCGGGTTGATGAACGAGTATGTGCCGTTTTCAACCTGCACCGAACAAGCGCTGGATTACACATGCGCCGCCCATCAAACAACCTTGTCGCCGGAACAGAAAGCGCAGCTTCTCGACCTCTATCTTCGCTTACCCTGTTTTGATGATGTCAAAGAGAGCCTAGCCTCACTGGTAGCGAAAGGGCATCGGCTGGTCGCTTTTTCTAATGGTGAACAACACAGTGTTGAGACGTTGCTGCGCCGCGCGGGCATTCGGGACGAGTTTGCGCAGATAATCAGCTGTGAAAAGGTCAAAACCTTTAAGCCCAACCCATCTGTCTATCAGCATCTTCTGTCGGTCACCCAAGACAACGACACCTATTTAGTCTCGAGCAATCCGTTTGACGTGCTGGGTGCGCAATCAGCCGGTATTAAAACCGTCTGGTTGCAGCGCAGCGTGGATGTGCCTTTTGATCCGTGGGGAGTTGAGCCCGATCGCGTTATTCGTCGTTTGACCGAGCTGTAAAAAAGATAGCCGCCTAGGGCGGCTATCTCAGTTAGCTTGTGATTGGCACGACGAGGATATCAATCGGTGACTTATTGATGAGGTGGCGGGAGTAGGAAACAATTTTGCTCCAAAAGTCCTGATGGTGGCCACAAATCAACAGATCAAAGCCGTGTTCTTTAATGGTGTACGTTAATTTCTCACTGAGATCGCCGGTACCGACAAGGAAGTGCTTGATCGGGACAGGTGAATCGGTTTGAAACTTCTCTAGCCATTGGTTGTTGTTTTCGTTCAAAGGTCGACGGCTAGGATCGGCTTGAATATCGACCAAATCAGGGTAGATTTCCCCATGTGTGCCATCGATATGGATGAACGAGACTTGTGCACCCACTATCTCAGCGAGAGACGCGGCGCGTTCAATGAGAACGTTACTCTCTTCAGACAGCTCTAGTGCAACTAGGATATGTTTGTATTTCATAACCACGCCCTCTTACGTCATTGTTTACTCTATAAGCATAGTATTTCTGTGGAAAAAGATGTGTCGGATAGGTCTCGTAATGGCTTGAAAATACCGAGCTATCATTCAGATTTTGCCGATTTTTGTCGCTGCGCTCTGGCCTAAAAATGGGAAATATCCTGATAAATATCTAACCTTATTTAGTGTCTAATGGTTCGAGTACACTCAAGTCAAAATCATAAATAAAGAGAATGAACTATGACTTTTCCATCCGATTTTCTTTGGGGCGGAGCCATTGCGGCTAACCAGGTAGAGGGCGCTTACCTCACTGGTGGCAAAGGGCTTTCCACCGCTGACATGCTGCCAAAAGGGATCTTAAACCCACATCAGACCCGCGAAGCGCGTACTGAGGGGATCAAAGATCTTGCCATCGATTTTTATCATCGTTATCCAGAAGACATCGCTTTGTTTGAGGAGATGGGGTTCAACTGCCTTCGTCTATCCATTGCTTGGACGCGTATCTTTCCGCAAGGCGATGAAACCGAGCCGTGTGAAGAAGGGCTCGCCTACTATGACCGACTATTTGACGAATTGGCCGCCCACGGGATGACACCGTTTGTCACGCTTTCACACTACGAAATGCCTTACGCCCTAGTGGAAAATTACGGCGGTTGGGGTAGCCGAGAAGTGATTACCTTCTTTGAGCGCTATGCGCGCAGCGTATTTACGCGCTATAAGGAGAAAGTGAAGCTTTGGCTTACCTTTAATGAAATCAATATGTCGTTGCATGCGCCGTTTACTGGGGTTGGACTCCAAGAAGACGCGAGCGAACAGGCGATCTACCAAGCGATCCACCATCAGCTGGTGGCCAACGCCAAAGCTGTGCAGCTCTGTCACGACATCATCCCTGACGCGAAAATCGGCAACATGCTGCTCGGCGCGATTAACTACCCTTACACCTGTAATCCTGATGACGTTTTGGCGGCGATGGATGAGAACAATAAGTGGCTCTTCTTTGGCGATGTGCAGACTCGCGGCAAGTACCCAGGTTATATGTTGCGTTATTTCCGTGATAACGGAATCACCATCGAGATGGAAGCGGGGGACATCGAAACCCTAGCGGCGGCGAGTGTCGACTTTATTTCTTTCAGTTATTACGCCAGTGGGTGTGCGAGTGCTGATCCGAAACAAAAAGAGGTGGGTAATATCGTCGACAGTGTCCCAAATCCGTATCTGGAAAAGAGTCAGTGGGGCTGGTTGATTGACCCTAAAGGATTGCGCATTCTGCTCAACTTCCTCCACGATCGCTACCAAAAGCCACTGTTTATCGTTGAGAATGGTCTCGGTGCGCGTGATACCGTGACTGACGAAGGTGAGGTGATCGACGACTACCGTATCGCGTATCTACGTGATCATTTGGTGCAAGCGCATGAGGCGATATTAGATGGCGTCGAGCTAATGGGCTTTACCAGCTGGGGGCCAATTGACTTAGTCGCGAACTCTACTGCAGAGATGAGCAAGCGCTATGGCTATATCTATGTCGATCGCCACGATGACGGCTCGGGTACCTTGACGCGCCTGCGCAAAAAGAGCTTCTATTGGTATCAAGAGGTCATCAAAACCAATGGGCAGGCGCTCTTGGCCCAAGAGTGATGAAGTCAGCAGGATGCCGTAGTATTGGGCATCCTTAGGACGGATCGCTTAGAAGATTGAGCGACTGAGAAGCGCATAAACACAGAAACACATAAACATAGCAACAAGGGGCGCTGCTGCGCCTCTTATTGTGCTTGTTGCGTCTGGAGGAAGAAATCCAACGCGGAGTGAAGGTTGGCCCGGCGCTGCTCGATATTATCGTCATTCATACCAAGAAATGTGGGGTAGAAGGTGCGACCTTTCACTAATGCCAGCAGATTCGTCGCCAGTTCTCGCGCGTTTTGCTGCGGCAGTGTGTTGTGTGCCATGGCGTCGCTCAGCCAATGCTCCATTGGACAAGTTTTGATCTGTTCAAGATCGTTGAGATGACAACTGCCATGACACATGGCTTCAATCGTGATGGCCACCAGCAGGCGGCGGCGCTCGCAGCTTAAGACAAAATCCAACTGCTGATCGAAAATATCAAACAGCTGAGATTTAATGCTACGGGTCGGATCAAATGGCGGCAGTTTTTGCGTCTCTTGCTCTTGGTGCAAAATGTGTTCGACGACATTCTGATAGAGCTTCTCTTTCGAGCCGTAATGGGCATAGATGGTGGGCTTTGACGTGCCTGCGCATTTGGCGACAGCTTCAAGCGAGGCGCCTTGCACACCAAAATCCTGGTAGCACTCCATTGCTGCCTGAATAATATTCTGCCGAGTTTTTTCGCTTCGTTGACTTCTTTTATCCATACAAAGGTCAGAGCAGTGTTCTAATTTCTTCCATGTGGTCATTGTGTTAACGCTACCATAAGCATGGTCCTACCAGTATGCCCGTCGCTGAGAGTTGAGAGCTGACTCAACATTGCGACACTCTATTGCCGAGATTATCCGCGGCTAAGGATTTGGTTTAGCCCTTCAACCAGATTCACAATGGGCTCAATCTTGCGCCCGACCAGCTCATACGCGTAAGGATCGTTGACGACAAACTGGTTGGCCTCTAACCCGGTGACCGCGAGATAGCCCTCGATCTCAGATTTGACCATCAGCGGCGCGACCGGCACTTCTAGCACTTTCTTATCACCATCAAGGACATAGACAAAGCTTTGGGTCTCTTTGGTATGCACCGCCTGTTTAGGGACAAACAGGGTCGCCTGGCGTTCTATGGCGTTAAGGTAGAGCTCGGTTTTACTTCCCACCAGTAACTGATTATCAGAATTAGTAAAGGTCGCATAGGCGGAGAGTGTCTGGGCCTGTTCGGTGGTTTTGCTGTCGACAAAACTGAGCGTGCCATCAATAAATTGGCCGTGGGCATTTTTTACCGACACTGTCGGTGGCGTTTGCGCTGCGGGATCACTCAGTGTCGTTAGGTAGGGGTAGAGCACGTCATTCGGCGCACTGAAATGGAGCTCCACATCAGAGACGGCGATCAACTCTGTTAACTCCTGACCTTTGGTGACGAAGTTCCCGGCACTGACCAGAATTTGCCCCACTTTACCTGAAAAGGGCGCGACGATGGTGGTATCGACGAGCGCTTCTTGGGCGACAAGCAGATTCTTTCTCGTCGCGTCAATGGCTTGCCGAGCGCCGTCGAGTCGTTCACCGCGCGTCACGCCGGATTTCGTTAAATCAAGGATATTGTCGAGCGCGCGTTGGTATTCCTCTTGGGCGGCTTGAACCGCTAAACGAGCGAAGGTGGTATTAAATTCAAACAGCGGCGTGCCTTTTTTAACCACCGCACCATCGTTGACCAAGACATTGGTAATTTTGCCTTCCTGATCCGACAGAATCTTCGTGTATTCAGACGCTTGGAATTCACCGGAGAGCTTCTCGAGCCGGATCGCTTGCTTCTCTATCGGCAACTGAACTTGATACGCGTTGGATTGATAACGTTCGCTGGCGTTAGACAGTTGGCAGGTGACACTGAGAGTGGCCGCCGCGCCAAACAGAACGCTGAGGGTGAGTGCTAGAGGCTTCATGTTATCCCTAAACCTTGTGGTCGTTGATCCCAAAACGAGATGGCCGCTGGGCGGCTCGAGATGATTATGCAACATAGATTATTTTAACTTTACCGTTAAGTAAAGTTATATTGATGGTTTGAATGGGTTGCGTAGGGCGTGCTTTTTATCACTCAGTGAAAATGTAGGTGCTCTTTGTGCTCACTATTCTCGCCTTATAAGAATATAATTTGAACTCACTCTATGACCCAGTTAGAAAAGAATTGACCATGAAAAACGGCAGCGGCCAAGTGAACGAGAAAATCTTACAACTGCTCATGCAGGTAGCGGTCAACGACGAGCCGGTGACCGCCAAAATCTTAAGTCATCAGCTCGGGACACCACTGAGCAGTTTGTATCGCCACCTCAAAATGTTGAAAGAGTGGAACCTGATTGAAGAGAGTACGCACGACAAAACCTTGATCATCGGTCCGGCGGCTTTGATGTTGATGCGCAGTTACCAATCGAGTCAAAGTGAGCTGGAGTCAGTGTCCGCGGTGCTCAGACGCTTACAAAAGCAGACGGGCGAAATGGCGGCTTACATGGTGCCTGTTGGTTATCGTGCACTGTGCGTCAGCCGAAAAGAGAGCATGCAAGCGCTTAGGTGCAGTTATGTCGAAGGGCAGAGTCAGCCGCTGCTGCATGGCGCTTCATCGAAAGTGATGTTGGCGTATATGCCGAGTGCGCGCTGCGAGAAAATCTTGCGTTACTTTGGCCAAGAGTCGCAATGGGACGCTTGGCAGACCAAATTGGACGCGATTCGAACCCAGGGGTACGCGGTCAGTACCTCTGAAATTGATCCCGGGGTGTCTGGTATCAGCGCGCCGGTGTTAAAGGGTAGCAAACTTGTTGGCGCTGTGTCGGTAATGGCACCGGCTCATCGCGTTGAGATGAACGAGCAAAAAATTGTACTTCATGTATTGCAGGCAGCGAGAGCTCTGCCTCCTGAAAGGTAAAGGATATGTTTAGGCTATTTCAACGGCGCAAGCTACACAGTATTACTGGGCTCTGTTGCGACAAACTCACCTTGCTCAGTGTCAGTGAACAGATCAAACCGATGAGCCAAGTGGAGTTTGATATGGCCAACCAGAGCTTGGAAGAGCTCTACGATTGGCTGGCGGACAAAGTCTCGACCAATATTGGCTATGGCGGTCATTTCAATCTCCAACAAGCGGCCAAACATCACTTGCTTGATACCGTTGCTGCGTTGATGGAGTCGGCCAGTTTACCTGTGCTCTTTGCCAATGACGGTGAAAGCTTACTGCATGCGCTGCCGATGGTGGCGAGTCAAGGCAGAGAGTTGGGGTTTATCCATATCAGCCGCAGCTTGGATATCAAACCGACTCTAGAGCCTGAGAAAGGCTCGCTGTTTCATTTTGTCTTGCAGCGCAGTCAGCAAAGCCGCTTGTTCTGCCTTGGCGTGGATTCGGACAATCAAGATCCGAAGCTGCTTGATTATGCAGAAGATCTCGGCTGTGATTGGTTGTCCGTCAACGAGTGCCACTTTCGCTCTCGTTTTACTGTGAAGCAGCAGTTGAGCCACTACTTGTCACATTGTGATGACGTGGTGATCAATATTGATCTCGCCAGCTTACAGCCCGTGACGCGGTTGGAATCCGATACGTTGATCGAAGTGCAGATGGTCAATCGAGTGTTACGCCAAGTTCTGCTTTCAGGCAAGGTGCGCTTAGTGCAATTTGTCGGTTACAAAGACAAGCACATTTATTCGAAAGAGACATTGGGTGTGGTGAATGGCTTGGCGTCACTGTTTCCCAGTCATCATAGAGCAGCGTAATGCTCAAGTGGGTGAAAAACGGGGGCCTATAAAACTACTAAAGCTGGCGGTTAAGCCAGCTTTGTTGGGGTTGCACAGTTATTGAGGTTTGCTGTTCGTGTTTTTGTTCGAATCTTTCCAGTATTGAATACGAACACGATGCAATTGTGCTTTTCTCATTTTCTTCATGATAATCCCTCACGTTAAATACCATGCTCTTCATTGAGCAGATGTGAATCTAGTTCCTCATGAACAATTTCAATTTAGCGGCGAAATGCGCGAAACACCAGTGTTTTGATCACAAATTTTTCGCGAAATTGGCGTAATTTCTAATTTACATGTGACTGAGATCGCCATTTATTGGTCTTGTCATGTAATCGAAGTAAAAGCATCATCTTTACTTTGTATTTGTTAAACAAAACCTTAACTGATGTGTAACCTTACTCGCCTAACATTTGCTCGCTTATATAATGATAACTCAGCAAGGAGTCAGCAATGTGGGATCGTGATGAACAGGATTCACAATTCAGCCAGATGATCGAAGCGCGACTATCTCGTCGTCGTTTCTTAGCCGGAACCGCTGCCGTCAGTGCAGGGGCGTTTCTTTCCCTCAACCCGATCGCGAAAGCGATAGCGGCATCAAGTGATAGTCGTTTGCTCAACTTCGAAGCAGTGCCAGCCTCGACAAAAGATGCGATCATCGTACCTAAAGGTTATAAAGCCACGCCGCTTCTCTCTTGGGGTGATCCTATTTTTGCTGATGCGCCAGAGTTTGATCAAAGCGGTAAGCAAGATTCAGCCGCGCAGGCGCGTCAGTTTGGTGACAACACCGACGGGATGAGCCTATTCCCTATCAGTGACGATCGCGCTGTTATTGCGGTGAACAACGAATACACCAATTACGAATACTTGTTCGAACATGGCGGTAAAGCGATGACGGCGGACGACGTATTAAAAGCGCAAGCGGCACACGGTGTGACGGTGTTCGAAATCGTCAAATCCGGCGGAGAGTGGAAAGTGGATAAAGCAGGGAAACGCAACCGCCGTATTACCGCTAACACAGAAATGCGCCTGACAGGCCCAGCGGCGGGTCATGCGTTGATGAAAACCAAATTGGATCCTTCAGGCTTAGCGCCACTCGGCACCTTTAATAACTGCGCCAACGGTCAAACGCCTTGGGGCACATACTTAACCTGTGAAGAGAACTTCCACGGCTATTTTGGCACCAGTACGACGGCAGAGTTGAGCGACGATCATAAACGTTACGGAATCAAAGCAGCGAAGAGCAGTTACCAGTGGCATGACACCGATGAGCGTTTCGATGTCGCTAAGCATCCGAATGAGCCACACCGTTTTGGTTGGGTTGTGGAGATCGATCCAAACGATCCGACGTCGACGCCGCTTAAGCGCACTGCACTCGGGCGATTTAAGCACGAGAATGCGGCACTGTTGATCAACGATGATGGTCATGTCGTGGTGTACCTAGGTGATGATGAGCGTGGGGAGCACATTTACAAATTTGTCTCTCGCGATCGCTACCAACCGGGCAATGATGCTGCCAATCGCAACTTGCTTGAAGAGGGCACCTTGTATGTCGCCAAGTTCGAGATGGACGACAACGAGTTGAAAGGCAAGGGGCAGTGGATTGAACTGACTTATGGCAAAAATGGTCTGACTAAAGAGAACGGTTTTAACGATCAAGCCGAGGTGATGATTTTTGCACGTCGCGCTGCGACTCAAGTTGGCGCGACTACGATGGATCGCCCAGAGTGGGTGGCGGTGCACCCAGACAACCAACACGTGTTCTGTACCCTCACCAATAACAAAAACCGCGGCGTAAAAGAGGGCCAACCTGTCGGTGGTCCTAACCCTCGCGCTGAGAACCACTACGGACAAATTGTTCGCTGGGTACCGACCTCGGGCGATCACACCCAAGCAGAGTTTGATTGGGATTTGTACCTGATTGCTGGCAACCCAACGGTGCACAAAGATTCGCTCTACGCGGGTAGTGACAACATCAACGCCGACAACATGTTTAATAGCCCGGATGGTATCGGCTTTGATAAAGCCGGTCGTTTGTGGATTCAAACGGACGGAAACTACTCAAATCAGGGCGATTTTGCAGGTCAAGGGAACAACCAAATGTTGTGCGGCGATCCTAATACTGGTGAAGTGCGACGTTTCTTGACAGGGCCAATTGCTTGTGAGATCACGGGGCTGACCTTCTCCGCCGACTACAAAACCATGTTTGTGGGTGTTCAGCATCCGGGCGAGAAAGGTGCGCCTTCTCACTACCCTGGTGGTGGTGACAGCAAGCCTCGCTCCACCATCGTTGCCATTACCCGTGAAGATGGCGGCGTTATTGGCGCTTAAGCTGTCTCACTGTTTGCATCAACAATCATTCGCATCAAGATGGGCGCCACGAGCGCCCATTTTTTATTGCCGATATCCACATTGGCATATTTATGCGATCGCTCGCATAAAAAACGTCAAGGTTTCGTGTGTTCACCGCAAAGAGTGTTGCGCTTCACAATCGCAATCCCTATATTGAAAGAGTACTCAGCATAACCTTAAGGTGTTCTAATCCGAATAAACTCCAGATAACAATACGACATTGAGCGATTGACCCGGCGAATCTACCCCATTTCTATTGGCGCAGACGCCCCAACGTAAAAAGAATAAAGTCTATCTGAGCGCCTTCTGATGAGAGAAGTGGCACCTTTAGGTTATTAAGTACGGTGATGATAACTGAGGAGGAGGTTAGGCTATGGTATCACTACTTTGGGTAGCATTAGGTTGTGTGGTCTTCTTATGTTGTTGGAGTGCTCAGCATGGTCTCCCTATGCTGGGGCTTAAACTGGATGAGTCCGATCTACTGATTATTTCTGAACTCGCTGGCGAAGACGTCTTAGAGGCATGACCTCAAATAACGACGATAATGAGCGTTGAAGCAGCAGCAAAAATGGAGCCTTGGGCTCCATTTTGCGTTTCAAGCCTATCGAAAATTTTGGCTATGGCAGTGCGTTGGGTTATAGCGAGATCACGTCCGTCAACTTATCCACCACCGTATGAAAACGGGCTGGCCACGCTCTTTGTTTTTTGCTCACCAAATACAGGGTCTCGACGACGGCTTTCTTTGGCTGATGCACAGCAAGTTGATCGCGCAAAGTGAAAGAGCTGAATGCGCTGTGTGGCAGCACCGTAAAACCGAGCCCTTTGGCAACTGGCAGAAGAATTTGGCTGAGTTGGTTGATGTAGCCCGAGGTGCGCAGGGCGCGAATATCAATCCCCGCCAGCGCTTTGTCGCCACACTGCGAAAAGTAGAGCGAGAGATAGTGCTCCGCGTCGGGGTGGCGAATTAAACCGATCTCAAGGAGAAGTTCAGGGGTAATAGGCTCGTCGACGTTTGCCGGCACAATCAAACACATGGTTTCTTGACCTATCTCTTGCGCTTCGATTCTCGGGTCGAGCGGGATGTGAGTGACAAGGCCCAAATCGGCGCGCCCCTCAGCCAAATCGTCGATGATCTTACGGTTGGGGGCGACTTCCAGCTTGACGACCAGTTGTGCAAATTCACACTGTAAATCGAGCAGATGCGGGTAGATAAGCTGCGCCAACGCGCCAGAGCAAGAGACCGACACCTCACCGCGATGCGCGTCGTCCTGAGATAACGAAGCAATCAGGTCTGTTTCTTGTTTGGCGCGCTGCTTTGCGTACTGATAGACCTGTCTGCCTTGTTCCGTTACTTCAAAGCTCTTGTTGTGACGCGCAATCAGTGGGTAGCCGCAAGCCTGTTCGAGCTTTTTGATGTGCTGGCTGACACCGGGCTGAGTCATGAACAGCTTTTCTGCGGTATGAGTAAAGTGGCCGGTCTCGACCAAGGTTTGAAACGTTTTGAGCCAGAGTGGATTGAGCATAACCGTCAAATCAATAACGAAAATTTATAAAATTAAGAGTAAACGATAATGTTCTGTGTGCCAAACGTCGCGTTCGTATCGCCCACTCCTCGATTCACTCGGGTTATTTAAGTGATCTGAATAGGTTGCATCTGCGCTATCACAGGGTTAAGGTTGGCGACATAGTCGGGGAGCGTTCCTTCTGCTCGAGTCATAACGATAGCTTGATTAACGAGCCTGTCGTAGAAGCATAGAAGGAGGGCTGAGATCGCATCGCGAGACCCGTTGAACCTGATTCAGTTAGCACTGACGTAGGGAACTATTCATAACGCGGTGTCGTGGGGTCGCCACAATCTCGCCCGTTATGTGTTGTGCTTGGCCAACGCGCTCTGCACACAGTTCCTGGCGCGTGCGTGAGGAACACCGATGAACCAAACCGCATTTTATGACCCTCAAACTCCGATTGTCCTAACCATCGCTGGCTCCGACAGTGGCGGCGGCGCGGGCATCCAAGCCGACATCAAAGCGATCAGTGCAACAGGCAGTTACGCCTGCTCCGTTATTACGGCAATTACCGCGCAAAATACCTGTGGCGTTCACGCCATTCATCCTATCCCTATCGACCATGTTCAAGCGCAGCTCGATGCGGTATTGAGCGATCTCAATGTCGTGGCGGTGAAGGTTGGCATGTTGGCTGACGCTGAAATCATCCGTGTCGTGGCACAAAGTTTGTCGGCGTATCAGCCCAAGTTTCTAGTGGTGGACCCGGTAATGGTGGCCACCAGTGGTGACAGCTTACTGCACGCCAGTGCGGTGGGTGCGCTCAAGAAAGACCTGCTACCGCTTGCCGATATGATCACACCAAACTTACCCGAGGCGGCGGCGCTGACTGGGCGAGCAACGCCGACATCGGAAGAAGAGATGGGATCGATGATTGACGCCCTGCGCGCCTTGGGCGCCAAAACAGTGCTTCTTAAGGGCGGGCATTTAGAGGGCGAAAGCAGCAACGATTTGCTGATTGAAAGGAGTGGCAGTGAATTGATTCGCGCTAAGCGAGTCGCCACTCATAATACTCATGGTACGGGCTGTACGTTGTCATCGGCCATTGCGTCCTATCTTGCCCAAGGGTATCGGCTGCACAAAGCGGTCCATTTGGCTAAGCAATACATCTCACAAGCCATTGCGCATGCCGACGAACTCTCTGTTGGTCAAGGACATGGGCCTGTGCACCACTTTTTCTCTGGCCACCAAAATGTGCGTTAATCGCGATGGTGTGCAGTCACAACATAAGGGCCCTTATTTGGGCATCGAGACCGAGCCAGAGCGGCTAGAGTTGAGAATAAAACGCGCCGCGTCATAGCGATCGTTGGAGAGAGGAATGTAGCCAGAATGGGAGACGACTTTGTTGATGTTGTCTCTGTCGATATAACTATCGACAAAGCGTTTCAATGATGGCCGTTTCTCTAGCGCCTGTTTGTTCACGTAAATAAACAGAGGGCGGGAAAGTGCGGTATATCGCCCCATAATTACGTTCTCGACACTGGGTTTGACGGCGTTGGCGCCTGAGGGAGAGATGGCGATCGCTTTCAACTTGTCTTGATTTTGCAAATAGTAGGCAAAGCCGATAAACGCCATGGCGTTGGGATCGGCGGCCACTTCGGCGACTAAGGCTTCATCGTCTTCATTTGCGGTGTAGTCTTGTCGACTCGCTTTGCCATCCAGCACCACCTCAACAAAATAGTCATAAGTGCCTGAGTCTGATCCAGGGCCGTGCAGGACGATGGGGCGATCAGGGAAGTGCGGATTGACTTGCTGCCAGTGAGTTATCGTGCGTTCAGCGGTGCTTTCCCAGAGTGTTTTCAGTTCATCAAGAGAGAGCGCATCGATCCACTGATTTTCTTTGTTCACCACCACGGTTATTGCATCGAGTGCGACAGGGAGCTCAATATAGTCGATGTGGTTGATCTCACACAGCGCTCGCTCTTTCTCTTTAATCGGGCGAGAGGCGTTAGAAATATCCGTGCGGCCTCGGCAAAACTTACGAAATCCGCCACCTGTGCCAGTGATGCCCACCACCACTTGGGTGTTGTGCCGCTCGGCACGCATAAAGTGATCGGCGACGGCTTGGGTAATCGGGTAAACGGTACTCGACCCTTCAATTTTGATCAGATCTTTCCCGTGTGCCGTGGTACTCATCAGCGCTAGGCATACAGAAGCAAGAACAGTCGAACGCAATCGAAAAGTCATGGTTGAGCACAAAGGAAGAATCAACATACCGCGACTATACGAGCTAGCACTTTTGAGCTCAATATCTTCACGTGAACTGTCACTAAAGATTCATCAATCACTCATTAATAATAACTACGCTGAATATTTTCATGGGGATGTAACATTTCTTCACTAGGCTGACTCGCCTATGTTTTTATTCCTGCCCGCAAAATACGTGGGTAAACGTTCGTGTGATGCTATGAAGCGCAAATTCATTTTTACTTCCATTCTCGCCTTGTTGGTGATCACGTTTACGTCGGCGCTGGTGACCCAAGCGACCCACCTGTTAGTGAAAAAGTCCCCGCTTGCGGAAGCGGCCGCTGAAATTAAAGTCAACGGCACGCTGGCCTATCTTTGGTTTGATGAGATCATGTCGGGCGATACCGCTCAGTCGATTCAGGAAGTGTGGTACTACTTAGAAATCGCTGATTGGCATGTGGTCGCGCTGCTTGAAGGCGGCGAGAGCATCATGGGCAATTATGAGCCAGTCACGGACACCGAATTACGTGAGCGTCTGGTTGAGCTTCGCAAAACGCTGGCGCAATTTCGCCTTCATGTGGAATCCACCTACCAAAAAATTCAGGCGCAGCGAGCGGATGCGTTTTTAAGCGCCGGACGCGACGAGCAATTTTTGGAGTTTGCCAGCCAAGCGGATGAGATCCAGCGCGTGATCAAAGCCAGTTATGAATCTGGGATTTCCAATTACACGCAAACCAGCATCACCCTGATTATTGCGGTGATTGTGATTGCTGCCTACTCGATACGATTGCAGCACCGCTATGAGAAAAACCGCGATCAATTGCTCCACTCTCTCACGCAAGCCAAAGCCGCAATAGAGGAGAAAAATGAGCAACTGCACAACCGAGCTTACTTCGACCCTTTAACTGGGTTGCCAAACCGAGCACTGTTTTTAGACCGACTAGGCCAATCCATCCTCAACGCGGACCGCTCGAAAAAGCCGTTTGCTTTACTGTTCATCGATTTAGATCATTTTAAAGACGTCAACGATCTCTATGGGCATGAGATGGGCGACCGCTTGCTTGAGCAAGTCGCAAAGCGGATTGAGAGCAGCATTCGCATCACCGACTTGTCGGCGCGCTTCAGTGGCGATGAGTTTGTGGTGGTGCTGAGTCACTTAAACAGCGTCAATAGCGCAATCAGTGTTGCCAACCGTATCGCCTCGAAGTTGATAGATACCTTGCAGCAGCCGTTTCATATAGAGGGTGTGGCGGTGAATGTGTCCGCCAGTATTGGTATTTCGCTCTATCCGGAAGACAGTGCGACGCAAGATAGCCTGCTACGCTACGCGGACAACGCCATGTATCACGCCAAAGCGATGGGCAAAAACAATTTTCAGTTTTACTCCAAAGAGCTCAACCGCATTGCGATGTCGCAAAAAGAGACCGAGAGCGATCTCAATAAAGCGATTGAGCGTGATGAATTCGAGCTGCACTTTCTGCCCAAGTGGCAGTTGAACGATGAGAAAGTGGTCGGCGTTGAAGCCTTAGTGCGTTGGAACCATCCCACCAAAGGGCGGTTGTACCCCAATGATTTTATTCCCGTAGCCGAATCCACCGGTTTGATTCGCCTGCTTGATTTGTTGGTGATGCGAAAAGCGCTGCAAGCCAAGAGAAAGTGGTTAGATGACGGCGTCGAAACTGGGGTGGTGGGGGTGAATATTTCCGCGAAGAGCTTAAAGCATCCGGGCTTTTTTGACAGTTTGAAAAAGGTCATTGTTCAGTCCGGCGTTCCGACACGTTACTTAGAGGTGGAAATCACCGAGACCGTGATGATTGAGAATACCGAACTCGCGCAGGTAATTTTCAAAGAGTTGCAGCAACTGGGTGTGCGCGTGGCATTGGACGATTTCGGTACCGGATTTTCATCACTCTCTTACTTGAAAGATTTTGAGTTTCAAACGCTCAAAATCGATCGCAGTTTTGTTATCGATTATGCCAATAATGCCACCTCGTCGGTATTACTGAAAAACATTATCTCGCTTGGCAACGAGCTTGGTGTTTCTGTGGTTGCTGAGGGCGTTGAAACCGCTGCCCATCAGCGGGATCTACTCAAAATGGGCTGCGCGATCGGCCAAGGTTTCTATCTCACTAAACCGGTTAATGCAGAGGCGCTAGCCAAATTGCTTGCTCCAGAAGCGTACCTCAGAGAGCGTGGAAACGTGGTGCCTATGACCCGATGGTCTTAGTTATATTCTTGTCCTTATCAGCTGTTGAACACCGATAATTTGGCATGATGCGAACTTGCAGCGAATTGACACGCGGTTGATAAAATCATTAACGCCACACGCCTAAGATCATCTCTCGAGAGTTGAGGTGAGAGGCGAGTGTGAAACATAGAGTTAGTGAGAAGCAAAAAGGGTTAGGGCTGCTGATGGTGCTGTCGGGTGCCATTGCGCTGATGAGCCTGATGTTTAGCTCAGTGGATCTGCTGAGTGACGTCTCAGACCCCATCGGGCAAGGGATGACATGGTTGACTTACTCCGCGGGATCGCAAGGCTTTCTCGTTACTCTCGCTTTGCTGGTGGCTCTGGCTCTTTGGGTCATTCGTTCGGCTTCTTCTCGTTATTCTTTTTCTCATCGTTCTCTTTTGACCACGGATTACTCAAGCGTTCCACCTCGTCCAAGCGTTTCACCTCGTCGTCAGCTTGGTGTGTTGCTGATAGGAAAAGCGGCGCAACTGGCGCTGGTGCTGGTGTTTGCCTTTTTTGCCAAAAGTGGCTTGAAGCTCGCGACAGAAAGCCCGCGTCCTTACACGGAACTGTTAAGTCATCAGCTGTTGATTCCCCAGCCCGCGCACTTTTATAAGCTCGATGCCGAGCAAAAAGATCAGGTGATTGATGCCCTGGATACTCGGGTGAGTGATTGGCGTACGCGCCATTGGCATGGCGAGAAAGATTACTCTTTTCCTTCCGGCCATACGTTGTTTGTCGCGGTATGCGTGGCCTTTTTTGGCGGCCTGTTTGCTGAGCGTAAGCACTATGGCCTGGCTGCCGGTGTGTTGATTTGGGCGCTAGCGGTCGCGTACAGCCGACTGTGGCTTGGTATGCATCGACCCATTGACCTTGTTGGATCTGTGGCGGTGGCAGCGTTGATTTACATGCTGGTGCCGCGGTTAACTGTGCCACTTAGATGGCAAGAGAAGCTCACCTTGGGCCATGTCAAGCGCTAGTATTTTGCTTGGGGGAACCACGGGTTTGTCGCGGAGCAAGCAAGGCGAACTTTCGGTGCTATTCTTTAAGGTACCTTACTCATTTATCAATAAGACACGAGACAGAGATGAAAGCGCCTGATTTACCACCCGATGAGCAGCAACGCATCCAAAGCCTTCACCAGCTTCAGATTCTCGACACGGAACCGGAGGAGCGTTTTGACCGCGTGGCTCGCCTTGCGAAGCGGTTTTTTGACGTGCCAATGGCCTTGGTCAGCTTGGTGGATGTGAACCGTCAATGGTTCAAATCTTGTTTTGGCTTGGAGGCGAAAGAAACCGGGCGTGATGTCTCTTTTTGTGGTCATGCGATTTTGGGCGATGCCCCGTTCGTGATTGAAGATGCCACGCAAGATGAGCGATTCGCTGATAATCCTTTGGTCTCCGGTGCGCCCCATATTCGCTTTTATGCTGGCGTGCCCTTGGTGTATCACGATGGCACCAAGCTCGGTACTCTGTGCATTATCGACACCAAACCGAGACACTTCTTACCGGATGAGATCAACGACTTGCTGGATTTGGCCAAAATTGCCGAGCAGGAGCTGTCGAACAGTTTAACCGCGACTCTAGACCCTCTAACGCTGATCTCAAACCGGCGCGGATTTTTCGCCTTGGGCGCAAAGTCGGTCGATTACTGCCGCGCGGCGCAGTTACCCCTCTCCTTGGCCTATTTTGATCTCGATAACTTTAAGCACATCAACGATACCCACGGTCACAGTGCCGGGGATGCGCTACTCAAAGCGTTTGCTGCGACGATGCGAGACTCCTTTCGTGAGTCCGATGTGTTTGCTCGTATTGGCGGTGATGAGTTTGTTGTGTTGATGTCTGGCGCGTCAGAGCCGGTTGCGGCTGTGGTGATAGAGCGGTTTAAGCAGGCAATAGAGGCGTACAATCAACGCAGCGGTCATGCCTATGCAATAGAGTTTAGCGTGGGCATTACCTCTGCCAGCTCCAACGCTAAACTGTCGATACAAGAGCTTGTCGAACTGGCCGACAAGCGCATGTATCAAGATAAGCAATCCAAATCCCGTTAAAGACAAATCTCGTAAAAGATAAGGTCCGCTAGGGAATAACTCGCAAAGAGAATCAATGAGCGAGTTATTTCGATGAGGCCTCATCAAGCGTCTCATTATCGCCAATAAAACCGCCGGTTTGATGTGCCCACAACTGCGAGTAGATCCCTCCGGCACTGATCAGCTCTTGGTGGGTGCCTTGCTCGACGACTTGACCTTGGTCGAGGACGATAAGGCGATCCATCGCAGCGATGGTCGAGAGTCGGTGCGCAATAGCGATGACGGTTTTTCCTTCCATCAGCTCATTCAAACTCTCTTGAATCGCCGCTTCGACTTCCGAATCGAGTGCTGAGGTGGCTTCATCTAAAATCAGTAATGGCGCGTCTTTTAACAGTACGCGAGAAATAGCGATACGCTGACGTTGCCCGCCAGACAGTTTCACCCCTCGCTCACCGACTTGCGCGTCGTAACCCGTATTGCCAAAAGGGTCACTCAGGGTTTCAATAAACTCATGCGCGTGCGCCTGTTGAGTGGCACGTAACAGCGCTTCCTCGCTGGCTTCAGGGTTGCCGTAAACGATGTTGTCACGAATAGAGCGATGCAGCAGGGAGGTGTCTTGCGTCACCATACCGATGTTACTGCGCAGCGAGTCTTGGGTTACCGCATTGATCGCTTGGCCATCAATGGTGATTTGGCCACTTTCGACATCATGAAAACGCAGCAGAAGGTTCACTAGGGTGGATTTTCCTGCGCCAGAGCGGCCCACCAGACCCACTTTTTCACCCGGTTTTATGGTCAGATTAAGGTGAGAGATCACTCCTTTAGTTTTATCACCATAGTGAAAGCTCACGTTATCAAACTTGATTTCGCCATCAGTGACATTGAGCGCTTTGGCGTTGGGCGCATCTTGGATATCCACCGGTTTTGAGAGGGTTTTCATCCCATCCACCACGGTGCCCATGTTTTCAAACAGCGCGCCCACTTCCCACATGATCCACATCGACATACCGTTAATGCGCAGCGCGAGGGCAATGGCGATGGCGATGGCCCCGACGCTGACGGCATCGTTCATCCACAGTACGATTGAGAGCGTACTGATAGTAAAGACCAACACATAGTTGGTGATTTCTACCGCAACATTGAATCCTGTGACTAAGCGCATTTGGTGATAGACGGTATCCAAAAAGCCGCGCATCCCGGTTTCGGCGTAGTCGGTTTCCCGCTGACTGTGGGAGAACAACTTGACGGTGGCGATATTGGTGTAACTGTCGACGATGCGTCCTGTCATGGTGGAACGCGCATCGGCTTGGTGTGACGCGATGTCTTTCAGCTTTGGTACAAAATAGAGCTGAATCCCCACGTAGCAGCATAACCAAATCAGCATCGGGATCATTAAGCGCCAGTCTGCCTGAGCGAGTAGCACGACGATGGAGGTAAAATAGACCGCGACATAAACAAACACGTTCATGGTTTTCATCACGGTTTCGCGCACCGCAAGGGACGTTTGCATGACTTTGGTTGCCACTCGGCCGGCAAAGTCATCTTGATAGAAGGTCAGGCTTTGTTTGAGTAAATAGCGATGAGCTAGCCAGCGGATAGCCATAGGGTAGTTACCCAGCAGTGACTGGTGGATGACCAAAGAGTGCGCCAAGATCAGCAACGGCATGATGATGAGAAGCAGCGCCGCGTAAAACAGTAACTGCGTTTGGTTCTCTTGCCAGAATGTCGCAGGGTCGCTATGCGTCAACCAGTCGACGAGATTGCCCATTGCACCAAACAGCGATACCTCTACCACCGCGACGATCATTGACAGAATTGACATGAGCAGCAGTGGCTTTTCAAAGCCTCGGGTGTAGTGGCGGCAAAAGGCCCAAATGCCCATTGGCGGCTGGTCGGGCTCTTGACGTGGAAAAGGGTGTGTCCACTGCTCAAACTTGTTAAACATGCGTGTTTCCTAAAGGCAAAAATGGCTCAATATGAAAGGATACGCAATGGTAACGCGTTAGTAATCAGAATGTAACCAGTGCGATATTCTTATTTGTGCATATTATTCATGCTGAAACTCTGAGTTGCGCTGGTGGCAGTAATATTTGCTGCATTGAAAATTATATTCAGAAAATATTACTGATTTACACTCGTTGTACTGCGTGATTTCAGTGATTTTTTGTTTAACATTATGTCTACAATTGGCTTTATCAAGTGGAAAAATGCGAGTTGGTCATCATGTTGGAACAGCAATCTGTAGTGAATTCCTTAGCGAATAACGACATGTTACAGGCACAGAACGCGAACTGCGTTGTGATGGTGCCACCGAAAGAGTTTGCTTTTAACGCGCAAACCGCCAAAGACAATGAATTTCAGCATGTCATTCAGGCTGAAACGAGCGCGATTCGCCGCAAGGCGATGGCGGAGTTTAACGCTATGGTGTCGAAGCTGCGTGCTGCGGGCGTTCAGGTGATTGAGTTTGACTACCTCACCTCGGAGATTGAGACGCCAGATGCGGTCTTTCCCAATAACTGGTTCAGCACCACAGCTGAGGGCACGCTCTATACCTTCCCAATGGCTTGCCAAAATCGCCAACAGGAAGTGAGACCCAAAGCGCTGGTCGAGGCGCTGCAAGCTGCGGGAAGAAGCGTGACTCAACAAGATAGCTTAGTGAGCTACCTTGAGCATGGCGCGCACCTTGAAAGTACGGGTGTCATGGTGATGGATCACATCAATCGCACCATTTATGCGGCATTGTCGCAGCGCTGCGATCGTGAAGTGTTGGAGGATTACGCGGAGCGTATTGGTTACCCTAAAGTGGTGTCATTTCAAACCGCGTTGCCGTCAGGCAACCCTATCTATCACACCAATGTGATGATGGCGATTGGTGAAGGCTTTTGCGTCATCTGTGATGAAGTGATCCCTGAGTTCGAGCGCCGCTTTGTTTTGAAATCCTTGGCAAAAGACAAACAGGTGATTTCCATCAGCTTGGAACAGATGAACCAGTTTTGTGGCAACCTTCTTCAGCTTGAAACCGTCAATGGCGACAAGGTGATCGCCATGTCGCAATCGGCCTATCAGGCGTTTGAGCCCGCGCAACTGGCGCAACTCTCTAGCCACGGTAAGGTGCTGGCGTTTGATGTTTCGACCATCGAATCCATCGGTGGCGGCAGCGTACGCTGCATGCTGGGTGAGGTCTTCTTACCTACCCGCAGTCGAGCACTGTAGTGCTAGTCGCGATTTCAGTCATAAGGCAGCGTTCGCTGCCTTTTTTGCGATTGCAAATACGCAATAGTTCCACAATAATGGAAATGTTTTTCTGTGGAGTGAATTATGGAACTGGAATCGGTTGCCAAAGCGCTAAAAGAATTGGGCCATCCGACTCGATTGGCGATATACAAAACCATCGTTAAGGCGGGTTATCAAGGGGTGGCGGTGGGCGCGATTCAGGAGCGGTTGTCTGTCCCGGGCTCTACTTTGTCTCATCACATCTCTAGCTTGGCATCGGCGGGATTGCTCAGCCAGCGCCGAGAAGGGCGCACTTTGTATTGCGTTGCGGAGTATGAATGTTTGGATCAGGTGATCCGCTTTTTGCGTGCCGAGTGTTGTAGTGACGAACGCTGCGATCAATAACGCCCACAGGATGTGTAAATCGAGTGGGCGCTGTTTGTTGTCTGTAACGGGGACTATTTCACAGGGTAGCCGTTAAAACCCAACTTCTCAGAAATATTGCGGCCGGCATTGTGTAGCAGCTCAATGTAGTAAGACATGCGCTTTTCATCAAAACGAATGGTCGGGAACGAAATCGAAACGCCAGCGATGACCGTGCCGAAACGGTCGTAGATTGGCGCAGCGATACAGCGCAGACCTGGCTCTTGCTCTTCGTTATCTTGACCAAAATGCAGCTCACGCACTTTTTTAAGCTCAGATAAGAGCTGATCAACGTTTTCGTGTGTGCGTTCTGTGTGTTTAACAAACTCTACATTCGCCAGAATATCGCGTACGAAGCTCTCATCACGCTCCGCCAGCAATACCTTACCAATCGCAGTACTGTAGAGAGGGTTACGACGACCGACGCGTGATTGCATGCGTAGGTTGTAGTTGGAGTCGATTTTGTGAATATAGATGATGCCGTCTTCGTCAAGGGCACCTAAGTGCAGCGCTTCATTGGTTTGCTGCGAGATGTACTTCATCTCTTTATCGGCCAGTTCAATCAGATCGACGTATTCGAGTGATTTCGCGCCGAGCTCAAACATCTTCAGGGTGAGGGAGTATTTATCTGCTTCACCTTCTTGTGCCACATAGCCTAACGTTTTCATGGTTTGCAGGAATCGGTACGTTGTCGCTTTCGACATCATCAGACGCTGTGACAGCTCTGAAACACCAATTTCCTTTTGCTCGCCCAATGCTTGAAGAATGTTAAATACCTTGAGAACCGAGGATACGGCTTCAGGTTGGGTGTTCTTTTCCATCTCTTTACCCTAGTTATATTTGTCTAGGGGTGATTATACCTATGAGACGATGAGTCGCCAGATTATTTCAAAAAACGTTTTTAAAATTTTGAAACCACGCAGCTATTTGTCATACAAAAAGACGATCTAGGTCATGCTTTTTGAAAGTCTGTTTTAAAAATAATTGAAATGCGGTTTTAAAAATTGCTATATTAGCGTCACAGGATGGCGAGCCATCGTAATGAACGTTAATTTGACAGCTTTTGAGGAATAAACATGATTCTTAATTCATTTAACCTAGAAGGTAAGGTTGCTATCGTAACGGGTTGTGACACTGGCCTTGGTCAAGGTATGGCACTAGGTCTTGCAGCAGCAGGCTGTAAAGTTGTTGGTGTTAACTACGTTGAACCAACTGAAACCATCGAAAAAATGAATGCAGCAGGTTACACGTTCCTAGATGTTCGCGCTAACCTACTAAAACAAGACGATATCCCAAGCATCATCGACAGCGCTGTGACTGAATTCGGTAAAGTGGATATCCTAGTAAACAACGCAGGTATCATCCGTCGTGAAGATGCGATCGACTTCTCAGAGCAAAACTGGGATGACGTGATGAACATCAACTCGAAAACGGTTTACTTCATGTCTCAAGCAGTCGCGCGTCAGTTTATTGCTCAAGGCACTGGCGGTAAGATCATCAACATCGCTTCTATGCTTTCTTTCCAAGGCGGCATCCGTGTACCTTCTTACACTGCATCTAAGAGTGCGGTTATGGGTATCACTCGCGCAATGGCAAACGAATGGGCTCGTCACAACATCAACGTGAACGCAATCGCACCGGGTTACATGGCGACAAACAACACAGCAGCACTACGCGCGGATGAAGATCGCAACGCCGCTATCCTAGAGCGTATCCCTGCTGACCGTTGGGGCACGCCAGAGGACGTTGCTGGCCCATGTGTATTCCTAGCGTCTGACGCTGCTTCTTACATCAACGGTTACACTGTTGCTGTAGACGGTGGTTGGTTAGCTCGCTAATTAGCAATCTAGCGCCTAACCTTGGTTAGGCGCTGAAAAATGAGTAGATCGCGTGGAACAAAACACGATTGCACAAATTCTTGGATTCTTAAGCTTTTTCTTAGGGGTGTGTACCTTTTATCAGAAAGACGATAAGAAGCTGAAGATTTTGATGTTGGTTTTTCATTTAAACCATCTACTGCATTTTTTCTTGCTTGGCTCTTTAGTATCGGTGGTCAGTTCAGTGCTTTCAGCGCTTCGAACGGCCACCGCTATT
Organism: Vibrio sp. R10-SG3-ISO3; assembly: GCF_059834225.1. Taxonomy (NCBI): domain Bacteria; kingdom Pseudomonadati; phylum Pseudomonadota; class Gammaproteobacteria; order Vibrionales; family Vibrionaceae; genus Vibrio; species Vibrio sp. R10-SG3-ISO3. Next base: position 85,145 of record NZ_JCBDHE010000034.1, on the reverse strand, counting down.
TACGTTTCATCGAAAAGAGTCGCAGCAATCTTCATCGCCATAAGTATGGCCAGTGGTTTCTATATTATGGAATCGCCACAGGACATCTGGCCAATTTTGGGCACTGTCATCGGGACATTCTCGGTGTTTGTCCTCAAGGGCGTGGCGATGAGAATCGGTTTTTTGGTCGGGGCGTTATGCTGGCTGACCAATAATTTCATCATAGGATCGATGGGTGGAACGCTGCTGGAAATGACGCTGATCAGCGTTAACTTAATGACCACAGCAAAATTGCTCAGAGAGAAAAAGAAAGTGAAGCTTGTCGATAACGAAGAGAAAGAAGACCCATGTTCGTATACAACAAAGACATCCAACTAGAAGACCTAGGTGACGGTATCTCACGTAAAGTGCTTGCGCACAGTGACAACATGATGGCCGTTGAAGTGCACTTTGAAAAAGGTGCTGTTGGTTCAATGCACAACCACCCACATGAGCAGTTGACTTACGTACTGTCTGGTAAGTTCGAATTCACTATTGGCGATGAGAAGAAAATCGTTGAAGCGGGCGACACCATGTACAAAGAGCCAAACATCGAGCACGGTTGTGTGTGTCTAGAAGCGGGTGTGTTGATTGATAACTTCACGCCAATGCGCAAAGATTTCGTATAAGTTTTAAAATTAGTTACGCGGTTCGCCGCAGGAGAATCCAATGAAAATTGCACTAACTATGGAAAACAGCCAAGCACCTAAAAACGCTATGGTTGCTGCTGAGCTAAACACGGTTGCTGGTGGTCTAGGTCACGAAGTATTCAACGTAGGTATGACTGACGAAAACGATCATCACCTAACGTACATCCACCTAGGTATCCAAGCGAGCATCCTACTGAACTCTAAAGCAGTGGATTTCATCGTAACGGGTTGTGGTACAGGTCAAGGCGCACTAATGGCAAGCAACCTACACCCAGGTGTTGTTTGTGGTTACTGCCTAGAGCCATCTGACGCGTTCCTATTCAACCAAATCAACAACGGCAACGCGATTTCTCTAGCGTTCGCAAAAGGCTTTGGTTGGGCTGGTGAACTGAACGTTCGTTACATCTTCGAAAAAGCGTTCACTGGCGCGCGTGGCGAAGGTTACCCAATCGAGCGTGCTGCACCTCAGCAAGCAAACGCGGCTATCCTAAACAACGTGAAAGCAGCAGTATGTAAAGACGTAGTTGAGTCTCTACGTGCGATTGACCAAGATCTTGTTAAGCAAGCAGTGGGCAGCGCGCAGTTCCAAGAGTGTTTCTTCTCTAACTGCCAAGTGCCAGAAATCGCAGAATACGTGAAGTCTCTAATCGACTAATCACGGATTGCTAAGGGAAGAGGAGGGCCGTTAAGCCTGCCCATTCCCGGCGAATCTAGCCAAATAAGCACCCAGATGAATGGGTGCTTTTTTTTATGTCTTTTTGGCCACTGATAAGTGGCGTCTGTACAAAAATGAAATGCCGTTTCTAAGAATGCATTTTATTGGTTTTTTGCTTCTCACCCCTCTCTAGAACGAGTAAAAGCGTGCGCCAGAAACCATAAATCAAAACAATGCTTCAATATTGGTAAGTCAAATGAGAAAACAGACTCTTGCCCTGTGCGTTGCCATGACGTTGACACCACAAGCGATTGTGAGTGAACTGACTGCTGACATCGAACTTGAACAATTAGGCCCAGAGACGGGCGCAACACCTAACCGCCAGGAAGGCGCAGGCATCATGGTTCGTGACATCGTAGGCGCAGAGCGTCTGATGCCACAACCAGAGGGCCACGAAGAGTTCCCTTCGGCGTCAAACATGGTGATGAACCTGATGCGCTCACACACGCGCACCAACGATGGTATGACCATCATCAACGCCTCTTTCCGTGAAGGTGTCTACCAACCTTGGGGCACCGCAGGTAACCGCCTAAGCCACGTGGATTACGTGGAAGGCGTCCCTTTTGTCTCACATTTGATATCAAGTGATGACACTTTAACCGTTACTGATAAATAAAAACTCAATTAGTGCCGAATGGCTAGTGATCTAGAGCATGTTTAGCGAGATTTTTTTGTTTATGAACCGATGTTTCGATTTTGGTCACGGAACTAAACGTAATACAAAACTACAATACACTTAAATTAAAACGGTATTTCGAGGTTCTGCTATGGAATTTGATTATCTTGTCATCGTGGGCTATTTCGGCCTAATGGTGGCGATCAGTTTGCTATTCAAAAAGATGGCGAGCAACAGCACCAGTGACTACTTCCGCGGGGGCGGTAAAATGTTGTGGTGGATGGTAGGTGCAACGGCGTTTATGACGCAGTTCTCTGCTTGGACGTTCACAGGCGCAGCCGGTAAAGCCTTCAATGATGGTTTTGCGGTACTGGGCGTATTCTTCGGTAACATCATGGCGTACGTCGTGGCTTACCTCTACTTTGCTAAGCGTTTCCGCCAAATGCGTGTCGACACCCCAACGGAAGGTATTCGTCGTCGTTTTGGTAACACCAACGAGCAGTTCTTCACTTGGGTTATCATCCCTCTTAGTGTGATCAACGGCGGTGTATGGCTAAACGGTCTGAGCGTATTCGCTTCAGCGGTATTTGACGCTGACATCATCACCACTATCTGGGCAACCGGTATTGCGGTTCTGATCATCTCTCTATTGAGTGGTGCTTGGGGCGTAGTGGCATCGGACTTCATTCAAACCTTGGTTATCGCGATCATTTCGATTGCGTGTGCAATCGTGGCGCTGGTTTACATCGGTGGCCCAGGTGAGATCATTACTGAGTTCCCATCAGGCTTCTTCATTGGTCCTGACATGAACTACCCACTGATGACGATCTGTGTGTTCCTGTTCTTTGTGGTGAAACAGCTGCAAAGTATCAACAACATGCAAGACTCTTACCGTTTCCTAAACGCAAAAGACTCAAACAACGCAACCAAAGCGGCGTTAATGGCAGGCGCAATGATGCTTGCAGGTGCGGTGATTTGGTTCATCCCACCTTGGGTAACTGCGATTGTGTTCCCAGATGCAGCGGCTCAGTACCCAGCACTTGGCGCGAAAGCCAGCGATGCGGTTTACCTAGTCTTTGCTCGTGAAATCATGCCTGTGGGTACTGTTGGTCTGCTGATGGCGGGTCTATTTGCTGCGACCATGTCTTCAATGGACTCAGCACTAAACCGTAACTCAGGTATCTTTGTCCGCAGCTTCTACGCAACGATCGTTCGTAAAGGTAAAGCGTCTGACAAAGAACTATTACGCGCGGGTCAGCTAGTGTGTGTCGCGAACGGCCTAATGGTTATCATGATGGCGCAGTTCTTCACATCTCTAAAAGAACTCAGCCTATTTGACCTAATGATGCAAGTGTCTACCTTGCTACAAGGTCCAATTCTTGTTCCTCTATTCTTCGGTATGATTATCCGTAGAACGCCAAAATGGGCACCGTGGGCAACCGTAGTATTCGGTGGTTTGGTCTCTTGGTCTGTGATCAACGTGTTCACACCACAAGTGGTTGGCGGCTGGTTCGGCATGACGGATCTAACAGGGCGTGAAATCTCTGAGATGCGTACGATGATCACTATCGCAGCGCACCTATTCCTAACCGCGGGCTTCTTCTGGGCAACCACCTTGTTCTACAAAGAAGAGACAGACACGCAGTTGGCGGAAACTGAGAAGTTCTTCAACGATGTGGAAACTGAAGTGGTCGCGTCTGAAGGTCAAGACATCGTTGACCGCATGCAGCGCAACAAGCTAGGTACATTGGTTATCTACATGGCGGGTGGCTTGAGCTTGATGGTATTGATTCCAAACCCACTGTGGGGACGCTTCGTGTTCGCCTGTTGTGCGGCCGCTATATTCGCCGTGGGTTATGCACTGAAGAAGAGTGCTCAGGTTGGTGATGAAAAAAAGCTCACTGAGCAAACCAACTAATCACGTTTAAATCATGATTGGCCACCTCCTCGGAGGTGGCTATACCAATTAAGAATTTAGGAGAATTTAAAATGGCCAAAGGTAATGTGATTCAACTGGGCTTTGAAACCTTCGTTGATAGCGATACCCAAGTGAAGGTAACGCGTCTGACACCGACTGATGTGATTTGTCACCGTAACTACTTCTACCAGAAATGCTTCACCAAGGATGGCTCAAAGCTCCTATTTGCTGGCGATTTTGACGGCAACCGCAACTACTACCTATTGGACTTAAAAACTCAGCAAGCGACTCAGCTGACAGAAGGTGCGGGCGATAATACATTCGGCGGTTTCATCTCTGACGACGACCGCTCTTTCTTCTACGTGAAAAACGAACTCAACCTGATGAAGGTTGACCTCGAAACACTAAACGAAACTGTCGTTTACACCGTTGATGAAGAGTGGAAAGGCTACGGCACTTGGGTAGCAAACTCAGAGTGCACTAAGTTGGTGGGCATTGAGATCCTTAAAGCGGATTGGCAACCACTGACTTCTTGGGAAAAATTCGCTGAGTTTTACCACACCAACCCAACTTGTCGCTTAATCAAAGTGGACATCGAAACGGGTGAGTTGGACGTAGTTCACCAAGATAACGCATGGCTAGGCCACCCAATCTACCGTCCATTTGACGACTCAACCGTTGGCTTCTGTCACGAAGGTCCACACGATCTGGTTGACGCACGTATGTGGCTAGTGAACGAAGATGGCTCAAACGTTCGTAAGATCAAAGAGCATGAAGAAGGCGAATCTTGCACGCACGAATTCTGGATTCCAGATGGCAGCGCAATGGCTTACGTGTCTTACTTCAAAGGTCAAACGGATCGCGTGATCTACAAAGCGAACCCAGAAACGCTTGAGAATGAAGAAGTAATGGTGATGCCACCATGTTCTCACCTAATGAGTAACTTCGACGGTTCTTTGATGGTGGGTGACGGCTGTGATGCGCCGGTGGATGTGGCAGACGCAGAAAGCTACAACATCGAGAACGACCCGTTCCTATACATCATGAACACCAAGAATAAGAGCTTTGCGAAACTGGCTAAGCACAGTACCTCTTGGGACGTGCTAGACGGTGATCGTCAGATCACTCACCCACACCCATCGTTCACACCAAACGACGATGGCGTACTGTTCACCAGTGACTTTGAAGGTGTGCCTGCAATCTACATCGCAGACCTACCAGAAGAGTACAAGAACTGATTCTGACTGACGAATCCAAGGCCAGCCGCCGATCGGTTGGCCTTTTCGTTGCTTTCACCCCACTCGCACACGCGGCTGGGGGGATGCCATAACTTAAGGCTCAATACTTAAGGCTGGTTCAATGAACAATCACTATATTCACGACAATTTTCTCCTCAACTCGACACTCGCTCAGCACCTCTATCACAACTACGCCGCGCCCATGCCCATTATTGATTATCATAATCACTTGGAAGCGCAGGACATCTTAGACAACACCCCCATTCAAAACTTGGCCGAAGCTTGGCTGCACAGCGATCACTATGTGTGGCGTGGGATGCGCAGCAACGGCGTGGATGAGCACTTTATTACCGGTGCGGCGAGTGATGCTGAGAAATTTGCCAAGTGGTGCGAGTCTGTGCCGTACTTGCTCGGTAACCCGCTCTACCAATGGTCGCATCTTGAGTTAAAGCGCTTTTTTGAGTGTGATTTGCTGATAAACCCTGACAACGAGCAAGCGATTTGGCAACATTGCCAACAGCGACTGGCGACTCAGCCGTTGACCACCCGCGAGGTGCTCACCTCGCTCAAGGTTAAAACGCTCTGTACTACCGACTCTCCGCTGAGCGATTTAAGCGCGCACGCCGCGCTCAAGCAATCTGATTTTTCCGTACAAGTGCTGCCGACGTTTCGCGCCGATGAGCTGCTGGCGTTCGATACCCCTGCTGCGCTGCAGACGGTGACGGGGAAATTGGCGGCGCTGACGGGTAATCTAATCGAACACTGGGATGACTACCTTGCTGCCATTGACGCGCGCATAGAGACTTTCCACGCGCTCGGCTGCCGCTTGTCTGATCTCGGCTTAACGCAGGTGGTGTATACACCATGCACGCCAGAAGAGGCCAAAGCAGCCTTCTCGACGCTGCTCAGTGGACAAGCACTGAGCGAGTCTGAACAAGTGGCGCTGCGCACTCGTCTGTTTATTGAGCTTGGCCGACGTTATCACCACTATGGCTGGAGCATGCAACTGCACATCGGCGTGTTGGTCAACGTCAATCAAAGGCGCAAACAGGCGCTGGGTGGTGGCACCGGGTTTAGCGTCATCAACGATTTGTCGATTGCTCAGCCATTGGCGCAGTTGCTCAGTGCGCTTGATGAAAGTGCCGAGCTGCCCAATACCGTGCTCTACAATCTCAACCCTAACCACAACGCGGTGCTGAGCTGCATGGCTGGCGCTTTCCAAGACAGCGATCGCGCCGCAGGTAAAATCCAGTTCGGTGCGGCGTGGTGGTTCAACGATCACAAAGATGGCATGGTGGCGCAACTGACGACGCTGAAAAACCTCGGCGCATTAGGGCGATTTGTCGGCATGTTGACCGACTCACGCAATGTGCTCTCTTTCAGCCGCCACGAATATTTCCGCCGCGTATTGTGCGATCTGTTGGCGAAGTGGGTCAGCGAGGGTGAGCTTCCTTACGATGAGTCACTGCTCAAAACTACGATTGAAAACATTTGCTATTACAACGCCAAGCGCTATTTCGGCTTCTCAACGACTCAGCTGGAGACGTCTTCATGATTCAATTTTCTCACTCTGACATGGGCCTCATCCGCGAGCGCGCCACCCCTAAGGTGATTGAGGCGCTCAAATCCAATAATCAGATTGTGCTCGAGAACGATATCCTCGTGCCGTGCGATGGCCGCGCAACGTGGAACCTCTACTACTACTGCCCAGAGCACGGTGTGCGTTTGACGTGGGATCGCGACAAGCCGCTCTCACACTGCTGCCCAGTGGACGGCAAAGAGTTTACCGGCGAACCCTATGATGGCGCATGGTGGCGCTGGATGAACGGTCTGAACGCCAAAGCGTGTTACGACCTTGGCTTGCTGTGGCAGATCACCAAAGAGCCGCTCTACCTTGAGAAAGTCACGGCGATTTTGCTTGAATACGCCAAGTACTACCCAGATTACGAAATTCACGGCGGTATTCCGTACAACGGGCCAGGCAAAGCCAACGCGCAAACCCTGTGTGAGGCCAACTGCCATATTGATATGGCGCGAGGTTATGATTTCATCCGTGAAGCGCTCAGCGCAGAGCAACAAGCGGTAATTGAGACGCGCCTGTTGCGTGAAGGGGCCGAGTTCCTGATGGAATACCGCACTCCGCAGTTGCACAACCATGAGATGAAAATCAACGCCACCGTGGGTGTGATTGGTCTGATTCTCGATGATTCGCGTTACCTCGATTTCGCGCTCAATACCGATTACGGCCTGCACTATCAGCTCAATCATGGCTGTTTGGGTGAGGGAATGTGGTTTGAAGGCTCGATTCACTACCACTACTACGCGCTGCAAGCGTTAATGAATTTTGAGAAGATCGCGTGCAACACGCCCTATTCGGTCGCCTCAAACCCGAATTACCTCAAGTTGCTGACTTTCCCGCTCAGTTTGGTGATGAACACCGGCGCCTTCCCGCGTCTTAATGACTGTATCGCAGGGCAAGAGCAGCTTACCCATGCGCACATTTTTGAGTTTGCTTACCGACAAACCCCATGTGAGCCGTTTGCACGCATGCTCAGCAGCATCTACCAAAACATAGAGCGCGATAACATTGATGCGCTGCTTTATGGCGTAGACACCTTACCGGAGGCGACGCCGCTTGCCTGCCACACGGTACACGCCAAAGAGGCTGGGATCAGCTTGGTGTACGATGACAAACAAGACAACGCCTTGCTACTTAAACACGCGCCCTATGGCGGTGAGCACGATCACTATGACCGCCTTGGCATGGTCTTAACCCGCGCAGGCAAAGAGATTCTGCCAGATCTTGGCACCACAGGTTACGGCGCTGAGCTGCACTACGGCTACTACAAAAACAGCGCGACGCACAACACCTTAGTCGTGAACCAGAAAAACCAGTCTCCTATCAACCCGACCTTGCTGGCCTATCAGCAGAGCGATGCACTGACGGTGATTGATACGCAAGTCGATTGGTCTAAGCCGCCAGCGCAAGTCGATAGCCACACGCTGGAGCATTGGGACAGCAAAGCGTACCAAGATGTGCGTTTTCGTCGTACCTTACTCTGGCTAGGCGATGCAGCGATCGAGCTTAACCGCATCGAGAACCCGCACCAACAGCACCTAGACTTGACCTATCACGTGCGCGGAAAACACCAGTTGGCTCAACGTGGTGAGGCCATCGACAATCCACTTGAAGGCCCATTAGCCCGCATGACAGACACCCAGTGGTTGGCAGAACAGAGCGGCTTAACGCTACGTTATGAGATTGAAGATCAGCCGACATTCAGTCAATTCATCGCCAGCGACACGCCGCTAGGCTTGCTCACGGGCTACGCCCCAGATAACCCAGCCACCAGTGATTTGGCCTACAGTGTGCTCAGAAGCCAAGCGACATTGTGTCAGGTTACGGTACTGCACGATTTGTCTTTAGACGGGCGCTACCAAGGGCTTAATGTTGAGTGGCAAGCGGAGCAAGTGGTCGTGCGTTACCAACGTGATGGGCATTGGCATGAGCTGCGTTATGACTGGACTCAGTGTCAGGTGGTATAAGCAAGCATCGCACACGCATGTCATCGTCATGTGCACTTAACGTGCATACTAACGTGACAGCCACCCTAGATCGGTGATGTGAAAAAGGCAGCGTTCATTGGGCGCTGCCTTTTGTTTCGGCTGGCATAATCCATCGTTCCCCATTATGTTAGAGATGACATCAATCAAGGAGACACACTATGGTAACGGCGCTATACGCGGTGATATTAGCCGGATTATTGATTTCGCTTGCGTGGCAAGTGATCAAACAACGACGCGCAGAGCTCATAAAATACGCTGACGGCGGCGTCGAAGCGCTGGTTTTAGCTCGCAGCGCACACAGCAATGCGGTTGACTATATTCCGATCACTCTGATTTTAATGGCCTTGGCGGAATACAACGGTGTGCATGTCGGCTTTATTCATTTGGCGGGGATTGCGTTTGTGATTGGGCGAGTGCTGCACGCGAAAGCGATTTTATCCGATACGCTAAAGCACCGTATCACTGGAATGAAATTGACCTTCTTCGTCATGGCCGCGCTGATGGTGTTAAACCTCATCGCGCTGCCGTACTCGAAACTGCTCGGATAGATAATAAGAGCGCCGCGTATCAGCGGCGCTTGAGTATCAACGGAACAACCAAGTATTGAGTTTGGTGCCATCCACGGCTTTCACCAGTAGAAACGTCAAAGTGAGTGTACCCACAAAGATACTGGCATCTCGCATCAACCCCTCTAATTCCAACGCCCCGGCGATGTTGAACATCACTATCATCATCGGTAAATGCGCGACGTAAACCGGCAACACGTAGCGGGCGAGCCCCGTCAGCCAATGACCTTGGCCGAGCGAAGGCTTGGTCAATAACCAGAGAAAACAGCCCGTTCCCCACAGCGCCGTGCCAAACAGAAAATCATTGGTGTTGAAAGGCTGGTCATAAAACGACAATCCGTACGCTTCAGCGAAATGAACCAACATCCCCAGCGCCGCCATCGTCAGTGCCTGTGCACTGCTCACGCGCCATTGTTGACGGCGAATCACGATGCCCAATGCGAACAGGAGCGTTGAGAAAAATGGTCCGTTACGGGTGAAAAACGGCGACCACAGATCCGTTACCCCTTGATAGCTGCCTGCCAAAACGCCGTGGACATACAGTAGCAACGCTAACGGAATCAACCACTGGGATTGGGAAAGGTGCGCCAACCCTGACGCAATCGCCGCCGCTAACACCAACGCCGGGATAAACCACAAGTGCACCAGTCCGCCTTCAAGCAAGGTATTAAGCGGTGTAGAGAGTAAAAACTGCCAGTAGCCCATGCGATCGGCCAAGTACCCTTGTTTCATCACCACATTGAGGTTAAACGGCATCACAAGACAAATCACACTCCACACAACAAAAATGCGCAGTAGCGGTGCGCTGTAGGCTTTGAGCGTCGCGATGGGGTTGGCGTCCAGTTTAGGGGCAATCAAATACCCCGAAATCAAAAAGAACAGCGGCACAGCAAAGCGTGTCGCCTGATTGAAAATGTACCCAAACCATGGGGTGCCATCCGATAGCCAGTAGGAGAGAAATGGCTGCCCATGCATAGCAACAATCGCGATGATCGCCACCACACGGCCAAGTTCGATACTCTGGATTTTTTCTTTCCGCATGATAATTATCATTGTTAGCAACAGACCCCTAGGTATATCAGCTCACCGCGCAGGCAAGGCGGGGTGAAATCAAGGAGTCGGGCAGGAAGGATGGGCTGTGTGTTGTTTTTGTGGGGGAGTTCAAATGTTTGGTTGGTATGGCAGTAGCGTGACTCATTTTTGCCCCAAGACGTGTTTAGAGCGCATGAAACCAACATGAGATGCCTGTACTCTTACCAGAGTACTAGCGGCATAAGTTTCATAATTTCTGTTGCGCTGCGCTTACAAACCGATAAGAACGTAAATCGATATCTACTTAGCCATCTTTACATGCCTTTACATCACATGACGTTATCTTACTTATATTAGTATGTTCTTAAGTAGTGAAACAAAGAGAAGGAAAACGTCATAAAAATCAAAAGCACAATAATCGCGTTACTCGGTATCGTTATTGCCTTCGGAGCAATGGCTGGTGGAATGAATAAAGGCATGAATAACAATATGTCACGCCCAGTATTTTCACAGTTTGATCTCGATGGTGATGGCAAGATAACCGAAGCCGAGTTCAATCAAGCACGCTCAGAACGTATTGCCCAGCGAGCAGAAGAGGGACGTACGTTGAAAAATATCAATCAAAGCCACAGTTTTGCTTCGTTAGATAGCAACGCGGATCGCGCTATCTCTCAACAAGAGTTTAATGCTCATCAAGGCATGGTGAACCCCAAAAATACCATGGACAAAGGCAAAAACAATCAGTAGCTCAATTCAATCAGGCCTCCATTTGTGAGGCCTGACTTACTTTGAGATCAAGGAAGCAAATCCGCTTATGTTGGTGTGCTACCTTTTGATTAAGGAAAAGCTAATATATAGTAAGGGAATCGCTATGACTAGGTATAGCTGGTTACAAAGGGCTCTGTTTGTTCCTCCTGTTTTGTTGGGCATCGCGTTATTGGTGATCGCACCAGGGATGAAGGCTGAACCGCCTAAAGCGAGTAATACGGCTGCTAAAAAGGTGGTTCGGGTGTTGAAAGTCGAGCCGCGAAATATCCAACCTTCTGCCATCGGATATGGACATACCGAGTCTGTTCAAGACTGGCAGGCACAGTCTGAACTTGACGGCGCGGTTGTGTGGGTTTCTGAGCAATACAAAACGGGCGCTATTATCCGCAAAGACAGCGAACTCCTTAGAATTGACCCCACCTCTTATCAACTTACTATTGCCCGTTTGCAAGCTGAGCTTGAAGTGCTAATGCTAACGAATCAGACCATTATCGATTCGCTCAAGATTGCAGAGAAAGAGTTTGAGGTACAACAGTCAGAATATGCCCGCTCAATCAAATTGAGTGAAACCGGGCATATCTCCAAAACAGAGAAAGACCGCGCGACCAAAGACTTGCTCAGTAGCCAGCAACAGCTCCAGACACAGAAAAACCAACTGGCCATTAATCAAGCGCAGCAAAAGGTTTTGCAAACGGAACTAGCACTTGCAAACCGAGATCTCGAACAAACCGTAATTAAAGCCCCATTTGATATTCGCATTGTCGAAACCTTGGTTGGACTCGCCGAGTATGTCAACAAGGGGGAATTGCTGCTCAAAGCGGATGACATCGATGCCGTTGAGGTTCGCGCGCAGTTTCCGCTTGGTAAAATGCGTCCGCTAAGAATTTCCAATCGCTTTGACTCGCTTGACGAAGATGTTCATAGCAACTTGAGCGCGACAGTCGAGCTCCAAGCAGGCGATAAAGTAATTACTTGGCCTGCCGAGATCAGTCGCTCCGGCGGTGAAATCGATGCCCAGACTCAAAGCCAAAGCCTGGTTGCACAAATCAATCAGCCATATCAGCAAGCCATTCCCGGGGAGAAGCCACCACTTATTCGTGGGACTTTCGTTAAAGTCACGATTAAAGCACCAATGATGGAGCAACAAGTCCTGCTACCGATAAACGCCATCCATGATGGTAAAGTTTACACTGTCTCTGAAGGTAAACTGAAAAGCAAACCTGTCAGGATAGATTTCGTCCAAGGGCAGGTTGCGGTGATCAAATCTGGCGTGGAATTCGGTGATGTGGTTGTGCTAAGTAAACTTTCACCCGCCGTTGAGGGGATGGCTTTACAACCGCAACCGGATGAGAAAATCGGCCTTTGGTTGGATACGCAGAGCGGATTTAAAGCCCTAAACGCGATTCAGAAAGAGGGCAAATTATGATCGCTTTTTTTGCTCGGCACACCACTGGCGCCAATGTCCTGATGATGGCGGTACTGCTGTTAGGGGCTTTTGCCTTGCCCAAACTGCAGAAAGACACTTTTCCGTTGACGCCGACCAAAAATGTTGAGGTTCGGATCGTTTATCCGGGCGCGTCACCTTTTGAGATGATGGAAGCAGTGTGTTACCCGTTGGAAGATTCTCTCGATAAGCTGAGTGGAATTAAAGAGTTAAGCTGTGATGCCCGAGAGAGTTTGGTCATCGCCAATGTGGAAATCGGCGATGATGAAGACATTGACACTTTAACCAGCGATATTCAACAGCAGGTTAACGCCATCAGTGATTTTCCGGATCGAGTTGAGCAGATCACGGTATCGAAACTGGACCGAGTGGCAACGGTGGCCAGTGTCGCGATTACCGGCAATATGTCAGATAGGGACTTATATCTCTATGCCCAACAAATTAAGCACAAGTTAAAAGAGAGCCCATTGATCGCTCAGGTGACCGTGAGCGGTTTTGCGGATCAAGAAATAGAAATTCGTGTATCGCAGTGGAAGCTGCAGCAGTACGGCCTGAGTGTGTCCGACTTGTCCAATCTAGTACAACAGCAAAGTATCAGCACTCCTGCTGGCGTATTTAGTAATGACTTGGAAGAGATCAGCGTCCGCTTCGACCACTTAGGCAGCAACGTCAGAGACTTCGAAAATATCGTGATTAAATCTAGTGAGACGGGGACTCAGGTTCGCCTCGGTGATGTTGCCGTTATTCAGCAGAAGTTCACTAGCGATGAAAATCAAATCCTGTTCAATGGTCAGCGTGCCGCTTTGCTTCAGGTGTCCAAAACGCAATTTCAAGATACCTTAACGGTCAAAGATGCGATCGTCAGCATCGTTGAAAAAGAACAGGCGAGAGCCCCTGAAGGCGTCGCTTTAACCATCACCCAAGATTCCAGCACCAATATTATTGAGCGTCTGAGAATCCTCACCAGCAATGGCGCACAGGGATTAGCACTGGCATTTTTGATGTTGTGGGCGTTTTTTAATATTCGCTTTAGCTTTTGGGTCACCATGGGGCTGCCGGTTTCATTCCTTGGCGCCATTTTTGCGATACAACTTCTCGGTTATACCCTGAATATGATGACGCTGGTCGGGCTGATTGTTGCGATTGGTCTGCTAATGGACGACTCGTTGATCATTGCAGAAAACATCGCTGCCAAGAGGCAACAAGGGCTACCCGCGTTTGACGCTGCAGTTGAAGGTACCAAACAAGTCTTCCCAGGTGTGATTGCATCGTTTGCTACCACCATCATGGTGATAGGGCCGCTGATGTTTCTCACAGGCAAGATGGGGGAAGTACTACGCTATATTCCCATCGTGTTATTGATTACCTTGTTTGTTAGTCTGATAGAAGCTTTCTTGATCTTGCCGTCTCATTTGGCACATAGCCATACTGAATCTCGCTCTAATCCTATACGGGACAAGTTTATTGCCGGTTTTGAAAACATCAGAGACAGATTCTTTGTGCCAGTGAGTGTCAAGGCGATGAATGCACCTTATCTTTCAGTAGGGATATTGGTGATGGTGGTGATGATTTCAACCGCTTCCATTTCGTCAGGTTGGCTGAAATTCAAAGCCATGCCTGCCTTGGAAAGTGATGTGCTGCAGGCGCGTATCTTGCTCCCTCAAGGCAGTTTACTGAGCCAGACAGAGGCGGTGGTGGAGAAGGTTTCAAACGCGCTTGATGAACTCAACCAAGAATACGCAGAGAAATACCCAAGCTCAAAACCTTTGGTCGCGAGCACCACGATCATGTTCAACTCAAATGCTGATGCTAATGAGTCGGGGCCGCATATGGCAACCGTCAGTGCCGATCTATTGCCAGCGCAATTTAGGCAGCAGAGCATTAAAGATCTGATCCAAGATTGGAAACAAAAAGTAGGCCCTACGGCGGATGTGGTTTCACTCAAGTTTACCGATAAAGAACGGGGCATTGCTGGCAATGGCATTGATATTCGGGTTCAGGGGGAGTCGTTACAAGAGCTCAATCAAGTCAGCCGCTCGCTGGTGAAATGGTTGAAGGGATTTGACGGTGTCTATAACCTCTCCACCGATCTGCGTGAGGGCAGAACCGAATTTCACGTTAACCTTAAAGATGAAGCTGGCGTGATGGGAGTTAATGCTTCCAACATTGCTCAAACGCTGCGCAGCGCGGTAAAAGGCAGTACTGATCTGACGGTTTTCCAACAAGGCGAGCTGGTGGATATTAGTGTGAGACTGGATGAGTTTACGCACCAAGCTAGCCTGTATGAGTTGAATAACTTGATGGTGACGGCAGGCAATGGAACCCTAGTTCCATTATCAAGTGTTGCGACGTTTGACAAAAAACAAGCCTTCTCGCGAATTCACCGCATTAATGGGATGAACACTGTGGTTGTGCAAGGCAATATCGATACGCGGGTTGCCAATGCGCGTGAAATCATGCTGCAGTTCAATAGCGAATTTGTCTCGCAAACTCAACACAAATTCCCAGACATCACCTTCACCTCGCAAGGTCAGGATAAAGAAAGCTCAGATACGGGCTCCTCGCTGGCGACCTTCTTTGCTCTTGGCGTGGTGGGGATTTATCTTATTTTAGTGTTCCTGTTACAAAGCTACACTCAACCGATTGCTGTGCTGCTGGCAATCCCTATGGGCTGGATTGGTGTGGTATGGGGGCACTTGGGCATGGGGTTCGATTTGACTATTCCAAGCTTGGTTGGCTTTGCTACCTTAGCGGGTATCGTCGTTAACGATAACATTCTGTTGGTCAATTTTATTAAGAAGAATATCGCCCAAGGCGAGCGCTTGATAGACGCTTGTCGAGAGGCGGTACGTGACCGATTTAGAGCGATATTTATCACCTCGTTAACCACATTTGCAGGATTGCTTCCACTGTTAACCGAAACCAGTACGCAAGCGCAATTTCTGATCCCGTTAATTGCCAGTATTGCGTTTGGCTTAGTCTCGGCTACGTTACTCGCGTCAATTGTTGTGCCTTGCGTGCTGCTTATTTTGGACGATTTAAAGCTGACCAAATGGGCAGAAGGTGCTCAATCTTCCCTTTGAGGCCCCTGGGAGTGCATGCTGAACCATGTCATTTAGCCCGGCATGAAAATGGTAGTTTGCGTAGAATTTATTTGGCGATTAAACCCTATCACTGACTGCTGTTTTTTTTGCTTACCGTTAATCTGACTTTTGCTGCGTCTCGGCCAATATTTATGGCATAATTTAAATTTACCGGCAGATCGCTAGTACTAGAGCCACTTCCCAGCTCATAAGTGCTCCAAAGCAATTTAGATTAGCTAATAATTCTGGAACTAGTAGTTGGTATATATTATCTAAGCGAAATCACTCTCCACAGAATGGCATTTGAATGGTTACAGGGAGGTTTACTACGATGTCAGTCGTATCACAAAGCGATTATCGACATCTCAAGTATGTCTCGGGTATTACATAAATTTAGCTTCAGCAGATGAGTAACAGTCCTCACCGATTAAAATGCGACTCTGCATTAAATACATACCTCTCTTTTCCATGAAGCAATGAGCCTGAACCTGAATTACTGAATTGAGAGGGATTGGCTTGAGATAGCGAACATCAAGTTGAGCTGTCATAGCGCAGACATCACGAGCAAATAGACAATGCGTCATTGCTGCATCGTGCAATGTAGCAATCACACCGCCCTGCATCACACCTTGATAGCCTTGCACTTTTTTAGTTGGTACAATTTGCCCCAAAACACCTCCGTCAGCCGTTAACTCAAAGTGGATGGCACTATGATCGTTGAAAAAAGGCTGGCTGCAAACCGCACATTGTTGGTGATTTTTGGGTATATAAATAGACATAAAATACTACTCGGTTAGAAAAGGCGATAAGACTAGAGGTGTAAACAAATTGGCAAGACCAAAAAAAGAGCGCAACATTTGTCAAGGCGCGCCATACGAGTGTTTTAAACCTAATGGCGTGCCTCTTGCTCAACTCAATAAAGTTGAGTTGTTAGCCGAGGAACTCGAAGCTCTGCGATTGGCCGATCTCGAAGATCTCAGTCAAGCAGAAGCTGCGGCTAGTATGGGAGTCTCTAGGCAAACATTTGGCAATATCGTAAAGCATGCTCGTGCCAAAGTAGCTCAGAGCTTAGTTCATGGTCAGGCACTCATGTTTAGTCGAGAGTGATAGCCAGAACCTTATCGCCTGATGCTTGAGGTTCCTGTATTTGGTGAAGTGTACGCGCATGTTCATCGCACGTTTCGACGCAGTTGCACTCTCTTTCTATTTCAATACTAGCCAGCCCACCACAACTGCCTTGTATAGTCTGACGTTTTAGCATTACGCCTATCGCCATGAAAACCACGAAGGCCAAAAAAGTCGCAAAGCTGATTAGGTAAATCATTATTTTTTCTCTTGTTTATCGAGTAAGTTGAACGTTTTCGCCAAGTGATTCATCGTTTGTGGTGAAAGCTTATTGGTGATTATTCTAGGGCCTGTAACTTTTCCTTCACTGTATGTTTCTCGCATACCAATTGCAGTAGCGCGTATTGTACTCCGGCTTGAACACCTCGCTCTATTTTTATTCGCTGACGGCCGAGCAAATTCAATTTGAGTAACAGGAGTCAGTTGGCTTTCATCAAAGCTCTCCAGAGAGAACCCACGCGGTGCACTCAGAACACGAACATTGAGCTTAAACAGTGTACTTAGCATATTAGAACCAATTGAACGAACGACAACAGCATGAATCTGATTATCTTGCAATACCTCGCGCCAAAAGTGCTTATGGCCACAACACGATGATGACTTAGGCAGTTCAAGGATTCGTTTGGTATTTGCTTGGTTGTCCCACAGCATAATTTGAGGGGCTTTAGCAAAATGATTGGAAAGAGAAGATCCGCGGCAGGGAATGGCAAACAACATAGTGCTCTCCTTTATCTGTGTATAAAAGACACCATACAATTAGTTATTGGCATATGCCAATAACTAATTGTGAAATATTAAGATCCATCACCGTATTACTAGTTTGAGCGGCTATTCAGTACACCTTGACTGTGACGCTTATGCTTTTGGGCTTGCCCCGTGATTCAAACACGATGGAGAATGTCTTTCCTGTAAACTTGCGATCTGGCGATACTACCCAGTTAGCTTTCTCGCGAATAGAACGATGGCACTAGCGAGAAAAATCCTGATCTGACTGGGCCAAATACACCTCACATCAGAGAACTTGATTTGACTAAGGGCAGGAACAGCAACTTACTGAGATAGATGTTTTGGGATCTCTACGTTCCCTTTGCGACGCCTTTCGATAACGGTGCATCGTGTTCGGCAGCTCATGAACCATCCTCATCCATCATTTCTGAGTTTTCTAACCATAGAGCGTTAATAATGCCGAATGAGCTCGCTAGTAACACACCTAAAATCCATGCAAAGTACCACATGTGAATTGCTCCCTAGTAAAGTGAATTCTTGTTATTTTCAATAAATTCATTATCGAGACGGCCAAACATTTTGTAGTATGCCCATGAAGTGTACATAAGGATAATAGGCACGAATATAGCAGCTATACCTGTCATTATTTGAAGCGTCAGTTCACTTGACGTTGAGTCCCACATTGTCAAGCTGTGATTTGGTTCCAGATCAGAAGGCATAACGAACGGGAACATTGAGAAGCCCGCGGTCAGTATAATTCCAGTAGATGTAAGGCTAGAGAACAGGAAAGCTAAACCGTTCTTCTCAACTTTGGTTGCTAAAATGGTCAACAGTGGCATTAGTACCCCCAAAAGTGGTGCGATACACATAGCAGGGTAGTCCGCAAAATTTCCCATCCACGCACCAGACTCACGTACTACTTCTTTAGCCAGCGGGTTAGATGCAGCTAGAGTGTTTAGCTCACCAACAATTACATAACCGTCAATAAATTGAACCCAAAAACCTGCTAGAACAAATAGAACAGCAACTGACAGCGACGACTGCGTCGTATACTTACGTGCACGACAATAAACTTCTTCGGTTGTCTTCATTTGCAACCAAGTAGTCCCCATCATCAGAAACATACCCAAACTAATTGCACCACAAAGCAGTGCGAACGGATTGAGCAGACCGAAGAAAGAACCGTGGTAAGTAACCATCATCAGATCATTCAGTGTAAACGGTACTCCTTGAATTAAGTTGCCGAATGCTACACCAAAAATTATCGGTGGGATAAAACCACTAATACTTATAGCTATATCCCAGTTACTACGCCATTTTGAATTTTCGATTTTAGATCGGTAATCCAGCCCTATAGGACGTAACCAAAGAGCTGCCAGCGTCACTATCATAGCAAAGTAAAACCCAGAGAATGAGACTGCATATATTAGTGGCCATGCTGCGAACAAAGCACCACCCGCCGTGATCAGCCATACCTGATTACCGTCCCAGTGAGGTGCAATGGAGTTGATCATCACACGGCGTTCGTTGTCCGTTTTACCGATAATTGGTACCAGGGCACCCACACCCATATCAAAACCATCTGCAATGGTAAAACCAATTAGCAACACACCGACTAGTACCCACCAAATAAATCGAAAAGCTTCGTAGTCAAACATTGTCATTCTCCCTTGTTACATGTCTACTTGGCGGTTAACTTCGTCTTGTGCAAGTTCACCGTTCTTTTCAAAGTGGTAGCGACCCGTCTTGAGGATGCTCGGTCCCTTACGTGCAAATTTAACCATCAGATAAACTTCCACGATCAGGAATACGGTATACAAGGCTGCTATTGCAAGTAGTGACCCCCACAACTGGCCGGCAGTCAAGCCCGATACCGCGAGGTCAACTGGCAGGATTTCACCTACAGCCCAAGGTTGACGCCCATACTCTGCGACGAACCAACCTAGTTCAACGGCAAGCCAAGGCAAAGGGATGCTCAAAAGTGATGCTTTGAGAATCCAAGGCTTCTGAGTGATTTTCTGTCGGCACGTTTGGATAAACGCGGCACCAAACACGAACAGCATCGTGAATCCGATAGCGACCATCAGGCGGAAAGACCAAAATAATGGCCCCACGGCTGGGATAGAATCTTCAACTGCAGACGCAATCTGCTCATCTGTAGCATCGACCACTTCATCGGTGTAGCGCTTGAGAAGTAAACCGTAACCTAGATCGTCTTTGACATGATCGAATTCGAGCATGTTTTCTTCTGAGGTTTCTCCACCTCGCAGTTTTTGAAGCAATTCATACGCGTGCATACCGTTACGTATACGTTCTTCATGCTCCACCTTGAGATCAGCGATACCAGTTACTTGTCCGTCTAGGGAGCGAGTCGCTATGATACCTAGAACCCAAGGGATCTTGATTGCGAAGTCATTGTGCATCGTTTCCTGATTTGGAAAAGCGATGACAGTAAATGCAGCAGGAGCTGGTTCTGTATGCCATTCTGCTTCAATTGCTGCCAGCTTAACTTTTTGTACGTCACCGAGTTCATAACCAGATTCGTCACCAAGTACGATTACAGAAAGTACCGCCGCTAGACCAAATGATGATGCGATTGCAAATGAACGACGTGCAAAAGGAATGTCACGTCCTTTGAGGAGGTAGTATGAGCTAATGCCAAGTACGAACATTGCGCCTGTTGTGTAGCCCGCTGCTACGGTATGAACAAACTTAACTTGAGCTACTGGGTTAAGAACAAGTTCTGCAAAACTGACCATTTCCATACGCATGGACTCAAAGTTAAACTCTGAACCAACAGGGTGTTGCATCCAACCATTGGCAACTAAGATCCATAGAGCAGAAAAGTTTGAGCCCAAGGCAACCAACCAGGTAACAACTAAGTGCTGGCGCTTAGACAGACGGTCCCAGCCAAAAAAGAAAAGGCCTACGAAAGTAGATTCTAAGAAAAAGGCAACGAGGGCTTCAATGGCTAGTGGTGCACCAAATATGTCACCGACATAATGAGAATAATACGACCAGTTCGTTCCGAACTGAAATTCCATAGTCAAACCGGTTGCTACACCTAGTGCGAAGTTTATACCGAACAGCTTGCCCCAAAATTTGGTCATGTCCTTATAGATTTCTTTGCCTGTCATAACGTAGACAGACTCCATGATGGCGAGCAAGAAAGCTAAACCTAAAGTCAATGGAACGAACAAAAAGTGATACATCGCTGTAAAGGCAAATTGCAGTCGTGATAGATCAACTATGTCAATCATAGTTACTCCTATTTGTCGGTTAAACGACACAGATACCTGTTGTATTAAATCGAGAGAATGCTGAGCCAGTAATTATCTGACAGTGCTAAGATAAAGTCGTAAGTGTCAGATTAGGCGCGAATTAATTTACTCTACTCGGCTGAAATAGCCCTTAACATCCATGCCGTTTTTTCATGCACGCGCATTCTATCTGAAATCAGTGCCGCTGATGATTCATCATTGGCTTCCTGAGCTATCGTTAGTATTTCACGGCAAGTCCTAATGACTTGTTCGTGACTTTGAGTGAGAATTTTCACCATATCCATTGCTAGCGGGATCTCCTCTACTTCTTCAATGGAGCTTAGTGCTGCTAAGGATTTATAAGTACCAGGAGCTATGATATTCAATGAACGAATTCGTTCAGCGATATCATCTACAGCTGTTGCAAGTTCTGTGTAATGTTCTTCGAACATCAAATGAAGCTCGCGGAACTGGCGACCGGTCACATTCCAGTGAAAGTTGTGAGTTTGTAAATAAAGGGTGTATGAGTCTGCCAACAATCGCTTTAGGCCATCAGCAATAGCAATACGGTCAGGTTCATTAATTCCTATATTGATAGTATCCATAGTAACTCCTTGATTAATAATAAAACCCAGAGAGAAAGTATCAGCATCTCTATCGAAAATATAGTTTGGGAATCGACCTATGCTGAAACTGGGCTAACAACTACTTTACAATATTAATTTTTTTTAAAATACCGGCTGTCGTATTAGGAATATAAATTGTCGTATTTTTTGTCAAAAGCGTCACTAATATGCGGTTATATTAAGATGCAACTAATAGTTAAAGTCAGTTTCTTAAAAGGCTTGTTATGAATAACGTATCCATAAACCACTCATCCTCTGCAAAGGTAGAAAGCCGGTTAATACATTTCCCTATTTCAATGTTTTCCATCGTTATGGGGTTGAGTGGATTTTCAATTGCGTGGCAAAAAGCTCTGGGGATGTCTTTTCCTGTGGTGACAACATTCACCAGTGCTTTGGCAAGTATCGTTATGCTGCTGGTGAGCAGCCTTTATCTACTAAAACTCTTTCGCTATCCAAATGCAGTGATCGCAGAAACAAAACACCCGGTCAAGATTAATTTCTTTTCAGCTTTCTCAATCAGCCTATTACTCCTTTCCGTCGTTTGGCATAGGTTTGAATCGCTTTCCTATTTTTTATGGGGCATAGGATCGGCCGTCCAGTTATCGTTAACTTTATTGGTTATGCATAGCTGGATACACCACGATCACTATCGACTAGAGCACGCTAATCCTAGTTGGTTTATTCCGGTTGTTGGTAACATTATTGCTCCAATCACTGGAACTAAGTTGGGATATATGGAGGTAAGCTGGTTCTTTTTCGGCGTTGGTATTGTTTTTTGGATGGTACTATTAACCATCATTATCAACCGTTTGATTTTTCATGAAGCTCTGCCAAAACGTTTTAAACCTATGCTGTTTATCTTGTTAGCACCACCATCTATTGGTTTTGTGTCCTATAGCTCACTAGTGCCAGAGCTGACTGACTTATCCAGAATACTTGCTTCTGTGGCACTATTCACCGCTATTTTACTGGTGCTAAATATCAATGAATTTAGAAAAGGTGGTTTTTATCTTTCATCTTGGGCTTTTTCATTTCCGGTAGCAGCTTTTAATGTTGCGTTATTTAGATATGCCGAGCTAGTTCATTTACCTGAATACTTCTATATGGGAATAGCGCTATTAGGATGTCTAACCCTTCTAATTTTTTGGCTTTTATTTAATACACTCAAAGCCATAAAGTACGGTGAAATCTGCAAACCAGAGTAAATAAATTTAAATATACAACTAAGGTAAAGTTATGAGCAAAAATTATACAGATATTAATCAGCAACAACGCGAACTAGGCTCCGCTTTTCGAAAAGAGAGCCCTGATACTCTCAACGCTTTTTTAAGCCTTCACAAAGCAGCTTTTGCTCCGGGCGCTATGGGAACCAAGTATAAAGAGCTTATCGCAGTTGCGATTGCCATCAATGTCCGTTGTGATGGCTGTATCGGTTCCCACGTTGAATCAGCGGTTAGAGCGGGAGCTTCCAGAGAAGAACTGGTTGAGACCATAAATGTTGCGATCTTGATGGGTGGTGGCCCTGCTGTTATTTATGGAACACAAGCGCTAGCTGCTGTGGACGAATTTAGCCGCTAATTAATTGTATCCGCTCTACTTGGTACAAGTAGGACGGATACACCATGTTAACCATCATTTTGCTTGGACTCGATACATTGCTGAGGAGGAACACCAAAAAATTTGCTGAACTCTCTAGTGAAGCTCGGAACACTCTTATATCCGATTTGATGTGCTACGGCTTTGCTTGTCATCCCTTGCTCTATAAGATCTCGCGCCAGAATCAACTTATACCGACTTTTCCATGTTCTAAACGTTAGTCCTGTTTCTTTAACAAATAGTCTCTCTATCGTACGCGGGCTTGCGCCAACCTTAGGTGCAAGGGAGAACAACTGATGGTTAGAAGAAAATTCGTTAATTAGTAAACTTAGTAATTTTTTCAAACGAGGGTCTGCCCCAGATGGCATCCAATAAGTTGTTTGCTCTAAAGAAGATAACTCTTCCAACACAACAAGACCCAATAAGCGACTGTAGTTTTGATTTGTCTTATCACTTACAAGCCTTTCCATAACATCTTTCAATAAACTACTGAGTTTCATTACGACGGCTTGCTCATTTCCTGGAAGAACGTCATAAAAAGGATCAACATATAAACTCAACAACACTGTGTTTGTGTCACTGGATAGCTCATGAAAGACGTTACTAGGAATCCATATCCCACATGATGTTGGTACTATCCATACCTTGTTACTACTAAGGATACTGAAGGTACCTGATTTAGCCCATATAAACTGTCCTCTAGGATGCTGGTGTTCAGGAACGCCAGTACCCGCTTCTAGTTGCCTTTTTTCTATAAGTACGGGCTTTGCACTATCAAGGATATATGCTTTGGCGCTTGGCTGAAGGTTTGTCGTGTTGAGATAGTTTCTTGTCATTTTTTGGTGAGTTTTATGTCATTGAGGGTTGTATACTGTGCGTATGGTTGGTCGATTATTCAACAGTATACAGTGAGTCGAATACGTCCACTTTGTTCTTAAAGTGATTATTAGAGATCGATCAGATTAAACCATAGCTTTTTAACTAGCCAGTTATTACTGAACTGATGATAACTAATCGATTGTAAGATGATGAAAGGTGACCTATGTGCGAACATGAAAAACAAATGGTAGCAATGCCACAGTTAAACAAACCAGCACCGGCATTCAATGCCAAGACAACACACGGGACGTTAAAGTTGGAAGACTACAAAGGAAAATGGCTCGTGCTATTTTCTCATCCTGCCGACTTTACACCAGTATGTACAACCGAATTTATGGCTTTTGCGAAGGCCAGTGATGACTTTAAAACACTAAATTGTGAATTGATGGGGCTGTCTATTGATGGTGTTCACGCGCACATCGCGTGGGCTCGTAGTATTAAAGATAACTTTGGAGTAGAAATTAACTTCCCGATTATCGCCGACCTGAATATGAAAGTTGCTAGCGCTTACGGCATGGTTCAGCCAGGAGCAAGTGATACTTCTGCTGTACGTGCCACTTTCGTTATCGATCCTGAAGGCGTTTTACGTGCAATGTTGTACTACCCCATGAGCAACGGCCGTTCAGTTGCCGAAATTCTTCGTTTGGTTAAAGCGTTACAAACTACAGACTCTAATGTTTGTGCAACTCCGGAGAGCTGGACTCCCGGCGATGAAGTGATTGTTCCACCACCAGCAACTACTCAAGAAGCCGAAGTGCGTAAAGATCAAGGTTACAATTATGTTGACTGGTACTTCAGCAAAAAAACGCTGTAATCGGCAAGCTCCACCCACTCTATATTGAGATGACATTTTAACGGGTACCTTCCGGTGCCCATCATTCCAATGCCGAGAAACTCAATATTTACAGCAACGGAGGAAACATGACTCCCAACGTTTATGAATTTTTTGATTCAAAAACCTTCACATACAGCTATGTCGTCGTTGATTTTAACAGTCAACAATGTGCTGTGATTGACTCAGTGCTCGACTATGATCCAGCATCAGGCAGAACTTCATACGAAATGGCTGACAAACTGATTGAGTTTGTAGTGGAAAGTGACTTACAGGTTGAGTGGATTCTTGAAACCCATGTCCACGCCGATCATCTAAGCGCCGCTCCCTATATCAAACAGAAACTCGGCGGAAAACTGGGCATTGGTGACAAAATCACGGTGGTACAGGATACGTTTGGCAAACTGTTTAATGCCGGTAGTGATTTTGCAATGGACGGCAGTCAGTTTGATCACCTGTTTGCTGATCAGGAAAGTTTTACCCTTGGCGGTATTAAAGCTCAGGCAATTCATACTCCGGGCCACACACCTGCTTGCATGGCTTATGTGATTGGGAACTGTGTATTTGTTGGCGACACCTTATTTATGCCCGATTACGGCACTGCCCGTTGCGATTTCCCCGGCGGAGATGCAGCGACCCTTTATCAATCAATTCAGAAGTTATTCGCTCTGCCTGATGATACACGCGTCTTTATGTGTCATGACTACAAAGCACCACACCGCGAAGAGTATCTGTTTGAAACGACGATCGGTGATGAGCGTTTACACAATATTCACGTCAAACAGGGTATTTCTGAGCAGCAATTTGTTGAAATGCGTGAAGGACGTGATGCCACGCTGAATATGCCGACCCTGATTTTGCCTTCGGTTCAAGTCAATATGCGAGCCGGAGAATTACCACCGGAAGAAAATAACGGTGTGCGCTATCTGAAAATACCATTGAATAAAGTCTGAAGCGGAGTTTCTGTTATGCTGGTACCAATCTATCTAACCGATTCAATTACCGTTTCATCACAAATTCTACCCAGCGATGTAGCACGTCTTGCTGTGATGGGATTTAAGTCTATCGTCAATAACCGCCCTGACGGGGAAGAAAATGGTCAGCCTCTGAATAGAGAAATTGAACGACTGGCTAAAGAACAGGGCTTAGCCTATTTCCACTTACCAGTGATCTCCGGAAATATTACTCAAGAGCAGGGGAAACAGTTTGGTCAGTTCTTTGCACAGGCCCCTAAGCCTATTTTTGCTTTCTGTCGTACAGGCACACGTTGCAGTGCACTTTGGTCGATGAGCAGCGACGAATTAGGCTCATTTGATCACCGTATTGCCCAAGCCGCCGAAGTGGGTTTTGACCTGAGTTGGGTTAAGCAACCCGATTGAACGAATTCACATACATTGCTTAGGATAACCAAGGCATGAAAAATTCCTGGTTGAAATGGTTGCCGATATCGTCTTGGTTGCCTGACTATTCGCGTCATGATGCTACTAAAGATGGCTTAGCGGCTATTATCGTGACTTTGATGTTAATTCCACAAAGTCTTGCATACGCGATGGTCGCTGGCCTGCCGCCCGTTGTTGGTCTGTACGCCAGTATTCTGCCGCTGATCGCTTATACTCTGTTTGGTACTAGTAAAACACTAGCTGTTGGTCCGGTCGCAGTCATCTCACTAATGACCGCAGAAGCCGTTGCTCCTCTGTTTGAAATGGGTAGTCAAGGTTATATCACTGCGGCTGCAACCCTGGCATTTCTTTCCGGTATCGTGCTATTTCTGATGTCGGTACTAAGACTGGGATTTCTGACGACGTTTTTAAGCCATCCAGTGCTTTCCGGCTTTATGACCGCCTCCGGTATCCTTATCTCTATCGGACAGTTTAAACATATTCTTGGCGTGCCGCTGCACGGAGAAAATGTAATTGAACGCCTGACTAATTTGATTCTTGCATTACCTCAAACCAATTTTTATACCTTGCTGATTGGTACCTCCTGTTTGATTGCCCTGATCTACGCACGTAAGAACCTCAAAACTAGTTTAATTAAGCTAGGGCTTTCGTCAGAATTGGCAAGTCATGTAACCAAACTGGCTCCAGTGATGGTGATGATATTGAGTATTGTACTGGTAGCCCTGTTTGATTTGGACAAAAAAGGCGTCAGCGTAGTCGGCCAGATCCCAAGCGGTTTGCCCAGCTTTTCACTTCCATCACTCGATCTGGCACTAATCGGTGACTTGTTTCCAGCCGCTATTTTGCTGAGTATTATCGGTTTCGTCGAGTCAGCTTCCGTTGGGCAGACATTAGCAGCAAAACGTCGCCAGAGAATTGAGCCTAATCAGGAACTGATTGCCTTAAGTGGTGCCAACATTGCCTCCGCTATTAACGGTGGATTCCCGGTTACCGGTGGTCTATCGCGCTCAGTAGTCAATTATGATGCCGGCGCAGAAACACCATTAGCGGGCACATTTACTGCCATCGGCATCGGTATTACCGTGCTCTATTTCACACCGCTGTTTACTTACTTGCCACATGCGGTGCTAGCGGCAACCATTATCGTAGCAGTATCCGCATTGATTGATGTGAAAGCCATTATCCATACCTGGAAAAGCGCCAAAAGTGACGCTATCGCCATGTTTCTTACCATTATTGGTGTACTGGCCTTTAGTGTTGAGATTGGCGTACTGGCTGGACTGGCTGCCTCTCTGGCGCTATTTCTCTGGCGCACCAGTCGGCCACATATTGCAGTGGTCGGTTTAATTGAAGGGACTCAACATTTCCGCAATATCCTGCGCTTTAATGTGATCCAAAGTAAAACAGTACTCAGCCTGCGAATTGACGAAAGCTTATATTTCGCCAATGCTCGCTATCTGGAAGATCAGATTCCGGAATATCTGGAACAGTACCCACAAATCCAACACTTGGTATTGATGTTATCTGGGGTAAACATGGTGGATGCCAGTGCGCTGGAAAGCCTCACGTTGATTCACGAACGTCTGAAAGAATCCGAGATTCAACTGCACTTATCAGAAGTTAAAGGCCCAGTCATGGATGACATTCTAAAGTCAGATTTTTTTGAACACTTAAAAGGCAAGGTATATATCAGCCATTATGAAGCGATGGCTGATTTGGATAGTTCGATTTGCAATCGTTGATTTATTGCTACTCAATGAAGGTGTAGGACTGAGATAAGCGATTGTTTCTTTGTTTAATTTGTGCATTTCTAAAGGACCTATTTATGCCTATAACACGTAGAACATTATTAAAGTCCGGGCTCACTTTGGGCGCTTTAGGCGCTGTTGGTGTCGGGTATAATGAAGCAAGTAAAATCGATAGCAAAGCTAAAATTGTTATTGTTGGTGGTGGAGCCGGAGGAATTGGCATTGCAAACATGCTGCTACGCAAGCTTGATGGCGCGCAGATTACGGTTATTGAGCCACGCGACTTCCATTGGTATCAGCCAGGACAAACATTACTTCTTGCTGGATCTTATGATAGTAAAAGTGATGTCGTTGCGCCCTTAAACCGTTATGTAGATCGCCAGATAAACTGGAAACGCGGTACAGTGGTTGAGTTTCAACCAGATATGAACATAGTGATAACTGAAAGCGGTGAAAAAGTTGGCTATGACTATCTAATCGTTTCAACTGGTATTGAGCTACGCTATGATCTTATTGAAGGAATGGAAACTGGATTAATAGGAAAAGGTGGAATAGCGAGTATCTATCACAGTCCAGAAGCTGGTCTAGCGAGCTATAAGCAGGCGCAACAGTTTGTTGAAAACCCAGGAAATGGTCAGGCAGTGTTCACCCGTCCAGTTGGTGCGATGAAGTGCGCCGGTGCACCAATGAAAGCCACAAACTTAGTTGAATATTTTGCTGCTCAAAGTGGGCGAAGAGACGAATTTAATTTCAACTACTATACGTCAGAAAACATACTTTTTTCTGTTAAGGCGTTCAATGACAAGTTGAAAGAGGTTTGGCAAAAGCGGAACATAACACCAAATTATGAGCAAGTACTTACCTCTATTGATAGCAGTAATAAATCGGCAATCTTTACTCAGCCAGATGGCTCAAGCCAACGCATTAACTGGGATTTTATTCATATCGTACCGCCGATGACACCGCCTAAGGTTATTCGTGATTCTGCGTTAGCAGACAATAAAAATTTCCTAGGATATTTGGATGTTGATAATTTTACTATGCAGCATAACCGTTATCCTAATGTTTTTGGCATTGGCGATTGTGTTGGTACACCAATTGGTAAAACAGCGGCATCAGTTAAATCCCAGCTTCCTGTTGTGGCGGAAAATTTATGCAGTTTAATAAAGGGGCAGTCGTTAACCGCTAATTGGGATGGTTATACTTCTTGCCCAATGATTTTGGATGTCGGCCATGCAATGTTGTGGGAATTTAACTATGCTTTGCAGCCAGTAACCGCCTTACCTTTTGAGGTTGTTGATCCATTGGATGAAAGTGCGATCGCCTGGCGTTTTGAAGAAACGCTTCTGAGACCAGTTTATGATGTGATGCTTAAAGGATATACACCGATTTAGTCATTTTCAAATGATAGGTGGGGCTTTCCCACGGTGCAACCGGCAGTATTGTGGTTAATGAGTTTGTGTAAGCATAATGAAAAACCATTCATTCTTGATGTGCGTGGCCAGGATGAATATGAGCAGATGCGGCTTGGTATTGGTGAAACGTTAATTCCTTGTGCTAAGGTAGCGCTTGGACGAATTGCCACAAGATAAAGAAACGGAGATTATCTGCTATTGCAAAATCTCGTTAAGAGGTTATGAAGCTCAATTGGTACGTAGTGCTTATGGCTGGAAAAATGTAAAAGTAATGGAAGGCGGCGTAATGGCTTGGCCATATACTCGGGGAAAAATAGCTCAAAGTAGTAGTAAGCTGAAAACGCAATCACAAGTGATTTAGTAATAAGAACCTGACCAATTCAATGTGGTCAGGCTCTTATTATTTAGCATATTGATTGTATAAAGTATTAGTGGCAGGTTATTAACCAATCCAGCCTAGTAGTTGCCACCATAGGAAATCTAAAGGCATCAGCATAACAACCGTAATGGCCGTTAACGGAAGAGTAATTTTTAATAGCTTAGACAGAGGCTCTTTTGATAAGTGCATTGCAACGACTAGTGGTCCTACTTGATATGGGAAAATTACGGTCGAAAAACCAATTACCTGAGTCATTATAACAGCGGGTAGAGAGAACCCGGTTATTTGAGCGAAATCTCCGGCCATCGGTGTTAATACTGTTGGAACACCAGGGATTGTTGCGATTAATCCTGTGAGAGTTGAAATGATAGACAGTGCCATGAAACTCAGGAATGAGCTGTTTTGGTCTGCTGGAAGTATATGTCCAAATAACTGCCCTAATGCTGAGCCAATTCCGGATTCATTAACAAGAGCTCCCAGCCCTAAAGCACCTGCGACAAAAATCACTGTGGCAAAATCAACTGAGCTATTAAACGCTTTGGGTTCTACAATTCCCCATTTAGGTAATAGAAGTATAATTGCGGTCACTAAACCTACCCAGGCCGGATTAATGCCGTGAATGGTATCTGTTATCCAGAATAGCAACGTGATAGCGAGCAAAATACCCACTTTTTTCTGCATCTTTTGGTCAGAAACAAAACTTTCGCTACTGGTGTCTTCAGCGGCTGATGGGGCCGAAATTTCGTCAGGGAAAATACGCAGTACTAACCAAATGACGACCAAAGATTTAACGATACCCAATATGGGAAAATGAAGTAGCAAGTATTCAGTGTAGCCAAAGGTAACATTAAAGAGGTTTTCACTGGAGCCAGCTAAAATCATGTTGGGAATATTGGCAGGTAACACTGCAAAACTTGGCATATTGCACGAAATTGCAAGGGCAGTAGCAATGCCAATTCGGCCGTTACTGCCTTTTTTCAGTCCAATGGTGTCAGCTAATGCCATACCAATGGGAATTAACACCACTGCTCTGCCTACGGAAGAGGGCATGATAAACCCCAGTAGCATGGCACTAAATACCAAACCGGCGATAAGTTGCGGGTAACTAACTGTTAAGTAAGGTGAAATCATTGTCGCAAGTTTTTGGCCCAACCCGGATTTGGAAATTGCTGCACCAATGATAAACCCTGAAATGATGAGCCATACAGCGGTAGAACCAAAACCCGCGAATACTATCGATGGTGAAATTAGGCCCAATATCGTGACTAAAGCAAAGAAAATCAAACTAGCCAGAAAGGGCGGAACGAATCCTGAGCTCCAAAAAACGAGTGTGACTAAGACAACTGCGGCACTCCGAGAAAACATCTCGGACTGACCTGGAAGTGGAAAGATACTAATCACAAGTGCAAATATCAAAGCGATAATTACAGCGACTGACTTTACATTGAGCCGGCTGACCATATGTGTTTTCTCCTGAACTTTTATAACTATTAGGTTCCGTTGACTTAAAAGATCAACAGGCTCTAGATATATTCTTTAGTTATTCCTAAAATACCTTTTTTTTTGATACGTTTTAACGAGACAGGATGTCAAAACATATTCCTAACACGACAATGTTATCGCCCAGCGACGTTGCCTTTGTCTTAGACCCAACTCAACCCGTGCTTGCCCATAGTCGCAGTATGGTTGCTGAGTCTGCTATCGAACCGCATGCTCATCCCAGAGGGCAGCTTCTTTGGGGCTCTAAGGGAATTTTGCGCGTAACCAGTGAAAAAGCTGTCTGGGTCGTTCCATCTACGCATGCTGTGTGGATTCCTGGCGGTCATTACCATCAGGTGAGTAATGAAACTGCCACTCAGACTCGGAATTTATACGTTGATCCTCCGTTTTGTGTACGTCAGAACTCTGATAAAGTCATCATGTTAAAAATGAGCTCGTTACTGCGAGAAGTGATACTCAAGCTTACTGAAAGCGCAGGTTCCCTCGCAAAAGAACGAGCACATAATTTGGGCTTGGTCGCCCTTGATGAACTTGAATCATTGGAAGCATTGGAGCTCTATATTCCATCAGGACATGACCCTCGCCTGCAACGGTTGATCAGTCTTATTGTTAATCAGCCTGACCAATCTCTGTTACTTGAACAGCTGGCAAATCAAGTAGGGGCAAGTGTTCGTACTATCGAAAGGTTGTTTAAGGCAGAAACGGGACTCACATTCCGTCAATGGCGTAGCCGCTTTCGTTTGATGAGTTCACTGGACAAGATTTCTCAGGGGTATAACACAACCTTGGTTGCGCATGAGTTGGGTTATAGCAGTGTGAGCAGCTTTCTCTCTTCTTTTAAAAAATTGTTTGGTTGTACACCGCAGGAATATGCTCAGAGGTAATTATTTTATTACGAAATTCTGAGTTGATTTTCAACGACTATAGGAATAGGACCTCGTTTATTCGTCAACTGCAATATAAAATCTATACAATTATTTTTCCATTATCTGTAGTAATTTGTGGTTTGCTAATTTAAACAAAAACTCTAGCAAGGTTTTGTCCAAAACCAAGCTATCAAACTGAAGCACACAGACGGCACAGCCACAGTGAGCGAAGGGATGAAGATACTCTTTGCCCATCAATCTAAAGCGTTGGCGAAGAGGGGAGTTCACTCATCCCGATGTCTTTTATGTATTTCTCTGGGAGTTTTTTTAATGCGGCTTTGAGCGCATTAAAGCACAATGGATCGATGGCTGTGCCGACGTTTTCTTCCATGATTTCTAATGTTTTTGGAATCGGAATGGCGCCTCGATAAGGGCGTTCAGCGGTAATGGCGTCAAAAATATCAGCCGTGGTAATAATCCGTGTCATCATCGATATTTCTTCAGCAACCAACTTGTCGGGATAGCCTGTTCCATCTAACTTCTCGTGATGGGCCGCCGCCATTTTGGCAAAGTGTCTGAGCGGCGATATCTTTTCAAGGATCTCTCTTGTCAGCACCGCGTGGTTTTGCACTTGTGCCCATTCGTCGTGATCCAATTTTCCTGGTTTATCCAAGATGGTGTTGCTGACCCCAAGTTTGCCGAGATCATGCAAGAGTGCGGCGCGTTTCAG
Source organism: Vibrio sp. R10-SG3-ISO3 (assembly GCF_059834225.1). Lineage (NCBI taxonomy): Bacteria > Pseudomonadati > Pseudomonadota > Gammaproteobacteria > Vibrionales > Vibrionaceae > Vibrio > Vibrio sp. R10-SG3-ISO3. Next base: position 52,448 of record NZ_JCBDHE010000034.1, on the reverse strand, counting down.
CCATAGTCGATCCTCTTGGTCAATATCGAGTTCTTCGGCAATGAGGGTGCTAAAAACAGCCACTCTGGCGCTGTGTCCGGAGGTAAAAGGACTCTTGGCGTCGATGATCTTGCCAAACGTGGTCACGATTCGGTCGAAATAATCATCGTCTAAGGGAATCATTGCTAGTGCGGGTGACATGGAGAGGACAAAAGAGACGATGGATGGGGCGTTGAGTGCCTCAATAAAATCCGCGTTCTCTTCCAACTGCTTAGCGATGGTCACTAAGCTAGGGTCCAGCCAGTTTCCGGAGCGACGTTCCAGTTCAGAAAAGGCAATGCTCAAATCATGTTCACGTTGGAACACATCCATTACTTGAGCGAGAAGTGCAATTCTTGAAAAGAGTGGGATGTGATCATGTTGCAGCCCTTCAGGACGGCCCGATCCGTCCCAGTGTTCATCCAAATGTTTGATACCCTGCGCCACGTTTTCACTGAACAAGAGTTCACGGGCGACTTCTGCGCCTTTTGTGCAACGTGTTTGGATCAGCTCTTGTGCGTAATCGGTGCCATTTTTTAAGATATCAATGGTGGTCGAAATACGCTTGCGCCAATGCTCTCCCGAGCCTGCATTTTTAAGTACGAAGTTAATCGCGCTCGTCAGGCTGGTGCCGACCGTTTTATAACGCTGTTTAAACCTCAGATCATCGGTGGCGTAAAGCTCGCAAATACGCGCGGCATTACTGCTACAGCCCGCATCTTTGAGTAACAACGTAAAATACAGATCATGCAGTTCTGATGAGGAAAGGTTCATTCGCTCACCAATATGCATGCCTATCCAGCAGCAACGCATGCTGTGTTCAGGGGGTTGTCCCTCCGTCATATCGAGTGCGACGGTCAGTGAAGAAATCAGTTCCGCCAAAGGCATATTGAGGTTTAAACCCTGTAACAACATCATGCTCTACTTATTCACATGTAAACAAAAATTGTAGTGCAATCATTCGTTATCGCCTAATGACAAACGATAAAAGCTTGGCGAACGATCCAGGAGCGACCGTTCCTCCTCGTTTTCGATGTTCCGCTAAGACTTCACACTTGGAAAAAAAGTACGAACGTGCTAAAAAGGCGTTCAGTCCACACAGTGAGTCACCGATGAGTAAAGGCAAAATCACCCGAGAGAATATTCTGAGCAAGGCATTTGAATTGGCCAGTGAAAATGGGTTGGAGAGCCTGACGATCGGAGAGTTGGCGAAGCAGTGTGGTATGTCTAAGAGTGGGTTGTTTGCCCATTTTAACTCGAAAGACAACTTGCAAATTGCGGTGCTGGAGTACGCCAATCTCGTGTTTACCGAGCGAGTGATCGCGCCAGCGAGGGCGCAAGGTGATGACAACATCGAGCGCAAACTGCGCAGCCTGCTCGACAATTGGCTGGGGTGGAACCACTCGTTTCAAGGCAGTTGTATGTTCCTTGATGCGTGGAAAGAGGCGTGTCCACAACCGACGCCGACACAGCAAGTATTGAAGAAAACCATCGCCACTTGGATTGAGTATTTGCGCATTCAGGTAGCGAAAGGGATCGAGAGTGGCGAGTTCGACAGCCAGCTCGATCCGAAACAAGCCACGTTCGAGTTGTATGGGCTTTATTTGAGTGCTCATCTGTTTTACTCAATCCACGGCGAGCAGGCGAGTTATGTGCTGTTCTGGTCTGGGGTAGAGGCGCTATTGCAGCGCTGGAGAGTGAGCACTTAACCAACAGAATAAACAACACGCGTCATCGATTGACGCGGTTTTTTTAACTTAAAATAGTACGGTCGTTCGTTTTTACGAACAGATAAGGATACGACCATGAGTGATAAGATCTATTTCAACACATCAACGAAATTCAGCTTAAAGAAAAGCATGGTGAACTGGAGTACAAGGCTTCATCACACCTTAGCGCCTAAGCATGCGGAAAAAACGGCGCGCAAACTGTTGCTGACGCCGGTGCGCACCAAACCGAAAAACGCCGCGCCACAAGGGCTGATTGAAGGCGAAGTGCAAAGTGGTGAGGGGGTGTTGAAAACCTATCGTTTGGGGTCGGGGCCGGTGTGGGTGTTGACCCACGGTTGGTCGGGCAGCGCAAGCCAGTTCTACCCTTTGATGGCGCATATTGCTAAGCGAGGTTACACCGCTCTGGCGTATGATCACCCGGCTCATGGTCAAAGCGAAGGTGTCTATGGCCATATTCCTGCCTTTGTCCAAGGCTTAGAAGCGGTGCTCGACAGTGTTGATGATGTGGCGGGTCTGGTTGGGCACAGTATGGGAACTGCGTCTGCGATTGAGTGCCATCACCAAAAACTGGTGGATAAGCCGATGTTGCTGATTGCGCCGGTGCTGGACTACCTCGACAATCTGTTCGGCAGCATTGCTCGCTCCGGTTATTCGATGCGTTTGTTTGATGCGGTGGTGTCGAAAGTGGAAGAGCAGTATCGCTATCCGATCCAATCCATCGATCCCTACAACAAACTCAAGTTGCGCCAAGCGCCGACCATTATCGTTCATGATCAGCAAGATAAATTCACCCACTTCTCCGTGTCAGAAAAAGCGGCCAGTGAGATGGCGAACGTCAGCTTGGTGGCGACACAAGGCCAGGGGCATGGTCGCGTGATGAAGTGCCCGCAGGTGATGGAAAGTTTCGATAAATTAACGGCTTAGTGAAGCGTTTAACCGCCTATTACTGATAGTTAAGCCATTAATGTCCATGATATTGATGGGGTTAACAAATTCGCAAAGGAAATTATTTCCGCCTGCAACATTGTGGGATCATCTAGGGGCCAGTTCGGCCCTTAGAAGGAAATATAATAATGCATAAAAATGATAGTGTCCCTTTGCCCACCAATACCCGAGAGTGGTTGTTTAACCGCAACAGCGCCATCGTCTTGGCGGATATAGCGCTGTTTTTGCTGCTCTATTTTACCCTCCCGTTTGATCCGCCTGTTGTGCTGGGTATCAGCATGCTGCTGTTTATCGCCATGTTATGGCTCACCGAGGCGTTGCACGTGACGGTGACGGCCATTCTTGTCCCTGTGATGGCGGTGTTTTTTGATGTGTTTGACACCCAAACCGCGCTCAACAACTTTGCCAATTCCATTATCTTCCTATTCCTTGGCGGTTTTGCCCTTGCGGCGGCGATGCACAGGCAAGGCTTGGATAAGGTGATTGCAGATAAAGTGTTGATCTTGGCTAAAGGCAAAATGAGCGTGGCGGTGTTTATGCTGTTTGGGGTGACCGCTGGGTTGTCGATGTGGATCAGCAACACCGCTACCACCGCGATGATGCTGCCATTGGTGCTCGGCGTACTGAGTAAAGTCGATGCAGACAAAGAGCACCCAACCTATGTGTTTGTGCTTTTGGGTATCGCCTACAGCGCCAGTATTGGCGGTATTGCCACCATCGTCGGTAGCCCACCGAACGCCATCGCCGCAGCGGAAGTGGGGCTGACTTTTACCGATTGGATGCGCTTTGGTGTGCCGACGACGCTGGTGCTTTTGCCTGTCGCGATGGCTGTGCTGTATCTGATGCTCAAACCCAACTTGCAAGGGAAATTTGAGCTTAACTATCAGCCAGTACAGTGGGACAAAGGCAAAATCGTCACGTTAGGTATTTTTGCTGCCACGGTTTGTCTGTGGATTTTCAGTAAGCCGATTAATGCCATGCTGGGCGGATTTGCTAAGTTCGATACGCTGGTGGCGCTCGGTGCGATCGTCGCGGTGAACTTCGCGCGCGTCGTGCACTGGAAGGACATCGAAAAAACCGCAGATTGGGGCGTGTTACTGCTGTTTGGCGGCGGGATCTGCTTGAGTAATGTACTCAAAGCGACGGGTACCAGCGTCTTTTTGGCCAATGTACTCAGCGAGGCGATTGCTCACCTTGGCCTTGTGTTCATTGTGGCGGTGATCGCGATTTTTGTGGTGTTCCTTACCGAGTTTGCCAGCAACACGGCGAGCGCAGCCTTGTTGATTCCGGTCTTTGCTACTGTCGCCGAAGCGTTTGGCTTATCGCCAGTGATTCTATCTGTGCTGATTGCGGTTGCTGCCTCTTGCGCCTTTATGTTGCCGGTCGCCACGCCGCCCAATGCCATCGTGTTTGGTTCAGGTCACGTGGAACAAAGTGAGATGATGAAAGTCGGTATTGTGCTCAATCTTGCTTGTATCTTAGTGCTGACGGGGATTGCCCTCACGTTTTGGGCATAACGCAATTGAGGCGCCTAGAGCGTCTCTTCTTCTTGCACGCTATTCACCTTGGCTTGGGTAGAATGGCAGGATGTGGATTGTGGTTTCGATGACGATAGTGCGCCAGATAATTGCATGGCGGTGTGCGCATCGATGCGACTAGCGTCAAACAGCAAGTAGCTGCGCTGGGCACTACCATCTTGATGCGGCACAATGCTCAATGTACCTTTAAATCCAAGGCGAGAAAGATGCTGGCACAGCGCCTCGGGTGCGATGTCATAAACGGGGTGCAGATATGGCATTAAAGTGTCGGCCACCCAAGCGTGTGTTTGGTAATGTGCCATTGCATTTTCTAGGTGGTCTGAATCGGTAAATTCGATGATCTCTAGTACGTGTTCCAATCGCATCGAGGTGCTAATTCCATTTTAATCATAGAGTTAATAATGGTGATACTACATCAATCCCCTCTGTTGTCACCTGTAATGGATCAATTTATCTTGTGCTCTATGCACGCGACCTAAATCAAAAAGGAATGGCGATGAATCACGAACAATTCAACCAGTTCTGCCGCGCCTTACCGGCAACCACACATGTGGTGCAATGGGGCAACAGCGAGGTGTGGAAAGTGGGTGGCAAGGTGTTTGCCATCGGTACGCGCACGCCAAGTGGTACGCCTGCTTACACGTTTAAGACATCAGAGAGAAACTTTGTCTTCCTCAGTGAAAGTGACGGTTATATTCCGGCGCCGTACTTTGCCAGCCGCGGCATGAAATGGATTCAGCAAATCGATGCCTCGCCCGAGCGCGATGAAGCGCTCCATTACTATTTGCATGCCTCCTACCAACTGGTGAGCAAAGGACTGAGTCAGCGTGTGCGTAAAGAGCTGGGTATCGAGCTCGAGAAGTAACGCAGGGTCGCGCAAAAATTTGGTACACTCATCCTATGATTTCATTGTTAGAGACGTCGTTTGCACACCCATCAGACACTGACGTTTGCCACCGCAAACCTGTTCAATTTTGTCGCGCCGCCCAACGCGTTTTATGATTTTGAGAATATCTATGAGACGCCAGCGTGGGGGGAAAAATGTCGCTGGACGAAGGAGAAATTAACGCTTCTTGATGCGGATATCGTCGGGCTGCAAGAGGTGTTCTCGATTGAGGCCGCGAGACAGATGATGGCGGATCTCGGGTATGGCTATTTTGCGGTCGTCGATACGCCGCATATTGAGCAGGAATACATCTACTCCCAGCCTGTTGTGGCGGTGGCGTCTCGTTACCCAATCACACGTTATGAGGCGGTGACGCCCCCTAGCGCTTTAATGGAGTGCTATGGCGTTCCCTTTCCAGATTTTAGTCGTCAGCCGATTTCGGCCGTGGTCTCGGTGCCCAATATAGGCGAAGTTTCCGTTTATGTGTGTCACCTAAAATCTCAACGCGCGACAGAGAGCGCAAGTGGTGAGAGTGAGCATCCACTTCTCGGGCGCTGGTTGTCTCATCAACAACGTGGCTGGGAAGCCGTGATGCTTCGAATTGCGATGGAAAACGCCTACCGGTCACATCCAGTGCCGACTGTGCTGATGGGTGATATGAATCAAAGTTTGGACAGCGTACTGACCGGGCAACTCACGCTCAATGCCAGCAGCGACAGTGCGACACTCACACTTGAAGACAGCTGGAGCCTCTACCAAGCCAATGACAAAGCAAAAGACCGAGCGGCCACACATTATCATTTCGCAACGGGCAATGTGTTGGACTACCTGCTTCTATCGCAAGAGTTTCAAGCTCACTCGCCATACTCACTTGCGGATGTTGTGGGCTATCAGGTGTTGGATCAACATCTGATTAATCCGTCCTTCGCGCAAGATAGCCAAGCGAGCGATCACGCGTTTGTCTCGGTGACGGTCTCGTTTGTTTTATAGTTTGACAACACAAAGGAAACCCAACCATGATTGAATGGCCATGCATGTTCAAGTTAGACGGCGATTACGAGCTACTCTATATGCCCTCTCAAGATGTACTGGAAAGTGAACTCACGTCGCTGATCTGGAGTGAAGACGATTGGCTGATTGATAGCCGTGGTCGGTGTTTTCTCATCTCAACAGACGAACAAGGCTATCACTACCAGCCTCACGGCGAGCTTATTACGCTCGAACAAGTGACCCAATGGGTACAAGAACATGAGTTTGCCAAGGTGGAAATGTGCTTGACGAAAATCCACTTTACTTCAATACAGCAAGCCATCGAATCGCTGAGCGTGGCGTAAGTCACCTCAAATGACAACGCAGAAAACAAAACAGGGAGCCGTGGGCTCCCTGTTGGTCAGTGATGTTGTTATTCTTCGATGTGATTGGCTGCCCAAGCGTACATCAACTCTAGTGCGATGGTGGCGCCCGCGAGTGAGGTGAGGTCTGCGTGGTCGTAGGGAGGAGACACTTCTACGACGTCCATACCGACGATGTTCATACCGGCAAAACCGCGGATGATTTTCAGCACTTTATCAGAGTTCAGACCGCCACATACAGGGGTGCCTGTACCGGGTGCAAAAGCAGGGTCTAAACAGTCGATGTCAAAAGTCACATACACTGGTTTGTCGCCGACGATGTCTCGCACTTGTGCAACAATCTCACTCGCGCTCAGTTCATTGGCTTCCATCGCATTGATGACGTTAAAGCCATGATCTTGCTTTTTGTATTCCGTACGAATACCAATTTGTACTGAGTGTTTAGGCGAAATCAACCCTTCTTTTGGCGCATGATAGAACATAGTGCCATGATCGTATGAGCTGCCGTTCGCGTAGGTGTCGGTGTGCGCGTCAAAGTGGACGAGCGCCATTTCACCGTGATGCTTCGCGTAGGCGCGCAAGATGGGTAAGGTGACAAAATGGTCACCGCCCAGTGCCAACATGGTTTTACCATCACGCAAAATTTCACTGGTCGCTGCTTCAAGGCGGTAAGTGAAGTCTTCAGCGTCGCCGCAGTCGAACACCAAATCACCCGCGTCAATCACGTTAGCACGTTTGAACACGTTGAAATCCCATGGGAACTTTTTGCTTTCCCAAGCCAAGTTGACCGAGGCACGACGAATGGCGTCAGGGCCCATACGCGCGCCAGGTCGTCCTGACGTCGCCATATCTAAAGGTACGCCGAGGATAACCAAATCGGCATCACTGCCGATAGGGTCGCGCATATAAGGGCGACGACAAAAGGTCATCGCGTTGGAGTAGAGCGAATAATCGATTTTGCTAAACAAATCGTTCACTTAGAAATCCTCTAAATAGGTATAGCCACTTAAGCCTTGCTCAAGTTCTTGCAATACGCTTTGCTGTTCTTGTTCACTGACGCGCTGCGTGACCAGTTCACGGTAGTGCTCACGGATGTTATCGACATCAATATGCACGTAGCGCATCATATCTTCTACAGTATCGCCCTCATCAATACGCTCGATGATAGGTTCACCATTGTCATCTACGGTCACGACCGCACTGTGCGTGTCACCGAATAAGTTGTGCATATCACCCAAGATCTCTTGGTAGGCACCGACCAAGAAAAAGCCCATAAAGTACGGCTTATCTTTGCTCCATGCCGGAACAGGGAGAGTCGTCTCAATGCCTTGACCATCGACGTACTGATCGACAGTACCGTCTGAGTCACAGGTGATGTCGAGCATCACCGCGCGGCGGTCTTCGACATTCTCAAGCCCTGACAGAGGTAGGACAGGGAACACCTGATCAATACCCCAAGCGTCAGGTAGCGATTGAAACAGCGAAAAGTTGATGAAGAACTTATCCGCCAAACGCTCACTCAGTTCGTCCAAAATAGGGCGATGGAAGCGGTTTTTGGTGCTCATCAATCGGCTGAGCTCGTAGTAAATACGCAATGACATCTGCTCTGCCCAAGCGCGCTGGTGCAGGTTCAACACCCCCGCAGCAAATAGCGAATGCACTTCGGCAAGGTCGCTTTGCGTATCGTTGTAAATTTCAATTAATGCACGCGCATCACTGCCATCTTGCAAACTTTCCCAGTTGCGCCACATGTTTTGTAGCAGCAGTGGGTCATCAAGTTCTGGCTCATTGACCACTTCCGGCTGGTAGGCTTCTGTGCCGATCACGTTGGTGATCAGTACCGCGTGATGGGCGGTAAGTGAGCGACCCGATTCGGAAATGATCGTCGGCATGGGTTGTTCGTACTGCGTGCACACATCCCCAACCGTGTTGACGATGTTGCGCGCATATTCAATCAAGCCATAGTTCATCGAGCTGGTGGATTGGCTACGTGTGCCGTCGTAGTCCACCGCGAGTCCGCCACCAATATCGAAATATTGAATGTTGGCACCCATGCCGCGCAGTTCACAGTAGAAGCGCGCCGATTCATTGACACCATTACGAATATCGCGGATGTTCGCCATCTGCGAGCCCAAGTGGAAATGCACCAGTTGCAAAGAGTCCAATTGGTTCTCTTTCGTTAGCCTATCAATCACGCTAAGCACTTGTGATGCCGCTAGACCAAACTTCGATTTGTCACCGCCACTTGATTGCCATTTCCCCGCACCTTGAGAGGCCAGGCGAATACGAATGCCCATGCGCGGTTTAACGCCAAGACTTTTCGCTTCTTTAAGCACTAAGTCCAGCTCGGACATTTTCTCAAGCACGATGAAGACTTTGTGACCCAGTTTTTCACCGATCAGCGCTAGGCGAATGTACTCTCTGTCTTTATAGCCGTTGCAGACGATCACTGAGCTCGCTTTTTGTGCCAATGCCAGTACCGCCAAAAGTTCAGGCTTACTGCCCGCTTCTAGGCCAAGTTGTTTGGTCTCTAGTTGCGCTTGGCTGGCAAGGATCTCATCGACCACTTCTTTTTGTTGGTTCACTTTGATCGGGTAAACCAGCAAGTATTTATTCGGGTATTGGTACTCATCAATCGCTTGGTTGAATGCGTCACAGATGCCGTGCACACGTTGATGCAGGATCTGAGGGAAGCGGACCAGTACCGGCAAATTAAGCTGTTTTTGTTCGAGTTGAGCGACAATTTTGCTCAGTGGCACTTGGTGATCTTGACCAAGCGCAGGTGACACATACACCTCACCTTGGTTATCGATACCGTAAAAGCCTTGGCTCCAGTGTTGAACATTGTAGTCAGCGCGAACGCGGTCGAGTTTGGAAGAATTTTCCACATCAAGTCTCACAAAGATAAAGAATAAAACATGACTTCAGTGTAGTTAGAAATCATACGAGTCGCGGGCTTAATTTGATGACCGGGTTATCGCGACGAGCGCATTAACGGACAAACGCCCCCTGGTGTCCAACAAAAACAATTTGTCGATAGGACAAGGATTACTTTACGCCTGCTTCATCAAAAATTTCGAACTATTAAGCCAAATTTATCCGCTGTTTGTGAGCGCAAGCATCTCTTAATCTAGGAGAAAAGAAAGAGGAGTAATGTCATGATCACAGTGAGACACGCACACGATCGCGGCCGCGCCAATTTTGGTTGGCTCGACAGCAAACACACGTTTTCATTTGGCCACTATTACGATCCGCAGCAGATGGGTTTTTCCGCGCTGCGCGTCATCAATGACGATGAAGTGGCACCCGGCGCGGGGTTTGATACCCACGGTCACCGAGATATGGAAATCATCAGCTACGTTCTTGAGGGCACCATCGAACATAAAGACAGTGAAGGCAATATTAAGTCACTGCCTGCGGGTGAGTTCCAATTGATGTCGGCGGGAAAAGGCATCTATCACAGTGAATACAATGCGTCGAAAACCGATGCATTGCGCTTCTTGCAAATTTGGATTGAGCCGCACACTTTCGGTCAAACGCCTGGTTATCAGCAAAAAGACTTTGGTCAAGCGCCTGGGTTAACGACCATCGCGACGCCCACAGGCGAGGCGGGTACCTTACATATTAAACAAGATGCCCAACTACATCAGCTGATTTTATTACCGGGGGAATCGCTGGAGTACGCGCTTGGCGCTGATCGTAAGGTGTATGTGCACCAAATCGACGGCACGTTAGAGGTTGACGGGAATCCCCTACAAGGGGGAGATGGTGCAAAGGTAGAGTCCACCTCTCGAATCACGCTCATCAACCGCGGCGCTGACAACGTCAAAGCGTTGCTGTTTGATCTTCCCTAGCGCCTCAAGAGTAAATAGAGAAAGCGTGATGTCACTGGCGTTCTCCAGTGGCTAAATTGTACACACAGAGCCATACTTGAAATGAGAACATAACAGGAGGGTCAGCGATGAAAAACGAACTGGATCCGACCAAAGTATTGCAGGCTTACGAGATGGTAATGGCGCGCGGTACGCCGACCGAGTTTGGCAAGATGTATGAAGGGGTCGAAGCGTTTTCCGACTATGATGGCTACAACGTCTTTCTACGCGGTAACGGCGTTGAACTCAAAATCGGTTTCCACAACACCTATCATTTGGAGTATGACCAAGAGCATCTAAGAGACAGCTTCTTGAAAAAGGTCGCCTCTTTGGCCAAATAGCCGAGCCGCAGAAAAGTTAAAACCCAGATTGTTGCCAATCTGGGTTTTGTTATTCTGTGCTTGCGGGTCGAGATTAATCTTCTTCCACCAAGCTCACATCATCGGCGTAATCTTCCACATTGCCATCTGGTTTTGAACGACCATTTAGGGTGTGAAAGCGTTTACGACCACGAGCGAGTTGAACGTATTTTAACCACACACGTTCCAGCTTGGTTTTCGCTTTTCCAGGGTTTTCGATAACTTTTACGAAATGCTTTTCTTCTGCGTTTTCAGGTGAGAGATCGCCGTTCTCCAAGCCCAACATGGTGTCACCATAGAGGGTTAGGATTTCTTCTTCAGCGAGCGTAAAATCACCAGACTTAGCAAAGCCGCGTGGAAACTTAGTGTTGTCGTAAAAACGTTTTTTGCCGTGACGAAATTCAGTGTCAGACATTGTGGTAGCCTCTGTAACCTACAATTGATAAATGACCTAAGCGGTACAGATCGAAAATTAGGCGCAAAGTTAGCAAAAGGAAAACAAAACTTTTTTATTGTCACTATTAAACATTTTTATGGTTTTAAGGTAACATTTTGCCCATTCAATGGTTTGCTTAATGGCAAGATTTGGTAGGCTTGAACGCTTGCACTTTGAGGAATATTAATGGACGTTAAAGTCTTCAGAACCTTTTTAGAATTGGCCAATGTACGCCACTTTGGTCGTGCGGCGGAAAACCTGTACATCACTCAAGCTGCGGTTAGCGCACGTATTAAGCAATTGGAAAGCTATTTTGATACGCAACTCTTCATCCGTGATCGCAACAACATCAAACTGACTTCCGCCGGTGAGCGCTTGATTGGCTACGCGGAAGTGATGGTCAGCTCCTTGCAGCAGGCGAAATTAGAGCTCTCCCTAGAAAATGGCAAAGCACTGCAACTGACCCTAGGCGGGACGCCAAACGTGTGGGATGCGTATCTGCAAAATGGCTTAAGCCTCATCACGGATGCCTTCAGTGGTTATGGCTTTATGGCTGAAATCATGGGCAGAGAAGCACTCAATCGCAGTTTGCAAGAACGTACCTTGGATATGGCGTTCGCCTTTGACCAAATCAAAGCCGATGAGCTCAATTGTAAAAAAGTCGCGGATGTGGTGTTGGTCTTGGTTTCGACCTCAGAGGGCACCGTGGATCAAGTGCTGGAAGACAAGTACGTGTATGTCGATTGGGGCACTAAGTTTGCCTCTGAACATGCTGAGCGTCACCCTAAAATCCCAGCGCCTTATCTACGTACTTCAACGGCGCGCATCGCTTTAGACTTCATCCTTGAAAAGGGAGGAAGTGCTTACTTACCGACCTCTCTTGTCGAGCCCTTCTTAGCCAGCGGGCAATTGGTCAAAGTGGATGACGTGGCAGAGTGGTATCGTCCGATCTACTTGAGTTATCGCAAGGCGAGCACGTCGATTGATGCCATCAGTCAGGTAGAGAAGTTGGTGAAAACCATCGATCCTGTCACGGCGTTCAGCTTTCAGCAGATGGCGGATTGGCCGGTAGACGAGTAGGCCTGAGTGGTTGAAACGGAATAGCTTGAATCGGGATGGATTAAAACGGTTTGTTAAGAAACGAGCTCGATAGAAAAGAAAAACCTCGACGATCCGATTAAGTGAAGCGTCGAGGTTTTTTTGTGTCTAGCAATCGAGAAAGTCGGGTTATACGAGCTCAGCCAATTGAGTAAGTGCTTGCTCACGAGCTTCTGCAGCTGGCTCATCACCCATGTTGAGTGCTTCTGCGTAAACAAACTCAACGTCGGTAAGGCCGATAAAGCCAAGAATCGTGGTGAGGTAACTTTCAATCGAGTTACGAGGTGAATCTTTGTGTAGACCACCGCGTGTTGTGACCACCACGACTTTTTTGTTTTCAAGTAGGCCAACAGGACCGTTTTCCGTGTAGCTGAACGTGACGCCCACACGAGCAATCAAGTCGAAGTAGTTCTTCAGTTGAGTCGGGATCAAGAAGTTGTACATTGGCGCGCCAATCACGATCTGATCGGCCGCTTTGATTTCATCGATCAACTGGTTCGAAAGTGCGAGCACTGCTTTGAGCTCGTCAGATAAATCTTCTGCTGGGCTACGAAGCGCAGTAGCGACGTTAAGGTCAAGAACAGGGATTGGGTTGGCGGCCAAATCACGCTCGATGATGCCTGATTTTCCCTCTAGCACCTTGTCAATGATTTGGTTTGACTGAGAGTGCTCACCCAAGATACTGGATTTTAGAACGAGTGTCTGTGCCATAATTTTATCCTTTCAATGAGGTTCTTAAACTCTAAACACGAATCGCAGAACGGTTAAGTGTGTCTAGCTCGGCTAGTTGATAACCAGTCTATCGCTATGTCAGAGAAAGGATAAGCGGAGAAAACTGAGTGACTCATTCAATTTTTTTGAATGAGTCACTCTCTCAACAACTAGAGGCCATTCAGAGATTCATCAGGCTTTCGATGGACTCTTCAACGCTCAAATGATGGAACGACTGCACATGCGCCCCGTCGGAGGCATCAATCAGAATGTGGTCAATATTGGCTGCGCCATGCGAGTCGATGTAACCGAGCGATTGTTCGACGCTGTCGCAGATCATGGTGATGTTGTCCTTTAGGACAATCGTGCAAGTGTGTAAATTCATAGCCAACTACCTTATTTTTATTGTTCATCTTTTAATTTAGATGAGGTTCGCACTTTCGCCAAGATCTTCATCCCAAAGTTTTCATCCAAAAGTTGACAAGGTTGAGTTCCGAAAATGGCTAGTATTGCGTGTGCAAACCGTTAGACTTTCTCTATGACTTAGCGCCAAGAGAGCAATGGAATAATGACCACAGGTGAAAAAGGACAGGGCGTGTCATCGCCGATGGCGATGCTCGGCCCATTGAGTGTGCACGAATGCCAGCAAGCGAGGTTAAGCCGAGATGCGCGTTTTGACGGTCAGTTCTACATTGGCGTCATAACAACGGGTATTTTCTGTCGTCCGATATGCCCAGCCAACTTACCGAAAGAGGAAAACGTCACCTACTTTCTTGAGCGCGCCCAAGCATTGCAGGCGGGCTTTCGGCCATGCCTACGCTGTCGACCGGACAGTGCGCCGAGTTCGTGGGCATGGAAAGGGGTGGAAACCACATTTCAACGTGCCATCACTCTGATTGAGCAAGGTGAGGTAGACAGTAAGGGATTACCTCATTTATCCGAGCGTCTGGGGATCAGCGATCGCTATTTGCGCAAGCTGTTCGAAAAATACTTAGGGATGTCACCGAAACAATACCTGCAATCGACTCAGCTGCTGTTTGCCAAACAACTGCTCCACTCGAGCTCGATGCCGATTGGGGCGATTGCGTTTGCCAGTGGATTTCAAAGCGTGCGGCGCTTCAACGACGCGTTTAAACAGGTGCTGAAACTAACGCCGAGCCAAGTGCGTCGGCAAGGCAGTGATGCCCAATCGCACTCTGTGATTGATCTTGCGTACAAAGGCCCACTGGATTGGTCGCAAATGCTGGATTTTTATCGTTTGCGCGCAATAGAGGGATTAGAGCAGGTCAGTGACCGCCATTATTCGCGCGTTGTCACTGTCGGTCATCATCACGCTCATATTTGCATTTATCCCCATAAACTGGGCGTGATGAGGGTAGAGTTTGAGCTTGAGGACACACGCTTGCTACGCCCTTTAGTGACTCAGCTAAGACGCATGTTTGATTTGGACACCGACATCACCGCGGTCGAAGCGCATTTGACGGCGATAGAGTCGTCATTGGTTAAGTGTTCTGGGCTGCGAATTCCCGGTGTCTGGGATTGTTGGGAGGCGGGCGTGAGGGCGATTTTGGGTCAGCAAGTGTCCATCAAAGCGGCGATTGGACAGCTTAATTTATTGGCCTCGACCCTCCAACCAGGCGGCGTCACTCACTTTCCAACGCCGGCCGAGGTGGCGAGTGCCGATTTGGCGTTTTTGAAAATGCCGCAAAGTCGCAAGGAGACCCTCTCGCGGTTTGCCCAGTTTATGCTAGAACAACCTCAGGCAGAGCCCGATGAGTGGCTCACCTTGAAAGGCATCGGCCCTTGGACAGTCAACTACGCCAAACTGCGCGGCGCGTCGCAAGCGAACTGCTTTCTTGATACGGATCTGGTGGTGAAAAAAGCGTTGGCGCGCTTTCCTTCTCTCACCTCGACACGCGTCGCCCCTTGGGGGAGCTACGCCACTTTTCATTGTTGGAGCCATGCATGACCACGCACAACGAGCAAACTCAATACGTCTACACCACCATGACCAGTCCTCTCGGTGAGATGGTTTTACAAGCCACTCGTGAGGGGTTGACTGGAGCGTGGTTTGAAACACAGACTACTCAGCCAGAAAATTTAGGCCAGCGCAGCGATTCTGATCCTATACTGACTAAAGCAATCAAACAGTTAGAGCAGTACTTTGCCAATCAGCGTGACAGTTTTGACCTGCCTCTCGCCGCGCAGGGCACGCCATTTCAACGTCAAGTTTGGCAAGCGCTAACGACGATACCTTTTGGTAAAACGTGGAGCTATCAGCAACTCGCCGATGCCATAGGCAACCCTAAAGCGGTGCGCGCGGTGGGGGCGGCGAACGGGAAAAACCCTATTTCGATCATTGTGCCTTGTCATCGCGTAATAGGTAAGAGTGGCAAATTAACGGGTTATGCGGGGGGCGTGGAGCGTAAGGCGTCTCTCTTGAAATTGGAAAGTACGAGGTAAGGTTATGGTTGGTCGACAATGCAATTGGGGGATGAGGGTACTGCTGGCGTCACTGGTTCTTGTCGGCTGTTCAGAAGATGACGCTGAGCGTTACCTCAACAAGCAAACCTATGAGTTTGTCGGTGAATACGAAAACCAGTACAACGACGACGTGCTGCGCTTTAATAATGCGATGGTGACCTTTATTAAAGCGGGGCAACCGAACTTAGAAAAGAGTTTTAATGTCGAGGGCAATCAGTTGTTCATCCAAATGCGCAACAACTCAAAAGAGCAGCGAGAAGACATCGTGATGCGTATCCACGGCAACAATGAATTGCTGACGTGCAGCGTGTGCGCGAAATATCAGTTGGCGAGCATCTGGCAAAAGCGCGGTGCGCAGCCTTTGCCAGTGAAGCCTTAATTTTGTCTGTTACGCGCGCTAGAGCGTTTAGAACGTTAAAACGTTAGAACAAGCCCCCATTGAGCGCCATGTGGCAGACGATACTCGCGATATAACCAAGCGCAATAACCGGCATCCATTTGAGGTGACCAAAGAAGGTGTACTTACCGTGCGCCGCCCCCATCAAGGCTACCCCCGCCGCAGACCCTATTGAGAGTAAGCTACCACCGACACCGGCGGTCAGTGTGACCAGTAGCCAGTTACCCATCGACATACTCGGCTCCATGGTGAGTACCGCGAACATCACAGGAATGTTATCGACGATGGCTGAGAGAATCCCCACCATGACGTTGGCCCACATGGGATCCCACTGGGTGTACATCACCTCAGAAATCACGCCTAAGTAGCCGAGCAAACTTAGCCCTCCCACACACATCACGACGCCGTAGAAGAACAATAAGGTGTCCCACTCCGCGTGAGAGACGCGGCGAAACACATCAAACGGGACGACAGACCCGAGGCGCTTGAGTGCGTAATCATCACGGTTCGCAATCGCGCGCGCGGCTTTTTTGTGTAACGAGGTCTTGAGGGTTTTTCGAAGAAAAAAGCCAAAAAACTGCAAATAGGCGAGCCCCATCATCATGCCCATCACCGGTGGGAAGTGCAGCACCGCATGAAAGGCCACTGCCGTCGCGATCGTCAGAATAAACAGCCCGACAATACGGCGCGCGCCGCGTTTGAGCTCAATGTGCTCATGTACCACGTTTGGCTTACTATTGGGCACAAACAGCGACATGATGAATGCCGGAATAATGTAGTTGATCAGTGAAGGGACAAACAGCGGCATAAACTCAGCAAAGGAGACATGCCCCGCCTGCCACACCATCAGGGTGGTAATGTCACCAAATGGGCTAAAAGCGCCGCCTGCGTTGGCGGCAATAACGATATTAATACAGGCTAAATTGATGAATTTAGGGTTATTGCCCGCCACTTTCAGTACAACGGCGCACATTAGCAGTGCGGTGGTTAAGTTATCGGCAATCGGTGAGATAAAGAAGGCGAGTATCCCGGTCAGCCAAAACAGCGCGCGGAAATTAAAGCCTTTGCCCACCATCCATGCTTGCAGCGCATCAAACAGTCGACGTTCTTCCATCGCGCTGATGTAGGTCATGGCGACCAATAAGAACAGTAACAGCTCAGCGTATTCGAGCAGGTTATGTTCCAGCGCGGCTTTGGCGACCTCTATCTGATCGTGCTGAGAATAGACGTAGCCAATCATGGCCCAAATGATACCCGCAGCCAACAAGACCGGTTTGGACTTTCTCAGCTGCAAGTACTCTTCGAGCATCACCAAGGTATAGGCCATCGCAAAGATCAGCAGCGCGGCGTAACCTATGGTCGATTGGGTAAGAGGCAGTGTGTCATGGGCGGTGGAAGCAAGGGTCGGAAAAGGGAGCAACAAAAGGGCAAATAGGGCTGACCAATGCAATTTCATACTTTCACTCCTTGAAAGAGTTGTTATAGAAAGATAGCGAGAATGTTGAGTCCCTATTTTAAAGAGTTATCAGATGGGGATGTGTGAGATAGATTGGATATGCCTGAATTTGAATGAGTTATTGTCGACGTTTGACTAAATGGGTAGATGAGAAAGCAAAAGCCTCAAACCGAGGTTTGAGGCTTTTGGCGTACTTTCATTGCCCAAGGTCCGCGAGATGAGCGGTTAGGCTTCAACCTGCTTGAGATGAACCTCTTCCTCTTTTACGCCCGCTTGAGGGTCGTTAAAGCGTGTCTCATCCAGTGCGTCTTCCGATTTCGCGACGATGACCGTCACTGCGCTATCACCGGTAATGTTGACGGCGGTACGGATCATATCCAGCAAGCGGTCGACACCCATGATAAGGGCGATACCTTCCAGCGGCAGACCGACTTGGTTAAGGACCATCGCCAGCATCACGAGACCAACACCTGGTACGCCTGCTGTGCCGATAGACGCCAGTGTTGCGGTCATGATTACCATCAAGTAGTCACCCATGGTGAGGTCGATGTTAAAGGCTTGTGCGATAAAGGCTGTCGCGACACCTTGCATGATGGCCGTACCATCCATGTTCACTGTCGCGCCTAGCGGCACCGTGAATGAGGAGACGCGGTTTTCCACGCCCATGCGGTTTTTCACCGTTTCCATCGTGACCGGAATGGTGGCATTTGACGATGCGGTCGAAAACGCAAACATGACCGCGTCTTCCATCTTCTTCAAGAAGGTGATTGGACTCAGACCGGTGAAGCCTTTCAGCATCACGCTGTAAGTGACTAAACCGTGCAAAATCAAGGTGCCAGCAAGGACAAGGAAGTACTCCGCCAAATTGATGATGGCGCTAAGGCCCAGACCAGTAAACAGTTTCGCCATCAAGAAGAACACGCCAAACGGCGCCAAGTTCATCAAAATCGCCACCAGTTTCATGATCACTTCATTGAGATCAGAGAAGAACGCCGCAATGCGCTCACCTGGCTTGCCCGCCGCGCTGATGGCAACGCCAAATAACACCGCAAACACGATCACTTGCAGAGTTTTACCTTCTGCCATTGCGCTGATTGGGTTGGTCGGGAACATGTTAATGATCACCTGGCCCAGTGATGGTGCTTCGGCGGACTGGAATGAGCTTGCTGCCGTAAGATCAGCGCCTGCACCTGGTTGGAACAGGTTACCCATGGTCAGCGCAAGCGTGATGGCAACCGCCGTGGTGACAATGTAAAACCCTAAGGTTTTGCCGCCCATGCGGCCCAGTGTAGAAAGATCTTTCAGTGAGCTTGTGCCACACACCAGTGAAACAAAAACGAGAGGAACAACAAGCATTTTTAAGCTGGCAACAAATATTTGGCCACCAACTTCAAACAGTCCATTGACGATGTATGTGTCGACAAATCCGTTGTCGGCAAAGAGGGTGCGAATTGCAAATCCTGTCAAGATACCTGCAACCATACCGAAAATCACTCGGCCGGTTAGCGACATGGGTTTCTTGGTATTCATAGTGAACACTCCTTATAGTTATGCGCCTAAAATTCACTTTAAGGCGGGCAGGGAGGTTAGCAGGCAGGATGAAAAATCAGAAAGCGAAAAAGCGCTGACGATAAGGAGATGTGACCTGGGTCACTGCTATTTGTCAGTATTTAACGCCAGGTTAACGTCTTAATGTAAATTAATTGACGTATTTTTATTGTTTTTAACAGTTAAAATCCCGACCATTAATACTTGGCTTCTTCTCACCGCATGGGAATAGAGACGATGTGTCCACTTGATTGATTTAGAAAATGCATAGATAAGCATATTTTATTCACTTTATTGCCTATGTCGGCGTAATCGCCGTGAACAGCGACCTTAGGTGCATTTTTGTCGAGCCTCGCAAGAAAAATCTTGTTACTCTCACCCCTATAGAATGACATCATCAGGCTTTTTTCATGATCAACACCGCTTTATTAGGGATGTTTATTCCCACTTTCTTTTTTGTCTCTATTACGCCCGGCATGTGCATGACATTGGCGCTGACGCTGGGGATGAGTATTGGTTATCGTCGTACCTTGTGGATGATGGTGGGCGAGTTGATCGGCGTGGGCTTGGTGGCAGTGGCGGCGGTGCTCGGTATCGCCGCGGTGATGCTCAATTACCCATGGCTATTTACCGCGCTCAAGGTGCTCGGGGGCGGTTATTTGTTCTATTTAGGGATTCAGATGTGGCGTTCGAGAGGCAAGCTCGCTTTAAATCTTGATGAGACGGTCGAATCAGCCCCTCACAGTGACTGGGATTTGGTGGTACAAGGTTTTGTGACCGCGATTGCCAACCCGAAAGGCTGGGCGTTTATGATTTCTCTGCTGCCTCCTTTTATCGATCAATCGGTGGCGCTGACACCGCAATTGGTGGTGCTGGTATCGATCATTCTGCTGTTTGAGTTTGTTTGCATGACGCTCTACGCCACAGGTGGTAAAGGCTTGAAACGCATGCTAGGTCAATCGCATAATGTCCGATTGATGAACCGAATAGCGGGCACCTTAATGATGGGTGTCGGTGTTTGGTTATGGGTGAGCTAGGACAAAGGAGCCATATGTTGGGATCAATCGGTCAGTGGTGGACGTCGACCAAATCCGAATTGCGTGAGGTGCTGGAGTTCCAGTCCCGTGTCTGGGTGGTGAATGTGTTCTCAGGGCGCAACAAAGGTGAGGCGTTTATCGTCAATGAAGACAGCTTTAACGAGCCAATGCAATGGATGAAACGCAAAGGTTACCCTAGCGAGCAGTTAGCGAGAGTGAGTGAGATGAAGCGCTCTCAGGTGCTTGAGATAGAACTCTCGAACGTTAAACATCGCGTGATGCGAGTAAAGTAAACCAATCAGGCCAGCGTAACGCTGGCCTGATTGGTTTTTGGTTGGTCATTATGGCTCGCCAAGAGAGTGGAGCCTCTTGGTTATCGAGAGGGCGTTAGATTTTTGCCCATTGAGTTCGGCGGTCTAGCGCGCCGCTAAAGCGAGTCAGCAGGAGTGCCAGAGCGACAACAATAGCGCCGACCCAAGGTGTGTTCATCAGCCCAGTTTGTTCAACGACTAAACCCCCACCCCAAGAGCCCAGAGCGATACCGACGTTAAAGGCCGCGATGTTGAGTCCGGAGGCGACGTCTACGGCATCAGGCGTATAACGCTCGGCTAAGTTCACCACGTACACTTGTAGCCCCGGGACGTTACCAAACGCAAACGCACCCCAGATAAGAATTGTCACCACCGCGGCAATCGGTTCGTAAGCGGCAAAGTTGAACACCAAAAGTACGGCGCCAAGGCCAGTGAAAATGATCGTTAGCGCTTTGATGGGCCCCATGGTATCGGCCATCTTTCCACCCCAAATGTTGCCAAACGCGACAGACACGCCATACACCAACATGATGAGGCCGACAGAGCTGGCTTCAAAGCCGGACACTTCCTGCAAAATGGGCGCAAGGTAGGTGAACGCGGTAAAGGTGCCGCCATAACCCAGTGCCGTGATCGCATAGACCAGCAGTAAGCGAGGCTGAGTCAGTACGCTCAGTTGTGCGGAGAGTTTGGTCGCCGGAGGCTGTTTCAGATTACTGGGCACCAAAAGCGCACTTCCTACCCAAGCGATGAGACCCAAGATGGCGACGATCAAGAAGGTCGCTTGCCAGCCAAACGTCTGACCGATGTAGGTGCCAAGAGGCACTCCCGTCACCAAGGCGACCGTGAGGCCAGTAAACATGATCGCGATGGCGCTGGCGGCTTTCTCTTTGGACACCAAACCTGTGGCGATGGTCGAGCCAATCGAGAAAAACACGCCGTGAGCAAGACCCGTTAGGATCCGAGCTGCCACCAGGGTGTTGTAACCTGGCGCTTGCCAAGCCAGTAGGTTACCCGCGACAAACAGGGCCATGACGGTCAATAGTACCGTCTTACGGGGCCAGTTTCCCGTCAGCGCGGTCAGCACAGGTGCGCCGACGGCAACGCCAAGGGCGTATAAGCTGACCAGCAGACCGGCTGAGGGCAGCGAGACCGATAGGTCAGCGGCCATGGTTGGGATCAACCCGACGATGACAAATTCAGTGGTGCCGATGGCAAACGCACTGAGGGTTAGAGCAAAAAGAGCAATAGGCATACTTTCATTCTCAATGATGTGTTCAGTGGCGGCCATTATCGAGCTGAATTCTTTTGTGAAAAACAGCACCTTTTGCAAATAACTTTTGTCAAAATTATGGGTAATTAACGGTGAACTGACCGGTGAGGCTTTTTCGTCGGCGATGTTATTCTCTATAATCGAGCCATAAGCCTACGGATTTAGCGTCACCTCTGCCAAGACAACTACAGGACACTGACATGACCACTCGACTACTACTCAACGGAAAAAAAGCGGCGCAACAAGATATTCGCGATGCGGTGATGGCCCTGCGCAAAGAAGGCCACACGCTCGAAGTACGGCCAACATGGGAAGCAGGAGATATTGAGCGCCTCGTGTGCGAAGCCGCTGAGCAGCAGGTCACCCGGGTGATTGCAGGAGGCGGTGATGGGACGGTGAATGAAGTGGTCGATGCACTTCTCAAACATCAACTGGCGTTGGAGGTGGCGGTGTTACCACTTGGCACGGCCAATGATTTTGCCACGGCCTGTCATATTCCGACCGATTCCCCGTATCAAGCCCTCAAGCTGGCGCTTAGTGGAGAGAGTTACCGTGTGGATGCCGCCAAAGCCAACGAGCGTCACTTCATTAATATTGCGACCGCGGGTTTTGGCGCGCAGGTGACCGCCAATACGCCGGTGGCGCTGAAAAACTTCTTGGGCGGCGGCGCGTACACGCTGTCGGGGTTGTTGCAGGCGATCAATTTTCAGCCTTTTGAAGGCACAATTCGTTTTGATGACAATACGCGCGAAGCCGGTGTCGTGGTGGGGGCGGTGTGCAACGGTCGCCTAGCCGGTGGCGGCCAAGAGCTGGCACCCAATGCCTATATTGATGATGGGTTGCTCGAAGCGGTATCGATTGAAGCCTTTAGCGCGGCCGACATCCCTGTCGTGCTCAGTGAGCTTCAGCAGCAAGGCGATGGCGAGACGCAATTTATTCATCGTAAACAGGTCAAGCGCATTGAATGGCTCTCCAGCCAAGTTATGCCGATCAACCTCGATGGTGAGCCACTCTCTTGCCCCGAAGTGGTGATGGAAGTGTTACCGCAAGCCCTCGCCCTTGTACTACCAGAGAGCACGCCGGTATTAAGCCGTCATCAAAAGCGTAATAACGCCTAGGCTAAATAGGAGGGGATGGATGCGAATGTAAACGTTTCCATCTTTTTGCCTCTGCTCACAGAATCACAGCGTGGTTGCGTTATGATATTCGGCTCAATTCATACAAAGGATGTCATGATGGAGCCAACGCAACGCATAGAATTAGTCGGGTCGCGCACGCAACTGCTGGTGGAGATCGGTGAGGTCGCCGAAGTCTTGCACTGGGGTAAACGTCTGCTAAGTCCAGAGCATGGGTTGCCTAACGCCTCTTTGGCGCTGCAACGCCCGGTGCCGTTTGGCCGTCTTGATAAGGATGTGCCGGTCTCTTTGCATCCCGAACTGGGGCGCGGATCGTTTGGCTCGCCTGGCCTTGAAGGACACCGTCATGGTCTAGCGTGGGCGCCGGTTTTCTCTCTTACCCACTGCGAACATGACTTACATTCACTGACACTCATCTACCAAGACGCACAGGTTGAGCTGCGTTTAACCATTGACGTGCATCTTGGTGAGGATGACGTGCTCAAAACTCGTCAAACGGTCACTAATTTAGCGCAGGGCCCCTATTGGGTGACGCGCTTTGCTCATACCTTACCACTCGATAGGCGCGCTGAAGAACTGCTCACCTTTCATGGTCGCTGGGTTAATGAATTTCAAACCGAGCGCCTTACGCTCCATCACGGTGGTTACCAACAAGAGAATCGACGCGGGCGCACCTCGCATGAGCACTACCCGGCGCTAATCGCGGGCACACCAGGCTTTGGTGAGCTTTCGGGTGACGTATGGGGCTTTCATCTGGCATGGAGTGGCAATCACCGCCTGCGAGTGGACGTCAAAGCGGATGGGCGGCGCGTAATGCAGACCGAAGCGCTCTATTTACCGGGCGAAATCGCACTGGCTGAAGGAGAGTCGATATCCACCCCTTGGCTCTATGCTACCTACAGTGAGCAAGGGCTGAGCCGCATGAGTCAGCAGTTCCATCGCCATGTGAGAGAGCAGATTGTCGCCCGTTCAGTCACACAACAGTCTCGGCCTATCCATCTCAATACGTGGGAGGGGATCTATTTCGATCATGATCCCCAATACATCAAACAGATGGCGACTGAAGCGGCACGTATGGGCGTTGAGCGTTTCATCATTGACGACGGTTGGTTCAAAGGGCGCAACAACGACAAAGCCGCATTAGGCGATTGGGTGTTGGATGAGCGTAAATACCCCGAAGGGCTGACGGACATCGTCAAGCACGTCAACGAACTAGGCATGGAGTTTGGTCTTTGGTTTGAACCTGAAATGATCAACAAAGACTCGGATCTCTATCGTCGCCACCCCGAGTGGTTACTGGCGGTGGAGGGCTATCATCAGCCCACCGGCCGTCATCAATATGTGATTGATTTACAAAACCCTGAGGCGTTTGATTACCTATTTGAGCGTTTGGATCATTTTCTCTCCAACTATGCGATTGCCTACATCAAATGGGACATGAACCGAGAAGTGGTCCAACCGGCTCATCACGACCGCGCCGCTGGGCATAAGCAGGTCGAGCGGTATTATCAACTGGTTGATAAAGTGCGCGCTGCCCATCCGCAGGTGGAGATCGAATCTTGCGCTGCAGGCGGTGGGCGGATTGATTTTGAAGTGCTCAAGCGCACCCATCGATTCTGGACGTCTGACAACAACGACGCGCTCGAGCGACAAACCATTCAACGCGGCATGAGCTTGTTGTTCCCGCCAGAAGTGATGGGGAGCCATATTGGATCTGGCCACTGTCACAGTACCCGCCGCAGGCACAGTATCGAGTTTCGCGGCCTCACCGCGCTGTTTGGTCACATGGGGATAGAGCTTGATCCCGTTTCTGAACCTGAGCAAGAGAAAGCGGGATTTGCCCGTTATGTGGCGCTGCATAAGCAGCTTCGTCCGCTGCTTCACCATGGCGTTAACTGGCGTTTACCCACCGAAGATAGTGCGCACCAAGCCTACTGCGTTGTTGCAGACGATCAATCGCAAGCGGTGGCCGTAGTGGCGCAACTGGCTATGCCTACTTATGCACTGAGCGGCCAATTAAGATTTGCAGGGCTGGACGACAGTGCTCAATACCATGTCAGTTTGCTTGATAAGCCCCTCAACTTTGACACCATGGTGTGCCGTCAGCCCCCTTGGACAGCACAAGGTTGTACCCTGTCCGGCGCGTGGTTACATCAAGTGGGTTTAGCAGTGCCGATATTGGATCCTGAAAGTGCGATTTTGATTGCGCTCACGCGGGTGGACTAGCGTTCTACGTGTCAAGTTCGTGGTGGGTTTACAGTGTAAAGCCAGCGCGGACTTCGCTATACTCTGGGCATTCGTAGTCACCACTTTAGGTCTGACATGCTGACACGCTCCGATGATTTACAAATATTGCTCAGTGTCGTCGATAGCGGCGGTTTTTCAGCGGCGGCTGACGCGCTCAACATCCAAGTGGCGCGTGTCTCTCGTGCGGTGAGCAAGATCGAGCAGCAACTTGGTGTGTCCATCCTTAATCGCACGACGCGCCGTGTTGAGCTTACGGTAGAAGGCAAACTGTTCGTCGATTCGGTTCGCCAAGGGTTACAGCTGATTGGTCAAGCCGAAGCGGATTTGATGTCTCGCGGTGAGTTGCCCAAAGGGCCATTGCGCGTTGATGCGGCCAGCCCGTTTGTGTTTCACCAACTTGTGCCGTTGATTCAATCGTTTAAAGTCGCGTATCCCGATATCGAGCTCGAACTGACGTCCAATGAAGGTTATGTCGACTTACTGGAAAAACGCACGGACGTTGCGATTCGTATCGGCCACCTTAAAGACTCCACTTTACACGCCAGTCCGCTCGGCAAAAGCCGACTCTATATAGTCGCTTCGCCAGATTATCTCGCGCGTTATGGCACGCCCACTCGCGTCTCACACTTATCCTCTCACCAGATCATTGGTTTTACGGCGCCGAAAGTGCTCAACCATTGGCCACTGAAAGGACTAGAGCCCATCGCGCCGACGCTTCGTAGTGCGAACGGAGAGACGGTGCGTCAGTTGGTACTCGCGGGGAATGGCATTGCGTGTCTCTCCGGTTTTATGGTCAATCAAGATTTGGCGAATGGCGCCTTGGTGTCTTTGTTGGAGGAATGGCGAGTGGAAAATACCGCGCGCGAGCAGGTCAACGCGGTGTATTACAAATCTTCCCACGTCGCCAAGCGCATTTCGGCGTTCATTGAATTTATCAAACCCCGTTTGACACTTTAGGCGGCAGCGCCATTGATGTCAGCGAAGGGCACTTAAGCAAGGTAAGGAGAACCGTATGATCAAAACTACTACCTCAGTGGTTGAGGGCAAACCTGTTGACGCCTATCTTGGCGTTGTGGTCGGAGAGGCAATATTAGGTGCCAACATCTTCAAAGATATGTTTGGTGCCATTCGAGACGTCGTAGGCGGTCGCTCTGGTGCTTACGAGCGAGAAATGGGCCGCGCTCGAGAAATCGCTTTTGCCGAGATGGAGCAACACGCGCAGTCTCTGGGCGCCGATGGTATTGTCGGTATCGACATCGATTACGAAGTGATTGGCAGCGGCGGCAGTATGATGATGGTCAGTGTTAGCGGTACCGCCGTTAAATTTCGCCAATAACGCGCGATAACTTTTTATTCGCGATAACGTAAATTAATGAGGCAATCAATTTGATGAAAATATGGGTGGATGCGGATGCGTGTCCTGTGGTGATCCGCGATGTGCTTTACCGCGCGTCGCAACGCACTGGCGTCGAAGTGACGCTCGTCGCGAACCAGTTTATACGCACGCCAGCGTCACCAAAGGTGAACATGTTGCAAGTTCAGCAAGGGTTTGATGTGGCAGACAATGAGATTGTTAAGCGTTGCCAAGCGGGCGATTTGGTCATCACCAGTGACATCCCTTTGGCCGACGAAGTGATCACTAAAGGCGCACAGGCGCTCAACTCGCGCGGTGAAATGTACAGCAAAGAAAACATTAAAGCGCGCTTGAACATGCGCGATTTTATGGACACCATGCGCAGCAGCGGCGTCCAGATGGGCGGGCCACCGCCACTTAGTCAGGCGGATAGGCAGCAATTTGCTAACCATCTCGACAAATGGCTGGTCCATTGGCAACGTTCGGTCAAGGCCACAAAACCCGAGTAGGCTTTGCTTACCCAACAATCAGTTTACTCAACATCAAGAGGAGGGGGGATGTCTCTGGTCAATCAATTGGCGCTGTTTATCGATGTGGTGCAGCAAGGCTCATTTACCAAAGCGGCGGCGCTTCATAATATGGATAACTCCTCGCTCTCCAAGCAAATTAAAAAGCTTGAGAGTGAGCTCGGTGTGCAGTTACTCAATCGCTCCACGCGTTCCTTTTCGTTGACGCCGGCGGGGGAGGAGATCCTAGAGCAAGCGCATAATCTGCGTAAAACGGTAGAAGACGTCAAACTGATTGCCGACACCTACCATGCTGAGCCCAAAGGACGCATTCGTATTACGGCGCCTTTGCACATTGGTCAGCAATATTTGCAACCGGTGATCAACGCGTTCATGCGCCGTTACCCAGAGGTGGAAGTGACGCTGCTGATGGACGACAAACGCTCAGACATTATCTCTGAGCATTTTGATGTCGCATTTCGTCTCGGAATCTTGCAAGACTCAAGCTTGATCGCCAGTAAAATCGCAGAGATTCGCCCGGTGATCCTCGCCTCTCATGACTTCATTGCCCAGCATGGCGAGCCTTGCTCACCACAAGAGTTGGTGCGCCTGCCTTCTGTGGTCTACAGCAACGGCTCAGTGACCATTGACACAGTGCGCTTAGGGGCAATGTCCGACGCCTCCGATCTGCACAGTTACAAAATGCAAGGGCGATACAAGGTTAACGACGTCCGCACTCTACTCGATGCCGTGCAAGCGGGGCTCGGTTACGTGATGATCTCATCCAGTAACTTAACCCAGTCTGTCGAAACCATGAACCTCACCCCGTTGCTGACCGATTACCGGCTATGTAACCAAGGCACAGCGCTGTATGCCCTCTATCCCCATCGCAAACAAACGGTATTAGTGCGCGAGTTTATTCAAGCCGTCAAAGCCTTTATCGGCCTGCCACCGATTTGGGAGCAGCATATTGAAGGCTTTGAGGGGATGTATCTTGGTAAGGGGTGACTGTTAACGCTCGACTATCCCTTCTATCGCATCGATCACCGCCTGCACCTTTCTATCATCTAGTGCATCTGGATGAGGCTGCGCAAAGGCTTCAATATCGTTGTCGTAGTAGCGTCCGCCTGCGCCTCTGAAGGCGTCATCTAGGCTGGCGCTAACGAGAATGTCGGCGCCAAGGGAGAGATCGCCACCTGCAATACCAAACGCCTCTTTGACCATTTTGCTACCGAGCAGTGATTTCGGGTTAACCGAGACAATCATTGGCCCCGAGTGTCGATGTGCTTCACCCAGTGCGCGAGACCACATGGTAATCGCTAGCTTGCTTTGCGCGTAAGCCTCTCTGTCAGACAAGTGACCTTTTCCTTGCAGGGCTTCAATGCTCACACTGGCTTGCGCTGCAGAAGAGAGGTTCACTACGCGCCCATGGGCAGGAATGAGTGGCAACAATCCTTGGGTCAGCAGATAAGGTGCGACCGTATTGACGGCAAAGCGAATATCGAGGCCATCGGGCGTTTTGTCCGCTGGCGCGTTGAAGATACCTGCGTTGTTGATCAACACGTCAAGTGGTGTCTCTCCCAGTGTGGCGCTCACTTGTTCAATCAATCGCTGCACATCGCTGAGGACAGAAAGATCGGCGATAAAGGCTGTGAGTGTGGTGTTATGTTCTTGATTAAGCGTTTCAACCACTTTGGCGAGCTTGTCAGGGTTGCGGCCATGAACCAATACGCGATGCCCTTGCTTTACAAGTTGGCTTGCAGTCAATAGACCAATACCATCGGTCGCGCCTGTGATTAGAATAACTTTTTGTTCGTTCATGATTGTGCTCCGAAGGTAAGTGATGACAGTGCTATTGTGCACAAAGGCGGTGTTAGATGCATTAGCCGAGGCGCCCAATCATTATGGACAGTTTGTTCCAAAATGAGCAACCAGCAGTGATGAATATAGCTGTGGCCTACGTGATTCAAAAGGCACAAAAAAACGGCGCAGAGCGCCGCTTTGAATAAAATCTTCTGGTTACCTATTTTGGCATAATGACCGTATCAATCACATGAATGACGCCGTTGCTTGCCTTGACGTCAGTCATGACAACGTTAGCGTTATTGACCATCACTTTGTCACCCATCACTTTAATCATCACATCTTGGCCTTGGACGGTGGTGGCTTTATCCATTTTGACGACATCGGCAGCCATCGCTTTCGCTGGAATGACGTGGTAGGTCAAAATAGATACGAGTTTGTCTTTGTTCTCAGGCTTGAGAAGCATCTCTACTGTACCTTCAGGCAGTTTGGCGAACGCGTCGTCGGTGGGCGCAAGTACCGTGAAAGGACCGTCCCCTTTCAATGTCTCTACCAGTCCTGCTGCTTGGACAGCGGCGACCAGTGTGGTGAAGCTACCATTCTCTACGGCGACATCGACAATGTCTTTTTTCATGCCGTGGTGGTTAGCGTTTGCAGTCGACATCATCAAAAGGCTGCTCATAGCGATAACGAACGTCATTAGTGTTTTGCGAATCATAACGAATGTCCCTGTGTTGTGTTGGATTCGCTGGTTGATACGTGTGCAGTTTGGCACCGATCAGGATTATTTTTTAAATTTTTCTAAGCTGAACTTTTTCTCGTGACCGACGTAAAGACTAGTTTAATCGCATGCAAGTAAAGTCGGTAAAAGAGGTGGACATGGAGATGCCATTGAGCAAGTTGGAGCAGTTTTTTTATCTCGATAAACTGATTATTCACTCACTGGATCTGGCACTTTATCAAGCCAGTGTCGAAGTGGATGGCGAGCGATACTCTGTGATGGACAATTCTGGCAAGCGCTTAGTGACACACTCATTAGTGGAGATGCAAAAGCGCTGTCGAAAACTCAATGCGACGCAGCAGGTTCTCAAACACGAGAGTGCGTATGATGAGATGGTGGGTGGGCCTGAGAAAGGATCGACCAATGCACTCGAGGTGCCACTCAAAGATCATCAACTCTACTAAGGCGTCTTTGCGGTTAAACCCGAGTTTATCACCGAGTGATAATGGATCGGATCCTGACAAATCGATGAATGTCCCATTTCTGATCGGTAAGAGGTGCTAAGGTTAAAAAATGTACAACACAACCGACAGGACGAGGTGCAAATATGCTAGGTGAAGACCATTCTCTACTCAAAGAGTTTCCAGAGCATAAGGATGACATTTTATCGCTCGCAGAAACCGACCTAAACTTCAACGACCAGATGAAAGAATACAACGCCATCGACAAACAAATACGTACCCTCGAACTCCGAGACTCTCCTATCAGCGACGAAGAAATGCACACTCTCAAATTGCGTCGCGCGCAAATGAAAGACGATTTATTCCAACAACTTCATAAATAAAGCCGCCCATACCTGATGATGTGAGCGAGCGGCATTGCGTATTGCTCCGACTTGGGTAGATCTAAGCTCCATGTCATGCGTGGAGCTTTGTTGATCCGTAGGCCTGTCTTTCTCCGAGTCACCGTTTGTATAAGCGATGTTACGGTGCGCTAGAACGAGGGTTTACCGCGTAGCGCCTTGGTACTGGCCTTGATGCCTTTGGCTTTCAGACGGCGCTCTTTGGAGGCGCGGGTCGGTTTGGTTGGGCGGCGTTTCTTTTGTACCACCATCGCGCTGCGGATCAGGTCGGCTAGGCGGGTCAGGGCATCCTCACGATTTTGTTCTTGGGTGCGATACTGCTGCGCCTTAATGGTAATCACGCCCTCTTTTGAAATGCGAGAGTCCGAAAGCGTCAACAGACGCTGTTTGTAGACATCGGGCAAGGTAGAGCGTTTGATGTCAAACTGCAAGTGAATGGCCGATGACACCTTATTCACGTTCTGGCCGCCAGAGCCTTGAGCGCGAATGGCGGTTAATTGGATTTCCCAGTCACTCAAGGTGACGGTATTGGATATAACTAACATGACAATACAGTGAACCGACAGCGCAGAAGCTGTTGTGGCTACTTAAATTCTTCTCCGTGGTTATCAAGTGTCAGATGCCCGCACGTTTGGCACTGCTCGTAACGATCAATCAATTCTAACGAGGCCAACGCCGGGCCCACGACCATACCGCTAAAAAAGCCAGAGAAAAAGGCTTTTACGGTTTCTTTTCGGCTTTTTCCATACGGCGAGGGCTTTTGCTTGATGCACTCTTTGTACTCGGTTTCACTCTGACATTGCGGGCAGAATCGAAGACTCATATCGGTCGCTCCCTATTCCCTATGCTAACTGGCTGGATAGTAACGACTTATTGCGATGGCAGTGGCGAGAGATCTCTCATTATTCAAAAATTTCGAATATCTAGCTCAACCTGACCGAGTCTTCTTTAGTGATAAGAGGCGATACACTGTTTTCATCGCCTAACAGGAGACCTGTGATGACCACCCAACGACAAATTCGCCAACTGATCCCTGCCCACGCCACCTCTGACGGCGATGGTGTGAAAATTCAGCGTGTCGCTGGATTTAACAACACGGCATTTTCTCCATTTTTGATGATGGATGAACTGAAATCTGATCAAAAAGCCGATTATGTCGGTGGGTTTCCACCTCATCCGCACCGTGGTATTGAAACCCTGACTTACATGATGAAAGGGCACTTCCAGCACCGTGACCACATGGGCAACGTTGGAGAGCTACGCAGTGGTGGTGCTCAGTGGATGGCCGCAGGCCGTGGTGTGATCCACAGTGAGATGCCGATTATGGAAGAGGGCGATCTGCATGGTTTTCAAATCTGGATCAACCAGCCCGCCAAGAACAAAATGCAGCCTGCCAAGTACTTTGATTTTCAGCCAGAAACCATTACCGAGTATGTCGGCAAGGATTCAGGTCTGTTTCGTATCTTAGCGGGTGAGATTGAGATTGACGATGAGGTGCAGCGAGGGCCACTGACCGATACGGGTGTACCCCTGTCCGTGACAGACTGGCGCACCCAAGCTGGTCAGCAGGTCACCATTGGCACACCGGCACATCACAATATGATGCTGTTTGTCTATCAAGGAGAGATCCAATTGGGTGGCCAGTGCGTAAACCAAGGTGAAATGGCTCTGTTGACTCTTGGCGACTCGGCATCCTTGATCGCCAACAAAGATTCTGGCGTTTTGTTGTTCGTCGGTGAGCCCATCAACGAACCGGTCGTGCATTATGGTCCCTTTGTGATGAACAGCATGGCAGAGATTGAACAAGCAGTACGCGACTACAATCAGGGTGTATTTGAGACCTATTGATTAGGTCGTAAAGCTCATGGCTGAGAGGGGCAGAAATGGCGCCTGCTAGGCAAAATCGAGTCGAAATGAATCGAAGAATTTCGGTTGCCGAATTGGCGACTGGTCAGTGCAAAAAGTGAATAATCCACTGCCTTACTTTTTGTTTGTGCCACACCCTAGGGTGTGGCTTTTTATTTTTGATAATGCGTTGCTTAGCTTTCGGTCAGCAAGCCTAATTCACGCGCCTGCTCAAGTGAGATCTGGTTAGAAATCAAGTTATGTAAAGCGGCTTCGCTTAACTGAACAACGTTAACACCCTGCGGTGGTGGCGTGACATGGACGACCATGCTTTGCTCACTGCGCTGCGACCACAACTGTCTGTCGACCAGATACACATACGTACCAGACGGTAACTCTGGGTAGATGTCGACCATCAGATTGAGCCACCAACTGGCGCGTCTTAGGCCTTGGGCGCCATCAAGCTTTTCAGGCAATTGGATAGACTGTGCACGTAACGCTTTTTGCGTGGCGATGGAGACATCCAGTGCCCCAGGATAGCTCTCACTAAATGGGTTGCTGAACAACCCATCGTAAGAGCAAGCCCAACTGATTGGGCTTGCCAGCGTGATGACTGAGCAGGTGAGCAACGTCGCGACCTGTTTCATCATAACGCCTCCTTAAGGTGTCACAATGTTGAACCAGAAGTTGAAGGTATCAAGCATACCGACAAAGTCTTTGAACACATCGCCGTCACCGTCGAGCGTGATAGAACCATCAGCAATGGCTTGCTCAAGAGTGATGTTACCCAATTGGACGTCATCCAGTGTCGCTTTGGTCAGCGTCAACGCCACATCCGGCTTCTCTGCTTGCTTATGAGTGTGATTGAGCACAGAGTTCTCAACGTACAAGGTGTACTTCTCATCTAGGTCAGTGAAGTTAATGTTGATGGCGTAGTTCTTCCCAGCCGCTTTTTCTGGTAACAAACGTACCGCGAGATAATCAAACAGCATTTCTGGTGGCATGTTCTTGATAATATCTGGCGATGCAGTGTTGGTACCGCCCGTACTTGGTGTGCCGTTACGCAGCTCGTAAGCGCCTTGCAAGTAGACAGAACGCCAAGGGCCAGATTCCGCTTGGTAACCCAACTGCTCATAGGCATCAGCGAGGAGTGCTTTACCGTTTTTGCTCTGTGGATTAGCAAACACCACGTGTTTCATCACTTCCGCGACCCAGCGATAGTTACCCGCGTCAAAGTCGGCTTGTGCTTTTTTGATCGCTTCGCGTTCGCCGCCCATGTACTCAACGTACTTCACAGCAGCATTGGTTGGCGGCAGGTTGTTCAGATCCGATGGGTTACCGGTGTACCAGCCCATGTAACGTTGATAAACCGCACGGCTGTTATGGCGTAGGGTGCCGTAGTAACCGCGGTTGCTCCAGGTCTTGTCGATTTCTTCTGGGAATTGGATGATTTCAGAAATCTCAGAACCCACATAACCTTGGTTCATCAAACGGACCGTTTGGTCATGCGTGTACTTGTACATATCACGCTGTTTCTTAAAGTATTTGACGATGTCGCCTTGGCCCCACATTGGCCAGTGGTGACTTTGGAATTTCACTTCGACATCATCACCCCATAGTTCAATGGTCTCTTGCAAGTAGCTTGACCATTTCAGCGCATCACGCACTTGAGCGCCACGGAGTGTAAGGATGTTGTGCATGGTGTTGGTGGTGTTTTCCGCCATCCACAACGCTTTTTTCTGAGGGAACCAGACGTTCATCTCAGTCGGTGCTTCTGTGCCTGGTGTGTATTGGAAGACCATTTTCACGCCATCGACCACGCGTTCGTCACCGGTTTTCTCAATGGTGTCGGTTGGGGCAATCATGGTCGCAAGACCGGTTGACGTCGTTTGACCCAAGCCACCATTGACGCCGCCTTTTTCGTTACGTGGAAGCAGGGCGCCATACATGTACACTGCGCGTCGACCCATCGCATTACCTGCAATCACGTTTTCAGATACGGCATGCTCGGTAAAGCCAGGGGAGGCCATAATGGTCACTTTTCCGTCGATGACATCTTGCTCATCGACGATACCGCGCACCCCACCAAAGTGGTCAATGTGGCTGTGGCTGTAGAAGACACCCACAACAGGACGCTCGCCGAGTTCACTGTTAATGAAGTCGAGTGCCGCTTTTGCGGTTTCTTGAGAGATGAGTGGGTCGAATACGATCCAGCCTGTATCCCCTTGAATAAAGGTGATGTTCGACAAATCGTAGCCGCGAACTTGGTAAATACCATCGGTGACCTTAAACAGGCCGTTGATCATGTTTAATTGCGCATTACGCCACAAACTTGGGTTGACGGTATCGGGTGATGGCTTATCAAGGCCGATGTACTTTTTGTAGGCTTCTAAATCCCAAACAACATCGCCGTTTTGGTTTTTAATGGTAACGACATCCTGAGTCGCGATAAGCCCTTTTTGCGCGTTATCGAAATCTTTGGTGTCACTGAATGGCAGACTTTGCTTGAGTTGGTTGTTCGCATCAATCGTTGCCTGTGTCGCGGGTTTGGGCTCTGACGCAGTGGCATTGGTGGCCACTAGTATCGCCATGGCTAATACTCCCATTCGCTTCATAGCACTCTCCTTGTATATGCACTTTTATGAGCAAGTTAAGCATACGTGAAGAGTGATACAATTCACACTACAAATGCCACCTCAATGTGAAATTTCTGTGAAGATCTCACATTTGTGAACCTCTATATCCCTAATTTTTGGAATGGTATTTCACCTTTACCTTGTTATTGACTCGCTGATCAGAGCGCGAGCGCTGATTTCAGGTGCGTGACGAACGCTTTGACCTGAGAAGGGATAAAGGGCGATTGTGGATATTGGGCGATGATTTGACCTTGATAGCTGCCCGCTAATTGCCAGTCGCTCAAAATAGGTTGTAAAACGCCTTGTTGGCACTCATTTCTGACCACAAATTCAGGGAACAACGAAATACCCAGCCCTTCGAGTACGGCTTGGCGACGGATCTCACTGTGATTCACGGCAAGATGACCGCTGACAGGGACAGCTACCGTTTGTGTTCCTTGAGTCATCCGCCAGATGCGATCTTTGGGGGATTCACCCAAACAGAGACATTGATGATGGCGCAGGTCATTGGGGTGTGCGGGCGTACCATGCTTCGCTAGGTACTCTGGGCTGGCGCACAGTACAAGTTGGCAAGGGGCAAGCGTTACCGCGACTAAACCTTCCACAGGATTCGGTGTGATGTGGATGACCACATCGACATCGTCATGAATGGGATCGAGATAGCGGTCTTCCACTTTAAGGGTCAGATTGACGTTGGGGTACTGTTTAGCAAACGTCAATATGGGTGACATAAGCACTTGCTTGGCAAGCGCTTTCGGCACGGCAACGCGAAGCGGCCCTGCGATCGCCTCTTTGTTGGCGTGTGCTGCGCTCACCGCAAGTTTGGCTTGCCCTAGCATGGTTTGACAAAGGTGGAACACCTCTTGCCCTGTGGCGGTTAATCGCATCTGACGCGTGGTGCGCTCCAAGAGCTGCTCTTTCAGCGCTGTCTCAAGGCGCCGCAGTGAGCGGCTGACCGATGAGGGCGCCACACCCAATTTCACCGCCGCATTGGCGAAGCTTCCTTCTTCCACCACAGTAACAAACACCGCCATTTCAGCCAGTAAGGGGATAAGTTTATTCGTGTCCATGGTGCAATTATCCTTTGCAAAATCGACCAATTGTTTCATTTAAGTTACTTGTGGATACTGGGAGGGTCAACCACTCTGGGAGAAAATGATGCAAGGAACGCAAACTCTGCGGCTCGCACAGCGGCTACCCATTACCGAAGGATTACTGCTGCTGGTGGCGATCTTTTGGGGCACCAGCTACGGGTTAACTAAAAGTGCGCTGCTTTACACCTCGGCGTTAATGTTCATTACGTTACGTTTTTCCATCACTGCCTTGGTGTTGTTGCCATTGGTGGTGAGAGATTTCAAAGCAGGGCTCAACAAAGATTGGGTGGTTGCGCTGCCAACCGGAGCAATTTTAAGTGCTATTTTCCTGTGTGAAGTGTTTGGTGTTGCGCATACCACAGCGTCGAACGCGGCGTTTTTAATCAGTCTTTGCGTATTGTTCACTGCGCTGGCTGAAGTGTTGGTGAACCGCCAGAAGGTCGCCTGGTCTCTGGTATTGTTGTGTGTCGCCAGCGTGGTTGGCGTACTGCTGCTGACCGGTAGCGATGGGGCGCGTGTCGATTTCACGCTGGGGGATTATCTGATTCTAATTGCGGCGCTGCTACGGGCACTGATGGTGACCACCACCAAGCGATTCAGCCTCGGTCGCGCCGTGACGACCACCACACTCACCGCGATTCAATCAGCGGTTGTTGCTGGCGTTGCCGCTCTCTTGGTCTTGAGCACGTTGCCCCAGTCTCAATGGCACCTGCCCACTGAGTCCATCTTCTGGGTGACGCTGCTGTATCTGGTCGCGTTTTGCACGCTCTTTGCTTTCTATGTACAGAATTACGCGGTGCGCCGCACCTCTCCCACTCGTGTCGCGCTGTTGATGGGCAGCGAGCCACTTTTCGGTGCTCTGTTTGCCATGTTGTGGTTGCAAGAGACGTTTACCTTCGCGCAAAGTCTCGGCGCGGGGTTAATTTTGCTCAGTGTGATGCTGACTTCGCTGCGAAGGGAGTCTGGGCAGCACTAGCGTTGGCGCTTCAAATCCAGCCCAAGCCTCCACACAAAATAACTGAGGATCAAAAAAGCGCCAGTGTTGCTGGCGCTCAATATAGGGAGTAGAAAGGCGTGTCAGTTAGGCAAAAAACGACGACACCACACCAATCAAGCCGCCAAATACACCGCCCCACACCACCAACCAGCCTAGGTGCTGTTTGATCATGGTTTGCACCATCTCTTTGACTAGCGCAGGTGTCAATTCATTCAAGCGTTGATCGATGATTTGTTCAATGTTCTGTTTGATCTCATCCATCATGGCAGGCGCTTCAAGCTGCGCTTTGATCGCTTGCTTGACGTTATCGCTCTGGCTGATTTCAATCACCGATTGCTGCATTTTTTCAACGAAAGGCTGCTTAAGTGGTGCCAGCGCGTCACTGCCACCAAACATCGCCAACATGCCGCCGAAGGATGAGTTGGCGATCACCTCAACCAAAGAATCGAACGTGGGGTTAAAGTCGATGGTCTCTATTACAGGTTGCAGATTGAGCGTGTGCTCACCGGCCATCTCTTTGTTGAGGAACTTGTCGATGTTTTCATCGGTAAAGAACTGACTCATCATCAGCTGTTTGATGGCGGCTTTAAACTCTTCAAAACGCGCAGGTATTACACCCGAGCCATACAGTCCCGGCACCTTTTCAAACAACATGTGGACAGCTAACCAATTGGTAATGGCGCCTGAAAAGGCAAACAGACCCGCATAAAACGCGATCTGATGACCGGATTGAATCCCGCCAGCAAGCAGTGCAAGGGCGATGAGGTTGGTGAGTAGACTTTTGTTGATAGGTTGCTTGTTCATAAGAGGATAACAGTCAAGGTGTTAATGGGTGGAGCGCAGTATACACCAAGGCGGATTCAATCAACCAGTGCGTGATAAGCGTCACAGCAAGGGTTGGAATAATCGGTATTCCGAAAAAAAGGGGAACTCTCTCTACACTAGTAGCAGTTTTTAAATTGCACACTTTCAGTGAGACTTTTTTATGTTCAAACCCAACTCAATTGCTCGTTCAATGAAATGGCCATTTATGACGGCAGTGGCGTTCTCCTCTGCGATGGCAAGTGCCAGCGGTATTCTACTTCAAGAAGCTGTGGTGGCGAATGCAGGTACTACAGGTGCAGGTGACGGTGTTTACACCGGTTCTGCTGCTGCAATGTGGACCAACCCAGCGACGATGTCATTTATGGGTGAGAGCAAGACGACAGTGAACGCGATGGGGTTTGATCTCAAACTCAATTATAGTGATGACATTGAAGATAAAGATGGTTCGAGTCATTCTACACAGCCTGCTCTTGCTGTTTTCCACGCTCGTCAGATTACAGATGAGATGCATTTTGGTATTGGTTTTGGCGCCGCAGGTGGTTCTAGCTTAGATTACGGAAATGATTGGTACGCGAGCGCTTTGCTAGAAAGTACTACTTTGATGCTGCTGCAAATCAACCCAACAATTTCGTATCAACTTAACGAACAATGGTCTGTAGGTGCAGGCGCTCAAATCAACTATGTGTCGTTTGAGCAAGAGACGTCGGCTATGTCTATCGAGCAAGAAACCGATTGGGCAATGGGCGTAACGTTTGGTGCGATGTACCGTCACAATGACGACCTAGATTTTGGTTTTAGCTACCGTTCTAAGGTGAAACATAATATCGACGCGAAAGCCACGAGCGATGTTTTACCATTAGTTGGAGCTTCGACAGAAGTTGCTCTACCAGCAATCTACGATATCAGTGCCCGTTTGGGAGTTAACTCGGAGCTAAACTTATTAGCCAGTGCACAATGGCACCGTTGGAGTGAGTGGAAAGAGCTACCGCTAGATTTTGTGATGGCTGATGGTACTGTGGTTAGCCCAGATCCGATCAAACGCGATTGGAGCGACGTTTGGAAACTAGCATTGGGCGCAGATTACCGCCTCAACGCGGACTGGCGTCTAAAAGCGGGTATCTCTTACGAAAGTTCACCGCAAAACGACGCCTCACTACAATGGGTTGACGTGCCAGTAGGCGAGCAATGGCGCTACTCAGTGGGTGCAGCAACCGAGTGGAATGGGTACACGTTTGACATGTTCTACGAATACGCTGATTTAGGTGAAGTAGACATTGAACGTGCAGGCATCAAAGGCACCTTCGACGGCCGTATTCACTTTGTTGGTCTAAACGTGACGTTCTAAGTCGCCTGTGATTGATGACAAAGCCCTCCTCGTGAGGGCTTTGCTGTTTATCGGCCCTCAGACCACACCGCAAACTCATTGCCGCTGGGCTCTAGAAAGTGGAATCGACAGCCCCCGGGGAAATCGAAAATGGGTTTGATGACATCGCCGCCACTGGCGATCACTTTGGCCAGTGTTGCTTCTATGTCTTGGCTATAGAACACCAACAGCGCGCCGCCGGATGCAGTTTGGCTCTTGGCGTCGGCTCTGAAGAACCCGCCGTCGAGCCCTTGGTCGGCAAACGCCGTGTAGTCGGGGCCGTAATCGGTGAAGCGCCAATCAAACGCTTGGCTAAAAAAGGCTTTGGTGGCTTCAAAATCGTGGGCGGCCAATTCGACGTAATTGAGTTTCTCGTGTTGAGGCATGCTGTGCTCCTTGCAGGGTGTATGGCTTTATCTTAGCGCAAACCCCGTGCGGAGCGTTGGCATTTATCATTTGCCGCGCTACAATCAGCGCGCTGCACAAGCAGCGATTACTTTATTCTCAGGGCGGGGCGAAATTCCCCACCGGCGGTATGCCCGAATGGGTGAGCCCGCGAGCGCTCGATACGTCGAGGTCAGCAGATCTGGTGAGAAGCCAGAGCCGACGGTTACAGTCCGGATGAGAGAGAATGAAACCAAGCCGCCACCGTCGTGGGGGCGATTTCGTTTATCTGGCGCTGACGCCAGAACTCTTCTATGCCCTGATTCTGGTGAAATTTAGGAGTTAACCATGAATCAGTCATCACTACTTGCCGAATTCGGCGACCCAATTACCCGCGTTGAACGCGCATTGACGGCCTTACGTGAAGGTCGAGGTGTGTTGTTACTCGATGATGAAGATCGTGAAAACGAAGGGGATATCATTTACTCGGTTGAGCACCTCACGGATGCGCAGATGGCGCTGATGATCCGCGAATGCAGCGGTATTGTTTGCTTGTGCTTGACCGAAGAGCAAGCTGACAAATTGGCCTTGCCACCGATGGTTGAAAACAACAATAGTGCCAATCAAACCGCGTTTACCGTCTCTATTGAGGCCAAAGTGGGCGTGACAACGGGCGTGTCGGCGCAAGATCGCGTCACCACCATCAAAACCGCCGCTAACCTTAATGCGAAGCCTGACGATTTAGCGCGCCCAGGACACGTATTTCCGCTGCGCGCGCGCAAAGGTGGGGTGATGACTCGTCGTGGCCATACTGAAGGCACCATCGACTTAATGCAAATGGCGGGTTTGCAACCTGCTGGCGTATTGTGTGAGGTGATGAACCCGGATGGCACCATGTGTAAAACGCCGGAGATTGTCGCGTTTGGGAAATTGCACTCGATGCCAGTTCTGACCATTGAAGATATGGTGCTCTATCGCCAGCAACACGAGTTGAAACTGGCGTAATTCGCCTGCGATAAGCGAAGCTACAATACCAATAGATAAGCAAAAAGGTGTGGCCTCAAAACCACACCTTTCTATTTTTTTTTGACACATTGTTGCCTGATTGAGTCAATCACTACCCTTTTAATGACTGACCGATTGAGAAAAGACGTTCATCACAATCACGCCACTGATGATCAATAACATGCCAATCACTGCCGCCCAATCGAGCTTTTGACCGAACGCCACCGCACCGACAGCGGTGATCAACACAATGCCGAGCCCCGACCAAATCGCATATGCAATGCCAACGGGAATGGTCTTCAATACCATGGCGAGAAAATAGAACGCCACGCCATACCCCACCACGACCAAGAGACTGGGCGTGAGCTTGGAAAACCCGTCTGAAGCTTTCAGCGCGCCCGTCGCGATCACTTCTGCCACAATCGCAATGGTTAGATACCAATAACCCATACTCATTCCTCTACTTTACGAACGCCTGTAAACCGCAAGGGATGGTGCCATTTCCTATCGATGGCGGCAAGTCTGACTAAGAGGTCGATGCTTCTTGTCCGACACAAATCTACCCTGTAATGAAATTTTCTTCGTCTATTCCCTATCTTGTTCAATAAGACATCGTTGCATCGCGGGG
The DNA here is from genome assembly GCF_059834225.1 of Vibrio sp. R10-SG3-ISO3. Lineage (NCBI taxonomy): Bacteria > Pseudomonadati > Pseudomonadota > Gammaproteobacteria > Vibrionales > Vibrionaceae > Vibrio > Vibrio sp. R10-SG3-ISO3. The sequence continues at coordinate 11,594 of NZ_JCBDHE010000034.1, read as the reverse complement.
TTCACAGTCGTTTTCACTGTGATTCTCCCCCGTTAGTGGCGGTGGTTATCATGGAGCAGAGAAGGCAGATGGACATGGCACACACACTCAACGCTTGGATTTTGTCTCATTCCCATTCACTGGGGTGGATGATGATCGCGCTGATCCTCCTTTCCTATTTACTTGAAGATCTCGCTTTGGTGACGGCAGCGACCTTGTCGGTTAATCAAGTGATGGCGGTGGAGTGGGCGCTGCTGGCGATTTTTATCGGTATTGCCAGCGGCGATTTGGCGCTCTATGCCCTCGGGCGATTAGCACAGCGCATCGGTTGGTTGAAGGTTCGCTGTTTTCGACATCATAGAGCCCGTCGGCTGTGTAAAACGCTCAATGCCAATGCTTTTGTAACCTTGTTCATCGTCCGCTTTGTACCGGGAATGCGCAGCGTGAGTTACACCGTCAGTGGGTTTCTAGGCATAGCGTTGCCGGTGTTTCTTTTGGCCGTTTTTATCGCCACAGCCATGTGGACGGCACTGATCTTTACCTCTTTCTATCAAGTGGGCGGTTGGATAGGCAGTGAGGATGCATGGACTCGCTGGTTGATGATACCTGTAGGATTGCTCGCGCTGTGGGCATTAAACCGCGCAGCGCAACAGTATTGGAGAAGTGAACAGAATGCACAATCGTGATGTGGAAGTGGTCCCGCAAGGGAAGGTCAATGCAGGGATGCCCGTACTGAGCAAACCAAAACGAGTGATTTCGCCGTTTGAGTTTCTGCCTGCGTGGTTTTTTTATGCGCCGGTTGTGGTGCAAAGCGCGCTCCTCAGCGCAAGGCACCTAGATTGGGCACTGCCACTTATCGCTAACCCTACCATCAAGTTAAGCGGCATGGTGGGCGAGTCAAAAAGCGACATTTTCGCCAGTGCAGGAGGGAAAACTCGCCAGTGGATTTTGCCCTACATCACTGTCGAGGTGGGCGACTCGTCAAACTCCGAAGCTCTCAATAACGCGATGATGGCGCTGCATGATGCCGGGCTCGATTTCCCGCTGGTGGCCAAGCCTGATTTGGGTTGTCGCGGCGCTGGGGTCAAGCTCATCAATGACTCGGACGATTTGGCGTGTTACTTAGCGCATTTTCCTGCCGGTGGTCGTTTTCTTTTGCAACAAAAATCCCGTTACCGCGCAGAAGCCGGGCTCTTTTACGTGCGCCAGCCAGGGGAGAAGCGCGGCAGAGTCATCTCGATGACACTCAAATACTCCCCCTTTGTGGAAGGCGATGGTGTTTCGACGCTTAGAGAATTGATCGCCCGCTGCCCGCGCGCTGGGCGACTGCAACATCTCTATTTGCCGCGTCATGAGGCCAAGTTAGAGAGCGTGGTGAAAAAGGGCGAAGAGTATCCGCTGGCGTTTGCGGGCAGTCATTCTCGAGGCGCGATTTTTCGCAACGGCAACGCCTTTATCACACCGGAGTTGGAAGCGACGCTCGATGACGTGTTGGGTGAGTTTGAAGGGTTTCACTACGGCCGTCTTGACGTCAAGTTCGACACCATCACCGCGCTGATGCAGGGCAAGCGCTTTGATATTTTGGAAATCAATGGTGCGAGCAGTGAAGCCGCGCACATCTGGGATAGCGATACCCCATTGCTGCACATCTTTAGCACCTTACTGACACAGTACCGCTTGTTGTACCGAATTGGCTCTCAGCATAAGCAACGCGGGGTGAACACACCTTCTCTGGCGGCGTTATTCAACGCTTGGCGAGAGGAGAAAGCGTTAACGCAGCGCTACCCCATGACGGATTGATCAAAGGAATGATGATGAAAAAAGCGATGACTTCTCCCGCCACTCTCACCGCGAGAGCGATGCTCAGCGATAAACATAGGGCGAGCCTCTCTGGCGCGGTGCTAGGCGGCATTGAAACCTTGCACCAAGGTCAACGGTTTCTCAGTGTGCTCAGCAATGACGACTACGTTGCGTTAGCCGCGCCCCATGTATCGAGCTCGATTGGTGAGCATTTTCGCCATTGGTTGGATCTGTTTCATGCGATTCGCCATGCACAGGGGCAAGACCAAGCGCCACCACATGGCGAAATGAGCAAAATCGATTACAACGTGCGTCGGCGCGGCCATCCCGTCGAGCGAGATTGCCGCGTGGCCGAGCGAGAGATAGCGCAGCTGGTGGATTGGCTATGCCAACTGTCGCCAGATGCACTCCAAGCGCGAGTGAGTGTGGAATCGGAAGTGATGATGTCTCAGCGTCAAGTCGAAGAGGTGGAATCCACCTTGGCACGCGAGATTACCTTTGCCGCGTTGCACGCCACTCATCACTTTGCGATGGCGAAAGTGGTGGCGTCTCTGCGCGGCATCGAAGTGGAATCGGGTTTTGGCGTGGCTCCGGCGACCGCGACTTATCAGAGGGCTCAATAACATGTGCACCTTATCTTGGACCTATCAGGGCGTGAGTCATTACCGCGTATACTTTAACCGTGATGAGCAGCGAACTAGGCAGCCCGCCACTGAGCCCCAAGCCATGCAGTTGGAGGAGGTTAACTGCCTGATGCCACTTGATCCAGAAGGCGGTGGCAGTTGGATCGCGACCAATGAGTATGGCGTGACTGTGTGTCTGCTCAACTTCTACCAAGGGCAGATGCCCCAAGGACCACTGACAAGTCGCGGGCAAATCGTTAAGCAGCTTGCCAGCAGTGTATCGAGTCAAGAAGTGGACAGAAGAATGTTGGCGCTGAACTTGAGTCACTATGCCCCGTTTACTGTGGTCTCGTTCGATACCCGTCGCAACGCGAATGAAACCGTGATGTGGACATGGGATGGCCAAGCGCTCAGCCATCATCGTGCGGTGGCGCCGATTGTCTCGTCTGGTCGGTTCTTTTATGACGCGCTCGACTATCGCACTAGCCTGTTTGCTGACTTGGCCTCTCAGTCGAATGATGACACGCTCGGTGAGCGTTTTCATACCCGACACGATACCCAGCGGCCTCATCTCTCGCCATTGATGGCCAGAGAGGACGCGCGCACCGTCAGTATTACGACCGTCCATGTCAGTCCTACCGACAAAATCATGGGCTATCAAGCGCTCGACGTAGGCCCTTTGGCCGATTTATCCCTAAATGCACGCCACTACCGCGTGCCAACCAGTATTGACCTACCCACCAGTATCAAGGAGTCATGACATGAAACTACTACGTCTATTTGCGCTGCTTTTGGTCAGCGTCTCCGCCAACGCGGCGGATCTTATCTCCACCTCGTTTTTTAGTAATAAGGCGGTCAGCGGTTACGATACCGTGGCGTATTTCACTCAAGGCCAAGCGGTCAAAGGTGACAGCCAATGGACAACCGAATACCAAGGCGCGCAATGGCTGTTCTCATCCGCTGAGCACTTAGCGATGTTTGAAGCAGAGCCGGAAAAGTACGCTCCGCAGTATGGTGGCTACTGTGCTTGGGCGGTGTCTGAGAAGAGCGACTTTGCCCCTTCCGATCCTGAGCAGTGGGCGATTGACGACGGCAAGTTGTACCTCAATTACAACGCGGACATCAAAGGGCGATGGGACAGCGCGCGCACTCTGCACATTCAACAAGCCGACCAAAACTGGCCAGGTTTGATTGCTCAATAGACCAGCGGCGAGTTGACGCGCCACGTTTGTTCATCAAGAGGATGTGATTATGTACGCCAGTCCATTTCGTTTACCACGTAAAACCCCGTTCGGTGTTGGCGAAAGAGCGCTTGAATGGGCGACCGGTTTGTCGCAGTTGGATGCCTTGTATCAACAAGCGGCGCTGCCACAAGACAGTTTTGAGTTTATGCATGAAGCGCTGGCGAGAATCGGCACTCAGTATTCAGTTGATCACGGCAGTGTGTCGTCCATTCCACAGGAAGGCCCTGTGGTGATTGTCGCGAATCATCCATTTGGCGGTATTGAGGGCATTATTTTAGCCTCGCTGGTGGCGCAAGTACGCAAAGATGTCAAAGTGCTGGCCAATGAGTTGCTTAAGCGGATACCAGAGCTCGATTCACTGTTCATCGGCGTGGATGTGTTCGGCGGTGAGCGGGCAAGAACCACCAATCGGCGCGCGATTGCTGAGGCCAATCAGCACTTAAAAGAGGGCGGAGTGCTGATTCTCTTTCCTGCGGGAGAAGTGTCGGCATGGCAAGCCGATGCGAAGCAAATCACCGATAAAGCGTGGAGCCAGTCGGTGGCGAAGTTTGTCCGCCATGCCGAGGCGACAACCGTACCTATTTTTATTCAAGGCATGAACAGCAAATGGTTCTATCAAGCCGGTCGTGTGCATCCGCTATTGAGAACGGCCATGCTTGGGCGTGAGCTGCTCAATAAATCCGGGCAGACGATTTCTGTTTCAGTCGGAGCGCCGATCCCGTTTTCTGAACTGCAACATTTCGATGATGATCAGCAACTGACCCACTATCTGCGGCTGAACACCTATTTGATGGGCAGTCGAGAGGAGAATACAGCAACTCGGCGATCTCCTGAAAGTGCCCAGCAGCCGATCATCGCCCCCATTGCAGTAGCAGAACTCGAGCAAGAGATGGCGACGCTCAGCGACTTTCAACTGCTCGAACAGGGCGAGTTTGTGGTCTACTGCGTGCCCACCGCGAGGATGCCGCGCATGATGCAAGAGATCGGGCGAGTACGAGAGGAGAGTTTTCGCGCCGTCGGTGAAGGCTCAGGACGCGGCTGTGATGTCGATGATTTCGACCCCAAATACCATCAACTCTTTGTGTGGCATCGCGGCGATCGCGCGTTGGTGGGCGCTTATCGACTCGGTTTGGTGGATGAGCTCACCGCGCAAGGCGGCATTGAGGCGCTCTATTCTCGCAGCCTGTTCGAGTACGATCACGCGTTTGTTAGCCAGTTGGGGCAATCCATCGAACTTGGCCGCTCAGTGGTCGCCGAGCAATACCAAAAAAATCTGCACTCCTTGCTGCTCCTTTGGAAAGGGATTGCGGTGTTTGTGGCGCGCCACCCTCGCTATACTCATTTGTTTGGACCTGTCAGCATTAGCAACGATTACAGCCCGGTGGCGCGCCAGCTCATCGCATCGGTGATGACGGTGCATCATTACGATCAAGACAAGGCGAAACTGGTTCGACCCACCACGCCACTGAAAGAGAGCGGCAACACCTTCTGGCGACCCGACATGCTCAGTTCATTGGCCGAACTGCCATTATTGTCGAAAGTGTTGCAGCGCTTAGAGCGTGGGGTAGGGTTGCCGGTCCTGTTGCGGCAATATCTGGGGCTAAATGGCAAACTGGTCTGCTTCAATGTTGACCCTGCTTTTCATTTTGCTTTAGATGGTTTGATTGTGGTTGAACTGACGTCATTACCCGCCAGAACTTTGGGCAAATATATGGGCAGAGAGTGCGCGCAGGCGTATTTAAGCCACCATAACCGAAAGGCATGAGTCATAAACGATTCGACTAAACCGCGCGGGCTTATTGGCTCGCGCACGCTAAGTGCTGGGGTATACTGGCGCTTCACGTAACGGACGCTCATACCCTCTTAGATTGGATTTTCTCGCATTATGCCCCACATGATGACCTTGTGCTTGGCGCTTATCGCCTTTGCCGCCAACTCCTTCTTTTGTCGTCTTGCATTGGCAAGCGGCGCGATTGACCCGGGCAGCTTCACCTTGCTGCGTCTCTTCTCCGGTGCGGTCACTTTAGCCCTTTTACTGTTTATGCGCGGTCACTTTCACGGTAAGGCGTCGCTCGGTTTTCTCCGTTCGCCGCTCAGTTGGTGGTCTGCTATCGCTCTGTTTGTGTATGCGGTGTGTTTCTCGTACGCCTATACCGAACTCAGCACAGGGACGGGCGCGCTACTGCTGTTTGGTATGGTGCAAATGACGTTAATTGCCTATCACGTAGTCTCAGGCAATGCGCTGACTAAGCTGGAGAAAGTCGGTATTTTGGCCTCGGTGACGGGTTTTGTGGTTCTGATGCTGCCCTCCGCGCAATCACCGAGCCTTGGCGCAGCGAGTTTGATGTTGGCCTCTGGCGTTGCATGGGCGATGTTTACCGTGCTTGGCAAAAAAAGCGGTGTCGCATCCGTTGCGATTACCCACGGATTTATTCTCGCCAGCCTCCTCGCACTGCTCGCCAGCCCCGCGCTGCTTATGGATGTCACCCTAACCTCTTCGGGCGTGATGTGGGCGCTTGCCTCGGGTATCGCCGCCTCAGGATTGGGTTATATCCTTTGGTATCAAGTGCTCAAGCAGATCACCGTGCTCAAGGCCTCCATCGCACAACTCGCCGTTCCGGTGATCGCCTTTCTCGCCGGTTCTATTGGGCTTGGTGAGACCATCACCTTTAGTGCTGTATTGGCTTCGGCTTTGGTGCTTGGCGGGATTGCGGTGATTTTTGTGGCGAAGGCGGAGTGAAAGCGGTGAAGACTATTTGCAGATGTCGATGTTCGACTCTTCTTGGTTCGAAAGCCATGTCATCCGAGTCAAGCGTACGCTCCACCTGAAACAAGAACACCTATGTATAGAGGTGCTGCCCCTGATAGTGATAAGATCCCCGCGTCAAAATCAACGAGAAACACTATGTTCATCCATCATGTAAACGGTATCGACTGGCTGGTGATTACCGCTTTTGAAGAGTTTAAAACGTTATTTATTGAAGACGCAGGTGCGATACCCCGTTGCTTTTCTACCGCAAGCGAATTGAGTTTGATTGATCAAGCTAAGCGCACGTACGGTTATTTGCCTAGGCTCAGTGGCGTTATCACCGACACGGGGACTTTTCAAAGCCAAGGCAACCAAGAAGATCTGAACCCACAGCTCGCTTGTCTCGTAGAGGGACGTGGCCGAGTGTTTATCTATCACGGCGGCTTTGTCGCGTTTGTGGAAGACGAGCAGACGTTTATTACTCGGATAGATTGAGCCTTGATCAGGGCACTGAAATCACTGACTTTCCATCACTGCGGTTATCTCAATGCCGGGTTGTATTGGGTTAACGCGTATTTGGACAACACCTTCTTAGCTCATCTGCCCAAAGCTATCAGGTCAGATGAGGAAAAGTATCTTGTAGCCTTAAACACTTGTATGGCGCTCACCCCCAAAGGTTATTGCTTACTCAACAGGAACTTACGCAAATCTCGCTCAGCACGCATAACAAACAGAATATAGACTTTGTCACTGTCCTGTTTATAGAAAACACGACATGGATTAACGACAACTTCACGATAACTTAAATGTTCTAATTCTGGCGGAATACGACCTGATTCAGGGAAAGTTTCTAGGCGTTCGACTTTAGAGAAAATCGTTTGTACTAACTGCTTTGCCGCTACGACATTTTCAAGTGCTATGTATTCAGCGATATCATTGAGGTCAGATAACGCTGGCTCAGTCCAGATTATTTCAGCCATTTTGACATTTTGTCCTTGGCTTCATCATGACTCACCACTTTGCCGTCAGCTAGTGCGCGCTCACCTCGCGCAATACCCTCCAGAATAGCCAAACGATTTTGCATAAACTCGTAATCATCAACATCAACTAAATACGCGGATGGCTTACCATGTTCAGTAATTAACACTGGTTCTTTTGTGTCGTGGAGATCTGCGAGGATCTTAGTTGCTTGACGCTTGAGTGATGTAACTAGTTCTACTTTCATGAGAGCTGCTCCAAAGGAATACAAAAGTGATACTATTCTATCACTTTGAGTATAGCAAGCTCCATGACGGCCACTTGAGTAACTTGTTAGCTGATTAACTTAAACGTTTGAGTCAATTTGCAACTGCGAACAGTCGACGATATGGAAACCAATTTCTTTGTCACGGAAATCATATCCAATCGACCGATAATATTGAGTGTCGTGGGTATTTCCTCTTTGCGACGACCTAGTAAGTTCTTATTTTTTCATGTAATCGAAGATCATTTACACCCGAACCAAAGTCGACATATTCTACATTTGAGCCATCTATAGATTTTATGACATTATCAACGGCAGATTTGGTCGTTTGCGCAGCTAGTAAAATCTTCGGGTCACCAATTAAGATCGAACCATCATTCAGGTTGCAACAGCATCCCTTAACGCAATAGCGTCTTTGTACAATGAAACAATTGTATTGGATAGTTGATAGCCACCGTCGTCGGCAAGAGGCGCAAAAAGCGCCTTGTTGTTCATAAAGAAATCAACCAACAGCTCAATAGAACCTTCTTTAATTTCTACTTGATAGTCAATTTGTTCACGTATATGTCTATCCGCTTTAGACTTTCCTAAACTAACAGCTATGAGTTGATATAGAATGTATCGATAATTTGAAATAAATACATCGAGAGAGCGCAGGCTAAAACTACCTCCAGTAAATGCCAAGCCTTTGGCATATATTCTCAAATCCTCTTTCATAATACTCCTATCTCAATTATGTAGGTGTCAGCTAACGCTTTATAGGCGGACTTTTTCAGCCTTTGAATTCCGTATATTTTTCTGCCATTTGTTATGAAACCAAGTTAATATCAGCCTGTTGTGTGAATCGACGTGTAATTTTGGGGGCGAGCTACGGAAAATTTCGTAGTATAAGAGATCAAAATACGGATTAGATTGACTTGGCCTATTGGTGTGCTGATCAGGTATTCTGTTCGCAGGTCCTGAGAAGGAGCGAGGCAACAATGAGCGACGAAAAATTTCACAGTTACAGCCCATGAATAATGTTCAGCAGGAGATGTCTAGTCGCAAGATAACAGACTACCCATTTCTTTCTATTCTCTGTTTTAGCACTGCTTGCATCTCCCGACGCTAAACCCGCGGCAACCTGACCAAGAATTCAACTAGTCTACTTTTGGTAACCTAGACTCGCCTTTCCCCTCATATGTCTGCTCCAATGCAAAAAATTAAAGTTATATTAAACATTGGGTTAATGTAATTTTTATCAACCTTCAGGGTGGTTACTAAAAGTTAACTAATTGCACTCGCAATGTAGGTAACCATAATAAACCGCAACACAGCGAGATTATTGCTCGCTTTGTCATACAGCCAATTATTGAAGGGTTAATATCATGAGTCACGTTCTAATCATTAACGCACACGAGCCATCTCCATTTTCTGAAGGCAAACTCAATGCGGCTTTAGTAGAGAAAGCTCGCACCCAGTTAGAATCAAAGGGTCATGAAGTTCGCGTTGTCACAATGCAAGATGACATCGTAGTGGATGAACAACTGGCGAACTTTGAGTGGGCAGACCGAGTAATACTCCAATCGCCTGTCAACTGGATGACGATTCCGTGGTCTTTCAAAAAATACATGGATGATGTCTTCACGGCGGGGATGGGCGGTTCGCTGTGTGCCTTTGATGGTCGAACGCCGGAAGAGCCAAAGAAAAATTATGGAACAGGCGGCACTCGTACCAATACAAAATACATGCTGTCTTTCACATTCAATGCACCAGAAGAGTCATTTAATGATTATAGCGAGTACCTGTTCCAAGGTCGTAGTGTCGATGACTTGATGTTCCACATGCACGCAAACTTCCGCTTCTTTGGTATGTCTGCACTGCCAACCTTTGCTTGCTACGACGTGATGAAAAACGCCGACATTGAGAACGATTTTGCTCGCTTTGAAGCGCACTTAGACGCACACTTTTGAGAAGATTGTTTTGAGCACAGTGCTTTAAGTAGGGGACCCATATGAATAATACAATTAAGCTCGACATTGTTAGTGATGTTGTCTGTCCGTGGTGCATCATCGGATACAACCATTTAACAGCGGCGATCAAACAACTCGGCATTGAAGATCGCATCGAGATCGAGTGGCAGCCTTTTGAGTTGAACCCGGATATGCCTGCTGACGGTGAAAACCTTCGAGATCACGTTGCTCGTAAATATGGCAGTACCGCAGAGGAAAGTCACAACGCGCGCCTTCGTATCGCCAGCATTGGCGCTGAACATGGCTTCAAGTTTAACTACTTTGATGACATGAAGATGGTAAATACGTTTGATGCACACCTTTTACTCGATTACGCCAAGAGCTTAGGCAAGCAGACTGAGCTAAAATTACGTTTATTTAGCGCATTTTTCAGTGAACAGAAAGATGTCTCTGACCGTGAGATTCTCAAGCAAGAGCTCATCACTGTAGGCCTAGATCCTGAAGAAGGGATGCGCTGGCTAGATGATGTTCAGCGACGTAACTCAATCCGCAGTACTGAGAAACAATGGCAAGAACTGGGCATATCGAGTGTGCCAACGGTGATTTTCAACAGAGAACATGCGGTGTCTGGTGCGCATCCAGTGGAAGGTTACAAACAGATCTTAACTGAGTTAATGGCTCAGACGAATCAAAGCTAGGTTACTAAAAGTATACTGGTTGCAACTGGTCTATTAGTATCTTATCGTTTTTTCTAGTTAGTAATGACTTCAATCCCAGGAGCCGAGATGACTTACTCACAAAAACTCAAAGCGGGTGACGCTTTTCCTACATTAGAGGCAACAAAGCTGGATGGAACCACAGTCAAGCTAGGCCAGCCTCAAGGTGATGCAACATGGCAAGCGGTGTTTGTCTATCGTGGTAAACATTGCCCACTTTGCACTAAGTATCTGAATGAAATTGATACCTATAAACAAGCCTTTAGTGAGGCGGGCGTTGATATTCTGGCTGTCTCTGCTGACTCGAAGCAACAATTGGAGCAACACCTAGACAAGCTCGATATCAGTTTCCCAATCGCCTACGGTCTTACTGAGCAACAAATGAAGACATTAGGGCTTTACATATCGCTACCACGCTCCGAAGCTGAAACCGACCATAACTTTGGAGAGCCGGCGTTGTTTGTTGTCAATGAACACGGCAACCTACACGTGGTTGATCTATCCAATAACCCGTTTGTCAGGCCAGAACTTGGAGCACTGACTCGAGGTTTGGCATGGATTCGCAATCCAGACAACCATTACCCTATTCGTGGCACGCTAGACGACTGAGCCGCTAGGTTCGAGATACAACAAGGCAACAGTTTTGGTTGCCTTGTTACGTTATAGAGGGAAGCGATGAAGGTTACGCACGCTATTTCAGCGGAACATTCATTATTTGAGTTGCACATTGTTGCTTTCAGACCATTTTCTCAACTCATCAAGAATCGATAACGCACTGCGGCCAAACTCAGTAAGTTCGTAGCTGACTGCCAGGGGTTTTTCATTGAGCACACGACGTATTACCATGTTTTCACTTTCTAGCTCTTTTAGACGCTGATCGACCATCTTCTTGCTAGCGCCGCCCAACATTCTGGACAGATCATTAAACCTCACTGGGCCATCTTTGAGATGGTAGATGATGGAGCCCTTCCATTTGGAGCCCAAAATCCTCATACCTTTTTCGATCGCACAAGGTTCGGAACAGGCATCAACAACGCTCTTACGCCCTTTTGGGTCAACTTCAACTTTTGCTTTCATATAGCACCGCGTCATTTTAAGAAGCGACATAACGTCATTTATCAGCATTGATAATAAAAACGTCACTCATAGTGATTGAAGACCCACATCGAATAGGTGAACGAGTGGGCACCTAATTGCAAGTCTATTCCGGTATATATTAGTTACCTAGAGATTGAATGCAATCAGTATAGGTGCTGGAACTACCTGTGGGAAAGTTGCACTTAACCTT
>NZ_JCBDHE010000033.1:0-49168 GCF_059834225.1 Vibrio sp. R10-SG3-ISO3 | reverse complement strand
ATCCCTTGTGGCGTAAAGTAGCGCACAAAGCGTTCGTACAAGCTGCAACGGGCGCCTGTGGGTTTGGCACCATCAAGGTATTTACCACTCAAACAGCCAAAGGCGAGCGGGGAATAGGCCAGAAGTTGCACGCCTTCGAAATGGCTGATTTCAGAAAGCCCGACTTCAAAGCTGCGATTAAGTAAATTGTAGGGGTTTTGAATCGAAACGATCCGTGGCAACTCATGCTTCTCTGCGAGTTTGAGCAGCGACATCACTCCCCAAGGAGTTTCGTTAGAGACGCCGATATAGCGTACTTTTCCTGCACGGACCAATTCCGCCAAGGCTTCTAGGGTTTCGATCAGGGTGACTTCCTGCTGCTGATCCGGATAAGGATAATTAAGCTGACCGAAACAGTTCGTCTGACGCTGAGGCCAGTGGATTTGATACAGGTCGACATAGTCGGTTTGCAAACGCTGCAAGCTATCATCAATGGCTTGGTGAATGTTACGCCAGTCGAGCCTCATGTTGTCACGGATATAAGGCACGCTACGTGGACCGGCGACTTTGGTCGCTAAAATGACTTTCTCACGCTTACCTGATTTTTTGAGCCAGTTGCCAATATAGGTTTCGGTTAACCCCTGGCTTTGCGCTTTGGGCGGTACCGGGTACATTTCGGCGGTATCAATAAAGTTGACGCCACGCTCTAAGGCATAATCTAGCTGACTGAATGCGTCTTGCTCTGTGTTCTGTTCACCAAAGGTCATGGTTCCAAGAGCAATCTGACTGACTTCGAGAGATGAGTGCGGTAACTTGTTGTATTGCATGAACCTTCCTAGTTTCCAGTGGAGATAACTCCAATATAGGGCAAGGTGTGGCTGGTGGATATAGGGTTTATTAACAATTTCGCAAAATTCTGCGTCTTGACTATCTTTAAGAGATCCAGGTTTTTAAGGGATGAAGGTGCGCGATGCAAAAAGTTCAGTTAGATAAATGGATTCACGGCGATCACAAAGAGAGTTATCAGCCGCCCAAGGTATTCGTTATCGGATGTTCCGATGTATCGCAATACTTGTTAGCGGTGGAATACAAGCATAAGCTCGAACCCATCAGAGAAGGAGAAGAACCCCTTCATTTTGATTCGATAGAGCAGGTAAGAGAGGCGCTGTTGAAACTCGGTGTTGAGCGCGCCTACTTAAGATTGCACAACACCTATGATGAGTGTGGCTCGGGCAGTGGACCTCGTTTTCACGATGTGGCGTTGTCGCTCACGACGCATTGAGCTGGCGCTAAATAAAATGACGAGCGAGTATGTTGGCGGTAAATTGCGTACGCAAGTAAAAGCCGCGAGGTAGCGTCTTGATGCGTTTTCCTGTTGCGCCGTAGGCGTCGGTTGAGACTCGACTGTTGGCGGCTTTCGGTCTGATTTGCAGGACTTCACCGTGCTTAGCGGTAATGTGGCTGACTTGGCCAAGTACGATCATCTCCATCAGCTCTTCCCAGTCCGCTCGCAATTGACGTTCTTCTTCGACACTTGGCGACCACAAAAGCGGGGAGCCAACACGCCGCTCTGGCAGTGGAATTTCTCGTTCCCCCTCAACCGGCACCCACAGTACCCGTGATAACTTGTTTCTGACGTGGCTGTTTTCCCATGTTAAACCATGCACTCCCGTTAAAGGGGCGACACAAACAAAGGTGGTTTCCAGTGGCTTACCGCTATAACTGATGGGAATGGTCTTAAGTTCAATCCCGAGATGCTCAAAGTCTTGCTGTGGTTTGCTGCCTGCGGTAGCGCCTAAATGCCATTCCAGTAATTGACCGACCCAGCCTTTGTCACGCTGTAGATTTGCCGGCACCGTCATCTGGGCTTCCTGGGCGAGTTCTGCAAAGGTGAGCCCTGCGATTTGGCTAGCTCGTTCAAACAGTTCTTGCTCGGAGTGTGGGGCTGGTTTCATCAATACGATTCCTTAAGGTCGGTGAGCCATTGTATCGAATCCATTCGAGCGATGAAATCTTGCTTGGGATCCCAAGTGGTGAAAGATCCTACTAAATAGACTTATCCACAGAATTTCATCGCCACTAAGCAATATTTTTAATATCTGGATCAATTAACAGGGATTTTAGGGCTATTTTAGGCTTGATTTCTGCGGTTGTTGTTATTTTACACCTTGCCTGTGTGGATAAAGTGTCCTGTGGTGGATCTTTAACCGATCTGTGTTGTGCGTGAAATATGTCAGATAAAAAGGGATTGGTAATAAGTTGTCTTCTTCTATTATATTGTTTTTAAATGATTTTGTGGCGTAGCGTTCTTTCTGTTTTATTTTGCTAGGTGAGACTTGGCGGGAAAATGATCAGTTGAACCGAGATTCTTCACATAGTTATACACAGAAAAGGTGAATAAATGTGGGCCATGTCTCACAACTGTGTGAATAACTGTAGGGTTGACCGAAAAATATGCAGAGTAGGTGCGTGACGCCATAAATTGAGTGTGAGTCACAATAGGAAGTTTGCTCCGATTGGGGATATGTGGAAAAATCACTGTAATAAAAGATTTTACTAGAGGGTGGCCAGTGATAGATGGCGATGGTTACCGCTTAAATGTGGGAATTGTAATCTGTAACAACCATGGTCAGGTATTCTGGGCTAAACGATACGGACAACATTCTTGGCAGTTTCCTCAAGGGGGAATTGACGACGGTGAGACTCCCGAGCAAGCAATGTATCGGGAACTGTATGAAGAAGTGGGTTTAACAAAGAGTGATGTCACCATAGTGGCAACGAGTCGTCATTGGTTAAGGTATAAACTACCTAAACGGCTGGTTCGATGGGACTCAAAACCTGTTTGTATCGGGCAAAAACAGAAATGGTTCCTCCTGCGGCTAGATTGTGATGAAGCAAAGATCAATATGCAGCACGGGAGTTCCCCTGAATTTGATGGTTGGCGTTGGGTAAGTTATTGGTATCCGGTGCGACAAGTGGTTTCTTTCAAGCGTGATGTGTATCGCCGCGCAATGAAAGAGTTCGCCTCGATGGCAATGCCGTTCAAAGAACGCAGGACGAAAGGCAAACGTAAACACAAAAGAGGATAGACATGCTGTCTCAACTAAGGGAAATAGTTGAACAAGTTTCTAAGGTCGATGATGTGCATCAGGCCTTAGATGTATTGGTTAAGCAAACGTGCAACGCGATGAGTACGGAGTGTTGTACTGTCTATCTTGCAAATGAAGAAATGCAGCGCCTTGAGCTGATGGCGACTCAAGGTCTGCGCTTTAAAGGGGATAAAATCCATATCCGCTTTGAAGAGGGCTTGGTAGGTTTGGTCAAGCGCAGTGCTGAGCCGCTCAACCTCGCTGAAGCCTCCAAACATCCGGATTTCAAATACTTCTCCGAGCTGGGTGAAGAGATTTATCACAGCTTTCTTGGCACACCGATTATCCACCGTAAGCAAGTGTTGGGTGTTTTGGTGGTGCAGCAAAAGACGCCGCGTCAGTTTGACGAAATGGAGGAGTCCTTCCTTGTTACCCTAGCGGCGCAGCTTGCGGTGATTATTGCCCATGCTCAAACCCAAGGTCATTGGCGATTAGAGAAAAAGCAGCAAGCGATTCGAGGGCTGCCTGCCTCAAGTGGTGTGGCCATTGGTGAGTTCTGGTGGGACGATACTCAGCCAGAGTTATCTGAGGTGTATCCAGCTTCTACACTGGATATCGAACGAGAGCAAGAGTGGCTCTTACTGGCGATTGAAGAAGCGCTCGGCGATTTTCGTCGTATGCGTAAAAAGCTCGATAGTGAAATCAACAAAGACGCTTTAGCCATTTTTGACCTCTTTACCCACTTGCTTAACGACCCCATGTTGCGCAAAGATCTCAAGTCGCAAATCCAAAAAGGCGATAGAGCTGACTGGGCGTTGAGACAAGTGGTCGAATCCTACTCGAACCGTTTTGCCCGCATGTCGGATCTCTATCTACGAGAAAGGGCGCAAGACATTCGCGAGCTGGGTCAACGTTTACTGTTTTTCTTGCACAATACCGACAAAGAGCAGCAATTGATTGAGCGCCCAATCATCCTCGTGGTGCGTGAACTGACCGCTTCTTTGCTCGCCTCTATCCCTAAAGACAAGTTACTGGCGGTGATTGCCTTAGAGGGCGCGGCGAACTCGCACGCTGCGATTTTGTCGCGTGCGCTCGGTATTCCGGCCGTGATGGGCGTAAACCTCAATCTCAAAGCGATCAATGGTAAGCAGGGGATTGTCGACGGTTACAGCGGTAAGATTCTGATTTCACCGAGTAAACAGTTACTGAGAGAGTATCGCGCGCTGGTCAACGAAGAGGCGGAGCTGTCTAACTTGGTCAATCAGACCATTCAAGCTCCGGCTTGCACTCAGGATGGTGAACGAGTGGAAGTGATGCTCAATGCTGGTCTGAGCGCAGACACCAACATTGCCATCAATCAGGGCGTTGATGGGGTTGGCCTCTATCGAACCGAAATTTCTTTTTTGCTTCAGCACCGGTTTCCCTCGGAAGAAGAGCAAACCCAGCAGTATCAAGCGGTACTCAATAGTTATCCAGATAAACGAGTGGTGATGCGCACGCTTGATATCGGCGGGGATAAAGCCTTACCCTATCTGCCGATTGAAGAGGACAATCCATTTCTTGGTTGGCGCGGCATCCGTTTTACCTTAGATCATCCCGATATTTTCTTGATGCAGATACGCGCGATGCTACGCGCGAGCACGACGCATCATAACTTAAGTATTTTGCTGCCAATGGTATCAGGGGCGCAGGAGTTGGATGATGCCATCACGCTGATTGAGCGGGCTTATCAAGAAGTCAAACTGCTCGATGAGCGACTGAGCATGCCGCAAATTGGCGTCATGATTGAAGTGCCTTCGATGATTTATCTGCTTCCGATGATTGCTGAGAAAGTCGATTTTGTCTCTATCGGGACGAACGACTTAACTCAATACCTGTTGGCGGTGGATCGCAATAACTCACGCGTGGCCGATGTCTACGAATCTATGCATCCATCGGTGGTGATGGCTCTGGATCACATTCGCCGTACCTGCGATGAGTTAGGCATTCCGGTGTGCATCTGTGGTGAGTTGGCGGGCGATCCGATCGGGGCGATGTTGATGGTGGGGTTGGGGTATCGAAGCCTGAGTATGAATACCTCGAATGTCGCTAAGATCAAATATCTCCTCAGACATACTCAAGTCGATGAGCTGCAACATTTGGCGCAAAATGCGCTGTCACAAGCTTATGGAAAAGACATCTATGCTATGATGCAGGCCTTTTTTGAGCAGAAAGGTTTTGCCGGCTTTATTCGCGCAGGTAAACGATAGGATAGGCAGTGTTTGTAGTATTTCTTGGCTTATTGCTGGTACTCGGTGCCTTTGTCGGCATGATGGCGGGCTTACTTGGCATTGGCGGCGGTTTGATTGTCGTCCCCTCGTTGCTTTTCTTACTCCCGTTGGCGGGGATTGATCCTGATATCGCCATGCACATGGCCCTCGCGACCTCGCTTGCGTCGATTATCATCACTTCCGGCTCATCGGCCCTCAACCACTTTAAATTGGGTAATGTCGATATGTTCGTCATCAAATGGTTGATGCCCGGTGTGGTGATTGGCGGCTTTCTTGGCGCGCACGTCGCAGAGTGGATACCGGCCGCTTACTTACCCAAAGTGTTTGGAGGCATTGTTCTGATGCTCTCTTTGCAAATGCTGTTTTCTCTCAAAGCGACTCAAACGAGAGAAATGCCGGGGCACGCGGCAACGCTCTCGACGGGGATGGGAATTGGTGTGGTGTCGAGTCTGGCCGGGATTGGTGGTGGGTCGTTGTCGGTACCGTTTCTCAATCGTCATGGGATTGAAATGAGAAAAGCGGTCGGGTCGTCATCGGTCTGTGGTTGTGTGTTAGCCATCTCGGGCATGTTGGGGTTTATTCTTAACGGCATGCAGGCACAAGCGCTGCCCGTGGGCAGCCTCGGCTATGTCTATCTACCTGCCTTAGTGGCGATCGCCTCCACCTCAATGTTGACCACTCGTTTTGGTGCGACATTAGCGACCAGTATGCCAACCACGAGGCTGAAAAAAATATTTGCACTGTTTTTAATGTTCGTTGCGGGAACTATGCTACTGTGACGCACTCTCAACTTCTATCTTGAACTCATTGAACACCACAAGAGAATCTCTCCTATGTCCCAGGGATATCTAGACTTTCCAAATATTGATCCGGTATTACTCTCCATTGGCCCACTCTCTATCCGTTGGTACGGTTTAATGTACTTGGTGGGATTTGCTTTTGCTCTTTGGCTAGCGAACCGCCGCGCAGATAAGCCCGGCAGTGGCTGGACACGAGAGCAGGTGTCCGATTTGCTGTTTGCTGGTTTTCTCGGTGTGGTCATTGGTGGCCGAGTTGGCTATGTGCTGTTTTACAACTTTGACCTCTTCCTTCAAGACCCGCTCTATCTGTTTAAAGTATGGACCGGCGGTATGTCATTCCACGGTGGCCTGCTGGGAGTCATTAGCGCGATGTTCTGGTACGCGAAAAAGAACGGTCGAACCTTCTTCGGTGTGGCCGACTTCATCGCCCCGCTGGTGCCGTTTGGTCTCGGTATGGGCCGTTTAGGTAATTTTATGAACAGCGAGCTGTGGGGGCGTGTGACGGATGTGCCTTGGGCGTTTGTCTTCCCAAATGGTGGTCCACTGCCGCGTCACCCGTCTCAGTTATACGAAATGCTGCTCGAAGGCATAGTGCTGTTCTTTATTCTCAACTGGTTTATTAAAAAGCCGCGTCCGCTTGGCGCTGTATCAGGGCTCTTCCTTGCCGGTTATGGTACCTTCCGTTTCTTGGTCGAGTACGTACGTGAGCCTGATGCGCATTTGGGCCTCTTTGGCGGGTTTATCTCTATGGGGCAAATCTTGTCTCTACCAATGGTGATCATTGGTGCCTTGATGGTCGCTTGGGCATATCGACGTGGGCTTTATAAAGACGAATTACCACAACAAACGAAGTAAGGATTGGCTGTGAAACAGTATTTAGATCTTTGTCAGCGCATCGTTGACCAAGGAGAATGGGTAGAAAATGAGCGCACGGGCAAGCGTTGCCTAACGGTGATCAATGCCGATCTCACTTATGATGTGGCGCAAAATCAATTCCCACTCGTGACCACTCGTAAGAGCTTTTGGAAAGCCGCTGTGGCGGAGCTGCTTGGATACATCCGAGGGTATGACAATGCCGCTGATTTTCGTCAGTTAGGCACAAAAACTTGGGATGCCAATGCCAACTTAAATACCGCTTGGCTTGAGAACCCTTACCGCAAAGGTGACGATGACATGGGACGCGTCTACGGCGTTCAAGGTAGAGCTTGGGCCAAACCCGATGGCGGTCATATTGATCAGCTGCGAAAAATTGTCGATGACCTGACTCGAGGCGTGGATGATCGCGGTGAAATCCTCAATTTCTATAACCCGGGTGAGTTTCATATGGGCTGTTTACGTCCGTGCATGTATAGCCACCATTTCTCTCTGCTTGGGGATACCTTGTACCTCAACAGCACACAGCGTTCGTGTGATGTACCGTTGGGTCTGAATTTTAATATGGTTCAAGTGTATGTCTTCTTGGCGATCATGGCGCAAATTACGGGCAAGAAAGCCGGACAAGCCTACCACAAGATTGTCAATGCACACATCTACGAAGACCAGTTAGCCCTAATGCGAGATGTTCAGTTGAAGCGTGAACCTTTGGCCGCGCCCACGTTCCACATCAACCCAGAGATCAAAACCTTGGAAGATTTGGAAACGTGGGTCACCTTGGATGACTTTTGGGTGGAAGGGTATGAGCACCATGACCCAATCCACTATCCGTTCTCAGTGTAATAGCCATTCGCACTGTAATGATTAACAAGAAACCAGCGTACTCGCTGGTTTTTTTGTATAAAAAAAGCCCTCAACCGAGGTCGAGGGCTTAGTATGCGATGGCAAGTGTGTTTAGGTTGTCAGTGCAAGGATAGCGCCTGGTAGGACTAAAAATACTGTCACCAAATAGGCGGCGACGACCGCTTTGTTCTTCACCGCCATGTCTGAAATCATGTCGGCGGCTTTGACCGGTAGCTCACGTAAGAACGGAATACCGAAGATGAACACGGTGGCCAATACGTTAAATGCGAGGTGCACTAAGGCAATCTGCAGTGCAAAAACCGCGAACTCACCCGAGGCTGCCGTTGCAGCAAGCAAGGCTGTGATACAAGTACCGATGTTCGCACCCAGAGTGAATGGGTAGACGTCACGGACTTTCAGCACGCCAGAGCCTACAAGCGGTACCATCAAGCTGGTCGTAGTAGATGAAGATTGAACCAGTACGGTCACTACAGAGCCAGACACGATGCCGTGGATAGGACCACGACCGATAGCGCTTTTCAAAATCTCACGAGCACGGCCAACCATCAAGCTCTTCATTAATTTACCCATAACAGTAATGGCCACGAAGATGGTCGCAATACCTAGAACAATCAATAGCACCCCACCCATGGTGTCGCCAAAGGTTGCCAACGGCTCCTTAACGGCATTCACAACAGGCTTAGTGATAGGTTTGATGAAGTTCAAGCCTTTCATGCTCATGTCGCCCGTTGCAAGGAACGGAGAGACCAGCCAGTGGGAGATCTTCGCAAGAATGCCAAACATCATTTCCAACGGAAGGAAGATAGCAACAGCAAGCAGGTTGAAGAAGTCATGAATCGTGGCACTGGCGAACGCACGTTTGAACTCTTCTTTATTGCGAATGTGACCAAGAGAGACCAAGGTGTTGGTGACTGTTGTACCAATGTTGGCACCCATGATCATTGGAATGGCGGTCTCAACAGGTAAACCACCTGCCACCAAACCGACAATAATAGAGGTGACGGTACTTGAGGATTGGATCAAGGCGGTGGCCGTCAAGCCAATCATTAATCCAGCAATAGGGTGTGACGCAAATTCAAATAGGACTTTAGCTTGATCGCCGGTTGCCCATTTAAAGCCGCTACCTACCATAGAAACAGCAAGTAGTAGTAGGTATAACATGAATGCCAAGTTAGCCCAGCGTAACCAGCGAGTCGTACTCGAGATTGGTGCTGCTGTAGTAGTAGCTTGGTTCATAATTTTCTCCGTGGACCGTTTAATACTTATTGGTCGGTTGTTGAAATTGAGGCTGATGTTAGAGAGGAAATATTTCAGTAATATTACATTTCTATGTAATGCGGTCTTTTTTGAGGGATAGCGAGGCTTATCGGTGTAATTCTTACGTTACGATTGAGTTAACTTATTGAAAATTATTAATTATTTCTGTATTGATAAAACTGTGCACGAGCGCATTTTTTGACAAAAAATTCAACTGAACGGCTTTCTCTCGTCAGCTTTATGACAGAATAGTGTCATAAAGTTATTGTAAAATTTCGGTATTAGTAGTGAAAAGTCAATGATCATTCGGTTTTGACGAGTTATTGTTGTCATCAACGAGTTTTGATATAACCCATATCTATTGTGCGCTTATTGAAGTTGTTCCCCCTATGTCTCATTTGAACTATAACCACCTCTACTATTTTTGGATGGTGTGCAAACAAGGCTCAGTGACGAAAGCTGCAGATGCCTTGTTTTTAACGCCGCAAACGGTCACTGGCCAGATCAAAGCGTTAGAAGAGCGCATGGATGGAAAGTTGACTAAGCGCAACGGACGCAGCATCGAGCCCACTGAACTGGGTCAATTGGTCTATAAATATGCGGACAGGATGTTTGGTCTAAGCTATGAGATGTTGGATATCGTCAATTACAGCCAACGTTCCAACCTGCTGTTTGATGTGGGGGTGGCGGATGCGCTCTCAAAGCGTTTGGTTAGCAAGATCCTGATGACCACGGTGCCGCAAGACAACAGTATTCATTTACGCTGCTTTGAATCGACGCATGAAATGTTGCTTGAGCAATTGTCGCAGCACAAGTTGGATATGATTTTGTCTGATTGCCCGGTGGACTCAAGCCAAAGTCCAGGTCTGTACAGTAAAAAACTGGGTGAGTGCAAGATGAGCTTTTTCTGCAGTGGCCAAGTGGCTGGGGCGAGTTTTCCCAGTGTGTTAGAGCATCGAAAACTGCTGATCCCCGGTAGTCGCACGGCAATGGGGCGCAAAGTGCTGCAATGGTTTGATCGTCAGGGTTTACAACCGAATATTTTGGGCGAGTTTGATGACGCTGCGCTCATGAAGGCGTTTGCTCGTTATCATCAAGACGTGATCTTTTTGGCGCCTTCTTTATATGTCTCGGAAGTGGATAGCGATCTGCCGCTGCAACACATCGGTGATATTGAGGAGCTAAAAGAAGAGTACTACGTGATATTTGCTGAGCGAATGATTCAACATCCGGCGGTGAAAAATGTGTGTGACGCAGATTTCAATTCTTTGTTTAATTTATAACCTTGCCTAAATGAGAATAGATTACTGTTCTTATTTAGATTACTATCAGCAGCCTGCGGCAAATGGGCCGAAACAGCGATAAAAGAGTATCAGGTGCGGGAAGTGAGGGCTTCTTTGCTCATCGGGTTTAGGGGTAGGTAGTGATGAATCTGGAAGAGATGGAAAAGAACTCTGCTCAAGCAGTTGTCTTACTCAAAGCGATGGCGAACGAAAGACGTTTGCAGATTTTGTGTCTTTTGCATAACCAAGAGCTGTCGGTTGGGGAGCTATCCGCGCAGTTGCAGCTAAGTCAGTCTGCGCTATCTCAGCACTTAGCGTGGCTACGTCGTGATGAACTCGTGGTGACGCGCAAAGAAGCGCAGACGGTGTATTACACTCTTCACAGCGAAGAAGTGAAGAAGATGATCGAGCTGTTGCACCATCTTTACTGTTCTTGATGCATGGATTACCACAAGAACTGGTGTAAGGTTCGACAAATTTCAGATATAAAAAAACCGGCAATAGCCGGTTTTTTCTTCACTGGGAAATCAGAGTTCTATTATAGAGCTTTGATTGCAGCAGCGAAACGAGACTTATGACGAGCAGCTTTATTCTTGTGAATAAGGCCTTTAGTTGCCATGCGGTCTAGGATTGGTGTAACTGCAGCAAATGCTTCAGTTGCAGCAGCTTTGTCGCCTGCTTCGATAGCAGCAACAGTTTTCTTCATGTAAGTGCGCATCATAGAACGACGGCTAGCGTTGTGCTGGCGACGTTTCTCAGCTTGGATAGCGCGCTTCTTAGCAGATTTACTATTTGCCAAGGGTCTAACTCCCAAAAACTTTAGTTCGGTGACAATTTAAGGGCGAGGAATATCCCTCATTTGCGCCTAAATGTCAAATGATTTGTGCAAAAACCCATCGCAGCCAAACAAATTTTGGATTAGAAAGGTCTTCACGGTTAAGATGGCGGGGATTCTATCAGTATTTTTTTTTCAATGCTAATACTAATCTGCTCTCAATGAGTTATTCCCTAATAACCCAAGCACTGAATTGTTAGTATGAGCGAGTTCTTGAGGTAGTCGTGAGTAAACGTCTCTTAAAATCAGGCATGATTGTCAGTGCTATGACATTGATTTCTCGAGTGTTGGGCCTTGTGCGCGACGTAGTGGTCGCAAACTTGATGGGCGCAGGGGCGAGTGCTGATGTCTTCTTTTTCGCCAATAAAATTCCCAACTTTTTACGCCGCCTGTTTGCAGAAGGCGCGTTTTCTCAAGCCTTTGTGCCGGTATTGACCGAATATCACGCCACTGGTGATGAGGAGAAAACCCGCCAACTGATTGCCCGCGCGGCCGGAACGCTCGGCGTCATTGTTTCTATTGTGACACTGCTTGGTGTGTTGGGCTCGGGTGTCGTCACGGCTCTGTTTGGTTTTGGCTGGTTTCTCGATTGGCTGAGTGGCGGACCATCGGCGGAAAAATTTGAGCTGGCCAGTCTGATGCTCAAAATTACCTTTCCCTATTTATGGTTCATCACCTTTGTTGCGCTGTCTGGCGCGATCCTCAATACGCTCGGTAAGTTTGCGGTCTCCTCTTTTACCCCGGTGTTTCTCAATGTGATGATCATCGCTTCGGCGTGGTGGATCGCCCCTCAATTGGCGCAGCCTGAAATTGGCCTGGCGATTGGGGTGTTCTTGGGCGGTCTAGTCCAGTTTCTTTTTCAACTGCCGTTTCTTATTAAAGCCGGTGTGATGGTCAAGCCCAAGTGGGGATGGCGTGATCCCGGGGTCGTGAAAATTCGCACCCTGATGATCCCTGCGCTCTTTGGGGTATCGGTCAGTCAAATCAACTTGTTGTTTGATACCTTTATTGCCAGTTTTCTTCAAACAGGCTCGATCAGTTGGCTTTACTATTCGGATCGATTGCTGGAATTTCCTCTCGGCCTGTTTGGTATTGCCATTGCGACCGTTATTTTGCCGGCGCTATCTCGCAAGCACGTTGATGAGCAGCGTGAAGGATTTGCCCACACCATGGATTGGGGGGTAAGAATGGTCACGCTACTTGGGATCCCGGCAATGCTAGGGTTGATGGTGCTGGCCAAACCGATGCTGATGGTGCTATTCATGCGCGGTGAGTTTTCAGCGCAAGACGTCCAGTTTGCCTCGCTGTCGCTGGTGGCGTATGCCTCAGGGTTGCTGAACTTTATGCTTATCAAGGTGTTAGCTCCTGGTTACTACTCGCGTCAAGATACCAAAACGCCGGTCAAATACGGCATCATCGCCATGGTTTCCAACATGGTGTTTAACGCCATTTTTGCTTGGTTTTATGGTTATGTGGGTCTTGCTATGGCGACCGCGCTCTCTGCGTTTGTCAATATGGCGCTGCTCTACCGAGGCTTGCATCGCGCGGGGGTCTATCAATTGACCAGTAGAACGTGGTGGTTTGTTGGCAAGCTTATCGTTGCCGGCGGTTTGATGGTCGCGGCGATAAGCTCACAACTGGAAAGCATGTCGGTGTGGCTGGCGTGGAGCCTTAGTGAGAGAGTGGTGTCACTGGCGTTGTTAATCGGTCTTGGCGCAGGGGTTTACCTATTGTCACTACTGGTGATGGGCGTGCGAGCAAAAGATTTAAAAGCAGCGACAGAGTAACGCGGATTAGTATATAATCCGTCAGTTTCACGCTTTAGTAATCACAAATACACAGGTTTTATCAACGTCCAATGGAATTAATTCGAGGGATTCATAACATCAAAGCCCAGCATTATGGGTGTGTGTTGACGATAGGAAACTTCGACGGCGTACATTTAGGCCACCAGTCTGTGCTGCGTCAAGTGTCGCAACAAGCGAGCATGCTAGGCTTGCCGTCAACCGTGATGACTTTTGATCCGCAACCATTGGAGTTGTTTGCCAAGCACAATGCGCCAGCGCGTTTAACGCGTCTGCGTGACAAATTTGTCCAGTTAAGCAAATTGGGCCTTGAGCGACTGCTATGCGTGAACTTTAATCAAGAGTTTGCCAACCTGACGGCTGACGAGTTTATTAGCGACTTGTTGGTCAAGCGTTTGGGTGTTAAGTTTCTGGTCGTGGGCGATGATTTTTGCTTCGGTCGCGGCCGTCTTGGTAACTTTGAGATGCTGAAACAAGCGGGTAAAATCCACGGTTTTGAAGTGGTGAGTACGCAAAGCTTTTGTCTGCAAACCGACCGTGTCAGCAGCACCTTGATTCGTGACGCGCTTGCAAAAGATGACTTAGCGCTGGCCGCGACGATGCTCGGACGTGACTACAGTATTAGTGGGCGTGTATCCCACGGCCGAAAATTGGGAAGAACGATAGGTTTTCCTACTGCAAATATCCCTTTGAAACGTTGCGTATCGCCGGTCTCTGGCGTGTACGTCGTTGAGGCACTAGGTCTAGGCCCACAGCCGATTGGCGGCGTGGCCAACATAGGCAATCGCCCGACCGTCAACGGAGTTCGGCAACAACTCGAAGTGCATTTATTCGACTTTCAAGCCAACTTGTATGGCAAACAGCTAGAAATCGTACTTTTACATAAGCTGCGTAATGAGCATAAATTTGAGTCATTCGACGCTTTAAAACAACAAATTGAATTGGATGCTGAGGCAGCAAGGGTGTGGCTGCGTCAGCATAACCGCTAAACGGTTTAGTCCACCGTTTGGCCTAATGTCTAACTTTCGCCCAACACAACGGAATTAAGAATCGATGAGTGAGTATAAAGATACCCTGAACCTTCCTGAAACAGGGTTTCCAATGCGCGGCAACCTGGCGAACCGTGAGCCAGAAATGCTCGAGCGTTGGTATAAAGAAGACCTTTACGGTGAAATCCGTAAAGCGAAGAAAGGCAAAAAATCTTTCGTTCTACACGATGGCCCTCCATACGCCAACGGTGACATTCATATTGGTCACGCACTAAACAAGATTCTTAAAGACATTATTATTAAATCGAAGACGCTTTCCGGCTTCGATGCGCCTTATATCCCTGGCTGGGACTGCCACGGTCTACCTATTGAATTGATGGTAGAAAAGAAAGTGGGTAAGCCTGGGCAAAAGGTATCGGCGGCAGAGTTCCGTGACAAGTGTCGTCAATACGCACAGGGCCAAGTAGAAGGTCAAAAAGAGAGCTTTAAGCGCTTAGGCATCATGGGTGAGTGGGACAAACCATACCGCACCATGGACTTTGCGACAGAAGCAAACATCATTCGCGCGTTGGGTAAGATTGCCGACAACGGCCACCTGCTAAAAGGCTTTAAACCGGTTCACTGGTGTACAGACTGTGGCAGTGCGCTCGCGGAAGCAGAAGTGGAATACAAAGACAAAGTCTCTCCTTCTATTGACGTGCGCTTTAAAGCGGCGGATGAAGCTGCACTGCTGTCGAAGTTTAACCTCAATGAAGGCCACGAAGGCGAAGGTGAGATTTCGATTGTTATTTGGACGACCACGCCGTGGACGTTGCCGGCGAACCGCGCGGTGTGTCTACGTGATGATCTAGAGTATGTCCTTATTCAAGTTGAAGGTGAGACAAAAGAGCGCATCATCGTCGCTGCTGAATTGGCGAAAGACGTGATGGACCGTGCGGGTATCGAGCATTTCCACAACCTAGGCTTTGCGAAAGGTGCGGATCTTGAACTGACTCAATTCCAACATCCGTTCTACGATTTCACTGTGCCAGCTATCCTTGGCGATCACGTGACCACTGAGTCGGGTACGGGTGTGGTACACACTGCGCCTGGCCACGGTCAAGAAGACTTCGCTGTGGGTAACAAGTACAACCTAGAAGTGGCAAACCCAGTGGGGTCAAACGGTGTTTACCTACCGGATACCGAGCTTTTTGCCGGTCAACACGTCTTCAAAGCGAACGATGCCGTGGTGGAAACGCTGAAAGAGAAAGGCGCACTTCTTCATCACCATGCTTACGAGCACAGTTACCCACACTGCTGGCGTCATAAAACGCCCATCATCTTCCGCGCGACTCCACAGTGGTTTGTGTCGATGGATCAAGCAGGTCTGCGTGCTAAGGCGCTGGAATCCATCAAGGGTGTTGAGTGGATGCCAGAATGGGGTCAAAGCCGTATTGAAGGCATGATTGAAGGTCGTCCGGAGTGGTGTATCTCTCGTCAACGTACTTGGGGTGTGCCTATTGCTCTGTTTGTACATAAAGAGACCGCAGAGCTTCATCCAAATACGATTGAACTGGTTGAGAAAGTCGCTCAGCTTGTTGAACAGAAAGGCATTCAGGCTTGGTGGGATCTGGAGATTTCAGAACTGCTTGGCGAAGAAGCCGATCACTACGAAAAAGTACTGGATACGCTAGACGTATGGTTCGACTCTGGTGTCACCCACTACTCAGTGGTTGATGCTCGTGAAGAGTACAACGGCAACAGTGCAGACCTTTACCTTGAAGGTTCAGACCAGCACCGTGGTTGGTTCCAGTCTTCACTGATTTCATCGATTGCGATGAAAGGCGAAGCGCCATACAAACAAGTATTGACGCACGGTTTCGTGGTTGACGGTCAAGGCCGTAAAATGTCGAAATCCATCGGTAACGTTGTGGCACCGAAAGATGTGACCAACAAACTGGGTGCAGATATTCTGCGTCTGTGGGTCGCATCGACAGATTACACAGGTGAAGTGGCGGTTTCAGACGAAATTCTAAAACGCTCGGCGGATGCTTACCGTCGTATTCGTAACACCGCGCGTTTCTTTTTAGCGAACCTCAGTGGCTTTAACCCAGCGACAGACATTGTGCCAGCAGAAGAGATGGTGGCACTGGACCGTTGGGCTGTGGGTCGCGCATTGGCGGCGCAAGAAGAGATTGTCAAAGCGTACGGCGAGTACAACACGCACGCGGTGACACAGCGTCTGATGCAGTTCTGTTCTATCGAGATGGGTTCATTCTACCTAGACGTGATTAAAGACCGTCAATACACGGCGAAACGTGGTGGTCACGCTCAACGCAGCTGTCAGACGGCGCTGTACTACATCGTCGAAGCCTTGGTTCGTTGGATGGCACCGATCATGTCATTCACTGCCGATGAAATTTGGAATGAAATGCCAAGTGCTTTGCCAAGCGGTGAGTCACGCGACAAGTTCGTCTTTACCGGCGAATGGTTTGATGGCCTGTTTGGTCTTGCACAAGGTGAAGAACTCAACAACGCGTTTTGGGCGGACATTCAAGCCGTTCGTGGTAGCGTGAACAAGCTGCTTGAAGATGCACGTAAAGAGAAAACCATCGGTGGCTCATTACAAGCGGAAGTCACCTTGTTCGCAGACGACGCGTTAGCCGAGAAAATCAATAAGCTGGAAGATGAACTTCGATTCGTACTCCTGACCTCTGCTGCTGTGGTGAAACCACTGAGCGAGAAAAGCGATGCGGCGCAAGCAACAGAGCTGGACGGTTTGTTCGTTGAAGTGCATGCCACTGATGCGAAGAAGTGCGATCGCTGTTGGCACCACACGCCAGACGTGGGCACGATTGCGGGTCACGAAGCCATTTGTGGTCGCTGTGTCTCCAACGTAGAAGGCGATGGTGAAACGCGTAAATTCGCGTAATTCATTGAACTTTAAGTCAAATAAACAGCCCCAGTATACACTGGGGCTGTTTTTAGGTAAGAGCATGAGTGAGCACGTATTGACATTAAAACAATCTGGCCTACGTTGGCTGTGGTTGGCATTGGTGATTTTTGTCGCAGACATTGCGATTAAGTTGTTGGTGATGGATAACATGGGGTATGGCTGGGCAAATCGTATCGAAGTCTTACCCTTCTTCAATCTTCTTTACGTTCACAATTATGGCGCGGCATTCAGTTTCTTGAGTGATCAGGCTGGCTGGCAGCGCTGGTTCTTTACTGCGATCGCTGTGATAGTGACGGGGCTACTTAGCTACTGGATGAGCAAACTGCCGAGCACCGAAAAGTGGAACAACATCGCCTACGCGCTGATTATTGGCGGCGCGGTGGGGAACGTTTTTGATCGTGTAGTCCACGGCTTTGTGGTCGATTATCTCGATTTCTTCTGGGGTAATTACCATTGGCCTGCGTTCAACCTGGCAGACAGTGCCATTTGCATTGGCGCCGCGATGATCATTTTGGACGGTTTTCGTAGCAAAAAGAGCCAAGCATGAGTCGTAAAGGTCTGTGACAGCAATAACCTTAGGCGTCGTCCGTTGATTCGGACGGCGCTTTTTACTATAACTGGACGCAGAGCTAGAAACTGGACGCAAAACGAGAAAAAGTGGTCGCAGAGTGAGACCGAAGAATGACAATAACAAGGAAGCCATAACGTGATGACAATCGCCCAAGACAGCGCAGTAACGCTGCACTTTACTATCAAGATGAAAGATGGATCTGTTGCCGACAGTACCCACAACATGGGTAAGCCCGCCAAGTTAGTGATTGGTGATGGCAGTTTGAGTGATAATTTTGAGCAATGTTTGCTTGGCCTCAAGCAAGGTGACAGTAAATCGATAGAGCTCGCCGCCAGCGATGCGTTTGGCGTACCCAATCCAGATAACATTCATCACATGGACCGAACCAAATTCGTCGGCGATGCCGAAGTTGAAGTGGGCACAATCATGGCATTTTCAGGCCCTGATGGCATGGAAATCCCCGGCATTATCACTGAAATCGCGGGCGACTCCGTCACGGTGGATTTCAACCACCCATTAGCTGGGCAAGATGTGACTTTTGAAGTTGAAATTTTATCAGTAGAATAACCGCCCAATTGAAGACGATGACTCGATGAGCAATGAAATGAAAATTCTGTTAGCGAACCCCCGTGGCTTTTGTGCTGGTGTTGATCGCGCAATCAGCATAGTTGAGCGTGCATTGGAGATGTATCAACCGCCAATCTATGTTCGCCATGAAGTGGTACACAACCGATTTGTGGTTGAAGGCTTAAAGCAACGTGGGGCCGTCTTCGTTGAAGAACTGAGTGAAGTGCCTGACGACAACATCGTCATCTTCTCCGCTCACGGCGTGTCGCAAGCGGTACGCAAAGAGGCCAAAGAACGTGCTCTGACTGTGTTTGATGCCACCTGTCCTTTGGTGACAAAAGTCCATATGGAAGTGGCGAGAGCGAGCCGCAAGAACATGGAGGTGGTGCTCATCGGCCACGCCGGTCACCCTGAAGTGGAAGGCACCATGGGCCAGTATGCCAGTCAAACAGGGGGCATGTACCTAGTTGAGACCCCAAGTGATGTGATGGCGTTGAAGGCGAAAGTCAAAGACCCTTCGCATCTTCACTATGTCAGCCAAACCACCTTATCGGTGGATGAAACCGCCGATGTGATTGATGAGCTGCGTCGCGTGTTTCCCGATATTCAAGGGCCGCGCAAAGACGACATCTGCTACGCAACCCAGAACCGCCAAGATGCGGTGCGTGAAATGGCGCAAGATGTGGATGTGGTGATTGTTGTCGGCTCGAAAAACTCCTCGAACTCCACGCGCCTCAAAGAGTTGGCGGAAAAGCTGGGTACCCCTGGTTACTTGACCGATTGCCCTGAAGATGTGCAGCCGCAATGGTTAGAAGGTAAAGCGAAAGTCGGTGTCACGGCTGGGGCATCAGCCCCTGAAGAGTTAGTGAACCAAATCCTTGATCGGATTAAGGCCCTTGGCGGAGCAAAAGAGATCGAAGAGATCCAAGGCCGTGAAGAGAACATGTTCTTTGAAGTGCCGAAAGAGTTGCAGATCAAACAAGTTGATTGAGGCAACGGACGGCTCTCGCGCTAATCAAATCACCTGCAAAATAATTAAGGCTCCCAATGGGAGCCTTTTCTTTGGCTGGCCATTCAGGCCAGCAGTGCGAAGCGAAGGTGGATTGAATTAGGCAGTCTTGGTGACGGTTTGCGGCGTTTCTTCATCCGCAAGCTCAGATTCCCCTTTTCCTTTTGAGGTTTTAATCACGTACACGGTCACGGCCAGTGCGAATAGGATACCCGCAATGGTAGACACTTGAATCGGCAGACCAAAGCCTAGCGTACTGTTGTTTAAGATAAAGGTGACACATACCGTGGTCATGAAGACCGCTGGTACTGTGGTAATCCAGTGCAGTTTGTTGTGACGAAGCAGATACGCCGACGCTGTCCAAAGCATCATCACCGCAGTGGTTTGGTTTGCAAAACCGAAGTAGCGCCAGATGATACCGAAGTCTACTTGAGTCAACACGCCACCAATCACGAACAGAGGCAAGGCCATCAGTAGGCGGTTGCGCAGTGTTTTCTGTTCCATGTTGAAGTACTCAGCCAAGATCAGACGGCTCGAACGAAACGCAGTGTCACCGGAAGTGATAGGCAGAATCACCACACCTAGGAAGGCGATGATGCCACCAAAGACGCCAAGCAGACCAAAAGAGGCGCTGTAGACAACGTTACCTGGGCCACCGTTTTTCACTGCTTCTGACAGTGACTCTAGCGAACCGAAGAATGAAAGCGCAATCGCACACCAGATGAGGGCAATCACACCTTCACCGATCATGGCTCCGTAGAAAACAAAGCGACCGTTTTTCTCGTTTTCCATACAACGTGCCATCAGTGGTGACTGAGTGGCGTGGAAACCTGAAATAGCGCCACATGCGATGGTGATAAACAGTGCTGGCCAGAGCGGCATGTCATTCGGGTTGAGGTTGCTAAGCATGTCAGAGACTTGGAAATCACCCATGACGGTATGCTCGCTAGAGAAGGCGATTGCTGTCATGAGGCCGACAGACATAAAGATAAGCAGCGCGCCGAACAGCGGGTAGAAACGACCAATGATCTTATCTACTGGAACGATAGTCGCGATGATGTAGTAGGCGAAAATCGCAATCACCATGGTCGTCATGCTGACACTGAGGCTTGTTTGGTCGTTGATCAAATTGGTGATCATACCGGCTGGCGCAGAAACGAAGACCACACCTACAAGCAGCAATAAGACAATGGCAAAAATGTTCATGAAATGTTTGGCGCCATTACCTAGGTAGCGACCGGTAATCGTCGGTACGGAAGCGCCGCCATTACGAATCGACAGCATACCTGAGAAGTAGTCATGGACAGCGCCGGCGAAGATACAACCGATGACAATCCACAGCATCGCAGCAGGGCCGTACAGCGCACCCATGATCGGACCAAAAATCGGGCCGACACCAGCGATATTAAGAAGTTGGACTAGATAAACTTTAGGTGTGGACATGGCCACATAGTCGACACCGTCCGCTTTGGTATGGGCAGGCGTCTGACGCTTTTCATTGATTCCGAATACTTTTTCGACGAAAGCGCCGTAGATAAAGTACCCGCCGATGAGTGCGGCGACACAGGTTAAAAACCACAACATAGCTCGTTCCTTAGTGTTAGTTTTATTGATACACCCTGTATGTTACTCCGCTGTTTGGCGAGTTTCGTGTGCTGGTTAGGTCAGTGGTTGTTTGGTGAGTTAAGTGGTCTGTATGGGTAATGAGTGGTTTTTTCGCGGCGGGAGTGGCTATTTATCGGCTTTAGTGGTGTAGTAGGTGTGTCTAGCTACTAATAATCAATCATCAAAAAGGATATCGAGTGAGAATCGGACTGACGACGCTTTTCAGTGTCACTTCATTCAGTGCTATCGCGCTACTCATTGGTTGCAGTGCGTCTGTGGAACAGCTTGCCCAGCAGGGCGATTGGTATGAAATCGGCTATCAAGATGGTGTGCGAGGGAATAGCCAACGCACGCTCAAAGAGCTGTCTAGCTTGGGCGTCGTTAAACAGCACGATTACGATCAAGGCTATGGCGAGGGTGTACAAGAGTACTGTAACCCCAATTTTGCTTACCAGATTGGATTATCAGGCCAATATTACCAAGGTGCCTGTGAAGGCACCGAGTTTGCCCAGCAGTTTCGCATGGAGTGGAAGCGAGGCTGGGACGAATACAATAATTGATGATGGATAAGCAAGGCTCATCCACGATCGAGTGCACCGAGTTTACTCTTACATTCAATAATCCTTTACTGAATAACCCTGCGCGCTACTGGTGTTTCTCGACGGCCGCGCGCAGAAAGCCTTGTTGGTGATGCAACTGCTCACGAGCCTCTTCAATACCCAGCCCAGTTAGAATCATTAAAATGGCCAGTTTGACATCAAATTCGGTCTCTTCGAGCGTACTTGTGGCCTGTGCTTTATCACAATCTGTCGCTTGCATGACGATGCGTGTCGCTCGCGCTAGCAACTTCTTGTTGGTGGCTTTTACGTCTACCATCAAATTCTGATAGCTTTTTCCAAGTCGGATCATACTGGCGGTGGTCAGCATATTGAGCACCAACTTTTGCGCCGTGCCGGATTTCAGCCGCGTTGAACCCGTCAGCGCTTCTGGCCCCACGACTGGGCTTATCGCAATCTCTGCGCTCTCGGCGATGGGGGAGTCAGGATTGCAAGAGAGTGCAACGGTCGTTGCGCCTAACTCATTGGCGTAGGTCAGTGCACCAATGACGTAAGGTGTGCGACCACTGGCAGCAATGCCCACCACCACATCATCTGGAGTTAAGTTGAGGGATTGCAAGTCACTCTCGCCAAGCTGCGGGTCATCTTCCGCACCTTCTTTGGCTTTAAACATCGCGTCTTGGCCGCCCGCAATTAAGCCGATCACCATCTGATCCGATACGCCAAAGGTGGGTGGGCATTCGGAGGCATCAAGCACACCAAGGCGGCCACTGGTACCCGCGCCCAAATAAATCAGTCGACCGCCGACTTGAAACGCCTCGACGATTTTGTCGACCGCTTGAGCCACCTCGGGCAGCACTTTCTCCACGGCAAGCGGTACGCTCTTATCTTGTTGGTTTAAGCGTTTGACGATTTCAATCGACGGTTGCAGGTCAATGTCCATGGTGTCAGGGTTGCGCCCTTCAGACACAAGATGAGACAAGGCGGCAATCAAAGCATCGTTAGTCATAGTGTTCCTATTTTTCTGCCCAGTACATCACGCCAAGCGAGGCTGAGCGCTGAGCACCGGTGACATCGGGTAAATTACTCGGTAATCCATATAGGCGGCGATAGGCTAGCCAAGCAAACGCCATCGCTTCCATATTATCACTGTCGACCCCTTTATCGCTTGTGGAGCACACTTGCCATTGTGGCAATAAGGCGGCCAGTCTGCGCATCAACAGCGGATTGCGAACACCGCCGCCGCACACCAGCAACTCAGGATGGGGGCCTTCGGCGTATCGTGTGACTTCATTGGCAATGCTAACGGCGGTGAACTCACACAACGTACGCTGCACGTCTTCGGTGGGCAGTGAAAAAGGAGTGAGTTGTGCCATCAGCCAAGGCAGGTTGTAATGTTCTCGCCCGGTACTTTTCGGGGCAGGTTGGGTGAGGTAGGGATCGGTTAGTAAAGCGTCAAGTAAAGGGGGATGTACCTGACCTTGCTGTGCCCATTGCGCGTCTTTATCAAATGGGGCGCCGCGATGTTTGTCACACCACGCATCCATCAACATGTTTCCCGGCCCGGTATCGTAACCGATGACGGGTTTGCCTGGCCGAAGCAGCGAAATATTGGCGATGCCGCCGATGTTGAGAACCGCTACGCTAGAATCTGTCACAGGAAACAGGGCTTGGTGAAAAGCCGGCACCAAGGGCGCGCCTTGCCCACCGAGCGCCATGTCTTTTCGACGAAAATCGGCGATTGTGTCGATACCCGTTTTGGCTGCAATGATATGGGCGTCTCCGAGCTGGGTGGTAAAGGGAGTCGGGCTGCTGGGTTGATGAAACACGGTTTGACCGTGATTGCCAATCGCAGCGATGTCACGGGCTTTAGTGCCAGATTTCGCTAAGAGCGCCAGCGCTGCATCGGCATAAAGGTGGCCTAACTGATGGTCGAGCGCGCCAATCTCGTCTAATCGGGTCGGCTGACCAAGGCACATCGCCAGCACTTTTTGGCGTAGATGGTCAGGGTAGGGGTAGTCGAGTGCATCGCGCAGCGTGACACTTTGGTCATCAATCTCGACAAGGGCACAGTCCACACCGTCCAGGCTCGTGCCGGACATGATCCCGATATATAACGCTTTTTCGCTCATGGTCAAATTTTCGCTTCGCCGACATGCTTTCCATTGTAAACCGAGAATAATCCTAATACTCTCGGCAGCATAGAGAAAAATACCATGGGCTGGAGTCAATTGACATGGGACCATTATGGCTAGATGTGGCGGGGTACGAACTGACCGCTGAAGACCGAGAAATTTTGCGCCATCCTACCGTCGGGGGCGTGATTCTGTTCACACGCAATTATCACGATAGCGAGCAGTTACAAGCGCTGACCGCGTCTATCCGACAGGCGGCGAAACGACCTATCTTGATCGGCGTGGACCAAGAAGGGGGCCGCGTACAGCGTTTTCGCGATGGGTTCTCTTCCATTCCCCCCGCTCAAGCGTACGCCGAGCATAAGAATGGGGAGCAACTGGCCCGTTGGGGCGGCTGGCTGATGGCCGCTGAATTGATCGCGCACGATATCGATTTAAGTTTCGCGCCAGTTCTGGATAAAGGGCATGAATGCCGTGCGATTGGTAACCGGGCATTCGGTGACGATGTGGAGAGCATCATTCGTCATAGCCGAGCGTTTATGCAGGGGATGAAGACGCTAGGTATGGCCACGACAGGCAAACACTTCCCAGGCCATGGTGGTGTGATTGCTGACTCTCATCTTGAAACACCGATTGATGAGCGCAGTTCGATTTTTGAACTCGATATGCAAGTCTTTAAGGCGCACATCGACGCTGGAGTATTGGATGCCATGATGCCGGCGCACGTGATCTACCCTCACTATGACGATCAGCCCGCCAGCGGTTCACGTTATTGGTTGCAGCAGGTATTGCGTCAGCAACTGGGCTTTGATGGCATTGTCTTTTCTGATGATTTGACCATGGAAGGCGCAGCGGTTATGGGGGGGCCTGCACAGCGCGCGCAGCAATCGCTTCAAGCGGGTTGCGATATGGTTTTGGTGTGCAATCAGCGCGATGCACAAGTGCAAGTATTGGATGGCTTGACCATTCAGGCAGTGCCTAAGGCGCACACGCTACTCAAAACCCAGCGATTTACGCTCAGTGAACTGACCCGGAGTGATGAGTGGAAGCAAGCCTCCGAAGCCATGAAGCGCATGCTGGATCAGTGAAAACCGAGCCGCTCTTTGAGTGTTTTTAAATAGCGGCGGCTGACTGGAATCGGGTAACCGCTAACGGTGTAGATCTCCGCAAGGCCGTTTTCGAGCAACTTGATCTCCTTGATGGTTTTCAAGTTGACGAGAAACTGGCGATGGCAGCGTACCAGCGGGGTTTTTTCTTCCAGCACCTTTAACGTCAATTGAGAGGTCGCTTTTTGATGCCGAGTTTGTACATGGACGCCCGAAATATCGCTGTAAGCAAATTCGACCTCTTGCGTTGGGATGATCACGATGCGGTTCAAACCGATACAGGGAATTTGACTCAGCGCCTCAGGCGCCAAAGCGGATGGGAGCGGGCGGGGCTCTGTGTGTTTAAGTCGTTTGATGGTTTTTCCCAAACGACAGGGCTCAACCGGCTTGAGTAAGTAGTCAAACGCATTGTCCTCAAACGCTTGAATGGCAAACTCATCATACGCGGTGACAAATACCACCTTGGGCATGGTGTCGGGGTCGAGCATGCTCAAAAGCTCAATCCCTGTGATTTGCGGCATTTGAATGTCGAGAAAGACCACATCTGGCCTCAATTGGTTGATCTTCTTTAGCCCCTCAATGGCATTGCTTGCTTCACCTATGACGGTCACACATTCCGTTTCTTCAAGCAATTGGGTCAGCTCTTCGCGGGCAAATCGCTCGTCATCAATGACTAGTGCTGTCAGCATGTATCGTCCTTACTCATCAATCCGCATTACTTATCAATCCGCATCGGTTCTACGCTACCTTCAAAGGGCGAGGTATGATAAAGCTCATTTGTGTTAATTGGTTGGGTTTTACCTCAATATTGAGCGCTGAACCACGGCCAAATTTACTGGTGAGCCGTTTATCGACAATTTGCATCCCTAATCCTAGGTGGCCTGGCTCGGGTTCTTGATAACTGCCGGCGTTGTCTTCCACCACAATCCTTTCGCCCTGTGGCGTTGTTTCGTTGTATATCCGCACATGCCCGCCCTCGAGCAAGTTTGAGATACCATGCTTGATCGCATTTTCCACCAAAGGCTGCAAAGTAAAGGTGGGGACTTGCAGATTGAGTAACGCGTCGTCAATGTCGATTTCCACTTCCAACCTATCATCAAAGCGCGCTTTCTCGATCGTTAGGTAGGCGTTGACGTGCGCGAGCTCCTCTTTGAGTGTCACACTGGCGATGTTTTGCTTGAGGTTACTGCGAAAGAACTGCGACAAATGCTGAA
This sequence comes from Vibrio sp. R10-SG3-ISO3, assembly GCF_059834225.1. Lineage (NCBI taxonomy): Bacteria > Pseudomonadati > Pseudomonadota > Gammaproteobacteria > Vibrionales > Vibrionaceae > Vibrio > Vibrio sp. R10-SG3-ISO3. The sequence goes on along the minus strand of NZ_JCBDHE010000033.1, from coordinate 23,425 downwards.
TCAGTTCACGCGCCTTGGCTGGATCGCGACGGATAACGGCACTGATGGTGTTTAATGCATTAAACAGAAAGTGCGGATTGACCTGCGCGTGCAGCAGTTTGATTTCCGCCTGCGAGAGTAGAGTCTGTTTCTGTTGGTAATCACCGTAGAGGATCTGACTGGAGAGTAACTGCGCGATCCCTTTTGCCATCGTCATATTGATGGTGGAGAAGAGTTTGCGTTTGGGTTCATAGAGCTTAATCGTGCCGATCACCTTATCACCAGAGCGCAACGGGATGATCAAGGCGCTGCCCAGCTTGCATGTGGTTGAGAGCGAGCATTGATAAGGTCGCTCGCTGCCATCGAGGTAGATGATGCTGTTTTGGTTGATGGCGTCATAGGTGCTTTGTGAAGAGATCGGCGTTTGCGGTTTGTGGTGATCATCGCCAATACCGACAAACGCGAGGATTTTTTCATTATCGGTGATCGACACCGCGCCGACGTTGGTCTCTTCATAGACAATGCGGGCGATTTTTTCTGCGTTCTGACTGGTAAAACCGGAGGCGAGGATACCGACAGAGCGCTCGGCAATGTTTAATGCTCGGCGTGAAAACGTCGCCGAGTACTCCTCAAAGATGGTTTTGCGGTCGTGAAGGATGCTCATAAACAGGGCTGCCCCCACCGAGTTGGCGATGATCATAGGCGCAGCGATGGCCGAGACGAGTGTGTAAGCTTGATCAAAGGGTTTCGCCACAATCAAGATGATCACCATCTGCACTACCTCGGCGACCAAAGTAATGGCAAACACCACACTGGCGTTAAAAAGCTGCTCTCCGCGACCTTTACGCAGCAAATAGGTGTGGAGAAGACCACCAATAAGCCCCTCCGCCGTGGTGGAGATCGCGCAAGCTAAATCGGTAAAGCCACCTAACGTATATCGGTGTAGCCCCCCTGTGAGACCGACAAAAAAGCCAACAACAGGGCCGCCAAACAGACCCCCCATAACCGCACCAATGGCGCGCGTGTTCGCAATGGCATCATTGATTTGTAGACCAAAGTAGGTGCCCATAATGCAAAATAATGAGAAGAGAATGTAGACACTGACCTTGTGGCTCAGCCGACTTGAGATGCTAAGTAAAGGAAGAAAAATGGGTGTCTTGCTGAGCATATAAGCCAACACAAGATAGACACACATTTGTTGCAGCAAAGAGAGGATCAGGTCCATAACACACCGTACGTCTGTTTTTGTATAGTGTATATCGTAAGCCAGCGGAAAGGTATCGCCGAGGCGGAAAGGCATTCTTGATTTAGAATGACCGCTCCGTTCAGAAAGTAATGAGTGTATATAATTATTTACACTTTGTGTTTTTTATTGTTTACGGTTGCATTCTTTTTTTACTCTGTTATTTTGTCGTTATTGCTTTGTATAAGCACCCAAATAAGAATGAATGTAAACTTAAGTGTACGGTGAGCGAGATGAAAAAGAGTGAGTTAAGTAATATCAATATTACGGACGAGCAGGTCCTAATTACCCCTGAGCAGTTGAAAGAGAAGCTGCCGCTGAGTGACAAAGCGCGCCGTTTTATTCAAGAGTCTCGTCAAACCGTTGCCAACATTATCCATAAAAAAGATCACCGTCTATTGGTGGTGTGTGGTCCTTGTTCTATTCACGACGTCGATGCCGCAAAAGAGTACGCGCAGCGACTGAAAAAGCTCAATGAGCAACTCAGCGATCAACTCTACATTGTGATGCGTGTGTACTTTGAGAAGCCGCGCACGACCGTCGGCTGGAAAGGTTTGATCAATGACCCGCATCTTGACGGCTCTTTTGATATTGAACATGGCCTACATGTAGGTCGTCAACTGCTGGTGGAACTGGCAGAGATGGAGATTCCACTGGCCACTGAAGCGCTCGACCCTATCAGCCCACAGTACCTCGCTGATACCTTCAGCTGGGCGGCGATCGGTGCCCGCACGACGGAATCTCAAACTCACCGTGAAATGGCCAGTGGCCTTTCGATGCCGATTGGCTTTAAAAACGGTACCGATGGCAGCCTGTCTACTGCCATTAACGCGATGCAAGCGGCCTCTTCAAGCCACCGTTTTATGGGCATCAACAGCGAAGGCCAAGTGGCGCTGCTTACCACACAAGGTAACCCGAATGGTCACGTGATCTTACGAGGCGGCAAACAGACCAATTACGATTCTGTCTCCGTAACGGAATGTGAGCAAGACATGGCAAAAGTGGGTCTTGACGCCTCGTTGATGGTGGATTGTAGTCACGCCAACTCACGCAAAGATTTCCGCCGTCAACCACTGGTGGCGGAAGATGTGATTCACCAAATTCGTGAAGGCAACAAGTCAATTATTGGTTTGATGATTGAAAGTCACCTAAATGAAGGTAACCAGTCATCTGACATCCCGCTAAGTGAGATGAAATACGGCGTCTCTATCACGGATGCGTGTATCAATTGGGACGCAACTGAGGCACTATTACGTCACGCTCACAAAGAGCTGGTTCCATTTCTACAAGACCGCTTAGCGAAGTCATACTTCGCAAGTTAAAAAGGGATACGAAGGGATATTGATGGCTGTAGAACTTAGCGGGTTGCGTGATGAGATTGACGCAGTCGATAAACAGATATTAGCTTTACTGGCGCAGCGCCTCGCATTAGTAGAGAAAGTGGGAGAGGTAAAAAGCCAGCACGGTTTGCCCATTTATGCGCCTGACCGCGAAGCGGCGATGTTGGCTTCCCGCCGAGCCGAAGCGGAAAAGATCGGGGTTCCCCCTCAGTTGATTGAGGACATCTTGCGCCGCACCATGCGTGAGTCCTACGCCAGTGAAAAAGACTCCGGCTTTAAGTGTTTGAACCCAGAGCTGCGTTCGGTGGTGATCGTTGGTGGTAACGGTCAGCTTGGTCGTCTGTTTGGCCGCATGTTTACCTTGTCGGGCTATCAAGTCAAAGTGCTTGGCAGTCAAGATTGGCCGAATGCGGACGAGATCCTCCACAACGCGGGCATGGTGGTCGTGACAGTGCCGATTCATCTCACTCAAGGGGTGATTGATAAACTGGGTAATCTGCCCCATGACTGTATTTTGTGCGATCTCACCTCGATTAAGTCTAAGCCGCTGCAAGCAATGATGGCGATTCACTCTGGCCCTGTCGTCGGTTTGCATCCGATGTTTGGTCCTGATGTGCCGAGTTTAGCCAAGCAGGTCATTGTCTATTGTGATGGTCGTGGTGAAGAGCAGTATCAGTGGCTGCTCAAGCAATTTTCAATTTGGGGCGCGAGTTTGTGCCAAATTGATGCCAAAGAGCACGATCAAGGCATGACCCTGATCCAAGCTTTGCGCCACTTTACTTCGTTTGCCTATGGCCTACACCTTAGCCGAGAAAATCCGAATTTGGACAAGCTACTGACGCTGAGCTCGCCGATTTACCGTTTGGAGTTGGCCATGGTTGGGCGATTGTTTGCGCAAGATCCCAACCTCTATGGCGACATCATCCTCTCTTCGCAAGAGAATATTGAGATGATTAAGCGCTTCCATCGCAGTTTCGGTGAGGCATTAGAAATTTTGGAAGGTAAGGACAAACAAGCGTTTGTCGACAGTTTTAACAAAGTGAGCGAGTGGTTTGGAGACCATTCTCAGCAGTTTATGAATGAGAGCCAAAATCTACTTAAGCAAGCGAACGATGCGATTCATCGTGGCTGAGCTACATTCTTGTTATAAAAAAAGCTGCCTAGGCAGCTTTTTTTGATCGCGTTGCATTTATCTGCACATCGACCACCCATGTACTTATTGCACGCTGGTGTGCTCAGGTTCCGAGTCGTCCGCTTTTACGGTATTGACCGAGTCATCAACGTACGGGCTTTGCGTCAAGCTCACTTGCAGTCTGACGGTGTTATCAATCAACTGTACCAGCGGAGCCCACTTCACTTTGTTCTCTTTTTCAAACAAGTAGTGGAAGTTGTCCGGGGTCCAATCCATGGTGTATTGCGGGTTGAGCGCTCGCCCTAAAAAGCGGATCTCGTAGTGCAAATGAGGACCCGTTGAGTTGCCAGAATTGCCACAAGTGGCGATCTGCTCGCCTTTGCTGACAAACTGACCGCTGCGTACTTTAAACTTGGCAAGGTGCGCGTAGGAGCTCATAAAGCCAAACGAGTGACGTAAGGTGAGGAAGTTACCAAACCCTTTGTTGCTCGGTCGCACGGTTTCTACCACACCATCGGCCGGTGAATAGATAGGCTGACCAGGTTTGCAGGTGAGATCTATCCCGGTGTGTGTATGGCGCTGCCCTGTAATGGGGTTTGTGCGCCTCCCGTAAGATGAGGAGACACGCAGGTACTCCATCGGTGAGTCATTGGGGATCAGACGAAACATCGTCGCACGCACCGCAGAGTCTATTGCTGCAGCATCAATACGGCTTTCCAGTGGGACTTCTTCCAGTGGTGTTTCTTGATTGTCATCAACCAAACCGAGCACCGCTTCCACATCGTACACGCGTCGACCCAATACGCTAATCTGAGTCTTCTTCGCTTCAAGCTCTTGCACCAACTGATGGGTTTCGTCTTGCTGCTGGCTGTAAAGCTGCTCGAGTTGACGCTTTTCTTCACTCACTGCTGCCAGTGCTTGCGTGAGCGCCGCTTGCTCGCTTTGGCTTGTTTGCCAGTAGGTGTATACACCAGTGCCTGCGGCCATGACACCTACAACCGCTAGGGCCAATGTGGTCGCGACAGCACGACGAGATAGGTAAAAACGCGAAATACCAGCCGGCGCTGGTATCGAAATAGTAATTTTGTTCGACATATGGGTTCTATTAGGCTTCTTCACCTAAATCGGATAAATGTTCAATATCCCTATGGAGAAGATCGTCATCCCCAACATTGAGTTCGACCAGGCGTTTTAGGTGTCCGATACTCTCAATATCAATATGATCGATCGCAAGACGGATGATATTGTTATTGAGTCCAACCACCTTGGCGACAAGTTGAATCTCGACATCACTCCCTGGAAGTGAAAATTGTACATTGACGTCCTCTTCGCGGCTCAGCGTCGAGGCAGCATCACATGCGAGTAATACACCGTGCAAAGAAAGATCACGAATTGATGCGTCAATACGATGCGATCCTTGAACTAACACGGCAGGGGCTTGATAAACCACCCGTGAAAATCGGCGACGTTCTTTCATCTGTTGCTTCTCCCATGACTATGTGTTGAGTCTAGCAGACAAGCGATAAAGACAAACCCTCGACCCTTCTCATTGTTGACCTACTCAACAGAATATTTTGCCCATCAGGCCCAATGCTCTGAGATGGCGCGAACCATCAGTGAGTCGCTATCGTCCTCAATATGAAAGGCCGCTAATCTTAGCGGCCTTTGGGTAAAGATCAAGCGGTAATCGATTACTTGGCGATACGCTTGTACTTGATACGGTGTGGTTCGGCTGCTTCAGGCCCCAAGGTCTTTTTCAGCCATTCCATGTATTCCGTGTAGTTGCCTTCGTAGAAGTTCACTTGGCCTTCATCACGGTAATCAATGATGTGCGTAGCGATACGGTCAAGGAACCAACGGTCGTGCGAGATCACCATGGCACAGCCAGGGAATTCAAGCAGCGCTTCTTCCAATGCTCGTAGGGTTTCCACGTCGAGGTCGTTGGTTGGCTCATCGAGAAGCAACACGTTGCCGCCCGCTTTAAGCAGTTTCGCTAAGTGGACACGGTTACGCTCACCACCCGACAACTCGCCAATCACTTTCTGCTGATCGCTGCCTTTAAAGTTAAAGCGAGAGCAGTACGCGCGAGCAGGGATTTCGAAGTTGTTGATCTTGATGATGTCCGCGCCTTCCGAAATCTCTTGGTAGACGGTTTTTGAATCGTCCATCGAGTCACGGAACTGATCGACGGATGCCAACTTGACGGTTTCACCCATTTCGATAGTGCCTGAATCCGGTTGTTCTGCACCACTCAGCATCTTGAATAGCGTTGATTTACCCGCACCGTTGGCACCGATGATGCCGACAATCGCCCCTTTTGGCATGCTGAACGACAGGTCATCAATCAATACGCGGCCGTCGAACGACTTGCTCAGGTTAGAGACTTCAATCACCTTGTCGCCAAGACGCTCACCTGGTGGAATAAACAGCTCGTTGGTTTCGTTACGCTTTTGACGATCGCCGCTTTGCAGCTCTTCAAAGCGAGCCATACGCGCCTTAGACTTCGATTGACGACCTTTCGGGTTTTGACGAACCCACTCCAGCTCTTTTTCAATGGTCTTTTGACGTGCTTTCTCTTGTGACGCTTCTTGTTGCAGACGCGCATCTTTTTGCTCTAGCCATGAGGTGTAGTTACCTTGCCATGGAATGCCTTCACCACGGTCCAATTCAAGGATCCAACCTGCGGCGTTGTCGAGGAAGTAACGGTCGTGGGTAATAGCCACAACGGTGCCAGTGTAATCAACAAGGAAACGTTCTAGCCACGCGACGGATTCGGCATCCAAGTGGTTGGTCGGTTCGTCGAGCAGCAGCATATCTGGCTTAGAAAGAAGTAGGCGACAAATCGCCACACGGCGGCGCTCACCACCCGATAGGTGGGCAATTTTTTGATCCCACTCAGGCAGGCGCAGAGCATCCGCGGCGCGCTCTAGCGCGTTTTCGAGGTTGTGGCCTTCTTTGGCTTGAATCAGCGCTTCTAGCTCACCTTGCTCTTTTGCAAGGGCATCGAAATCCGCATCGGGTTCTGCGTAAGCCGCGTAGACTTCGTCCAGACGCTTCATTGCGCCAGCGACATCAGATACCGCCTCTTCGACGATTTCACGTACCGTTTTCGATTCATCGAGCACAGGTTCCTGCGGCAGGTAGCCGACATTCAGGCCCGGTTGTGGACGCGCTTCACCATCGATGTCGGTATCAATACCCGCCATGATGCGCAGTAGGGTCGACTTACCTGCACCATTGAGGCCCAAAACACCGATTTTTGCGCCTGGGAAAAAGCTCAGAGAGATGTCTTTAAGAATTTGTCGCTTTGGTGGCACCACTTTGCTCACGCGCGACATGGTATATACGTATTCAGCCATTGCCGATCGTTCCTAACTATTCAATCTACGTAACTCGTCATTTTATACCAAGCGAACGCGTTTTGTTACTCCCGAGAGGGAGGAAATCGGTTCAACGTCAGTCAAGCCTTGCCACTCAATGTCACTATTGTGTGAATTTATTATTATTTACATCTGAGCTCTTTACAGCAGGGGGGAGGATCGAGTTAATTAGAGAGAGGTTTTCCCTTCAAGGATGAGGCTTTATGACGCTGAGAGATTCCCGTTTGTTGTCCTACTTTTCTCGAACCGCGGTCTGGTTTTGTGCGGTTGTGGGCAGCGCCACTTATGCTACTTCAGCGGTAGCCGACCTCGCTACTCAGCGAGCGTTGTACGATCAAGCACAAGATTTGCTCGATGAGAAAAAGGTTGATGATTATCAGGCTCTAAGGCCCGACATCGCCGACTATCCCTTAACGCCCTACGTCGATTATCGCGCTTTCTTAGTCAACATTGGAAATCGCTCCTCCACAGAGGTGAGTCAGTTTATTGAGCGCTATAAAACGCTGCCTTTTTCTGGGCGTATTAGCGCACCGTATTTGGACGCATTAGCCAAAGATAACCAATGGCAGCGCTTTCTTGAATTTCAGACAGCGCTGCCGAGAGGCGAGAGTTATCAGTGTCACTATTACTGGGCTCATTACCAAACAGGCAACAAAGCGTTAGCATGGCAAGGCGCGAAAACGCTATGGCGATCCGGTTCAAGTATTGCGGATGCGTGTGACCCGCTTTTTGCCGCTTGGGATACGCATGGCCAACGCAGTGATCGTGATGTGCTCGATCGGGTATTACTCGTGTTTGACTCTGGAAATGGCAGCTTACTCAACTACTTGGTCAAGCAACTTGAGAGTGAGCAAGCCAAAATAGCAGGACAACGAGCGCAATCGCTGTTTCGCGATCCCGCAACCTTGGCAAAGGCGGCAGCGCAGTTTCCTGATGAACCGTTTTATCATCAGTTAGTTAGTAGCGGCATGAAAAAGCTCGCGCGTCGTGACGTTGTCAAAGCGCAGCAAGAGTACAGTGACGTGATAGCGGCAGTGTCGCTACCCACCGAATCTCAGCAGAATTTGGCCGATTTTATTGCTTTTCGTTTGATGAATCGTGACGAGCCGGAGCTGATCGCGTGGCGTGATGATGTGATAGCGCACAGTGCTAACCTCTCTTTGCTCGAGCGGCGCATCCGTTTGGCGATAGGTGAAGATGACTGGCCAGCGGTCAGTCGTTGGCTTGATGCACTACCTGTGAGTTATCAAGAGACCCTCCGCTGGCAATATTGGCGCGCGAGAGCGGAAATGGCCGCCGGTCAAATGAGCCAAGCGAATCAGCGTTTAGAGGCTATTGTTGGTCAGCGAAACTTCTACAGCGTGGCAGCCGCGCAAGCGCTTCAGCGTTCGATTGTCTATCCCACCTCCACCATTACATTGGCGCCCGAGCTGGTTGAGCCGTTTGAGACGACTCTCGTGCGGATCGAGGAGTTGATTGATCGCGATAAAATTACCGCGGCCAAAAGTGAGTGGCGATGGCTGCTTGGGCGGGTCAATAAATCGCAGCGAGAGATGCTGGCCGCTTATGCATCGTTCAAAGGTTGGCACCATTTGACCGTTACTGCCAGTATTCAGGCCAAAATGTGGGATAACCTAGAAATTCGTTTCCCGATTGCGCATCGCTGGTGGTTTAACTTCTATGGCGATAAGCACAACATTGATCCTATCACCCTAATGTCACTGGCCCGCCAAGAGAGTGCGATGGATGTTGAGGCCCGTTCGCCGGTCGGTGCACGCGGCATTATGCAGATCATGCCGTCCACGGCCAAATACACGGCGAGAAAATATCAGTTAACTTATCAAGGCAGTGCGGATCTGTACGAAGTGGGCAAAAACATCGAAATCGGCAGCCATTACCTAAAAGGGCTGCTTGACGATTACGACCATAACCGCATTCTGGCGTTTGCGGCGTATAATGCGGGGCCGAATCGAGTCAAAACATGGCGTGAGCGCAGTGACGGTAAGCTGGACGTGTTCGCTTTTATTGAAGCGATCCCCTTTAAGGAAACGCGCGGCTATGTGCAAAATATTTTGATGTTTGAAACTTACTATCGTGAAGTGTTGGGTGAGGACGGACACTTTTTGAGCCAAAAAGAGCTGCAAGCGAAGTACTGAGACCGTGACGCTTGAATCCAAAGGTAAAGCTTGGGAATATTGACGCTATCAATGGTCGTACTGAAGTAAACGCAATGGAACCAGAGTACAAAGAGTGGCAACAGATCCTAGACCTTGTCGCCAAAAGCAGTGAGTCTCATCAGCATGAGATGCTACTGACGATGCTGCTGACGCCCGATGAAAGGGAAGCGTTGGTCGCGCGGGTCAATATTTTCCGTGAGTTACTGAAGGGGGAATTGTCACAGCGTCAAATCAGTCAGATGCTGGGGGTAGGGGTAGCTACCATCACGCGCGGCTCGAATGAACTCAAATCCAAATCCGCGCAAGATAAAGCCGCGTTAGCGGCTCTGCTCGAGCGCGGTGAGACCGATTAAGACTCCCTACCACTCACTGGGAAGAGGTCTGGATTCATAAATGGGATGAGCGCCAAAACAAGCGCTTGATGGTACACGGAGCTGCGCGTCAACAAATCGTGGGTCAGTAGGCTGATAGCGCCGCCTTTTTGCTTAATGTTTTCAGTGCCAAAGACCTCATCCATCACATCGCCAAGTTCATTGGCGTCTTTGAGCTTGTCAAGGACCACCGGTGGCAACATCAAGCTCGCTGAACGCGATTCGCCGCGTTGTTGTTGAGACTCAATCACCATCCATGCAAAGGTCACTTGTCCTTCAATACCGGCTTCTAGCCCAACATAGAAATCCGCATCTGCTACTGCCTGCTTGGCGTTGGTCACACGTTGGCGAGCACCTTGGTACGTCTCTTGATTGCTCATCGGTTGGTCAGCGACGCCGCTTGGCACGCTAACGCCAGAGAATTCAAACGATTGGTTTGGAAACGAGGCAAGAAACGCACTTTTTACCGCGTTGATCTTCGCCGGGTTAAGCGAAGCGACAATAACCTTCTTCACGGTCATCAATAACCTCTTCTGGTGCTAAGTGGATTAGGCTGAGCTGCGCTAAGGTCAAAGGCGGAGACAAGTAATAGCCTTGCATATAGTCACATTCATAACTGGCTAGCCACTCGTGATCCTCTTGCGTCTCAATGCCCTCAGCGGTGACTATCATAGATTGTGAGTGGCAAAGATCAACCAAGGGTTTGATCACTTTACGGTTATCGGTTTTGACTAGCGTGGCTAAGAACTCTTTATCAAGCTTGATCTTTTGCACTGGGTACTCGACCAGTTGAACGATGGAGGTATAGCCAGAGCCAAAGTCATCAATGGCGAGCTTAAAGCCCATAATTGACAACTCATGAAGCAGTAGATAGCTCTGGGAGTCTGAGGCAAAGGTCTCGGTAATTTCAAAATCGATCAAGCTAGGAATCACGTGATACTTATCGCTCATTGTCTGAATAAACTGGGCGAGTTGTAACGAGTCGAGTTCTGCTGACGACAGGTTTATAGAGACTTGAACCGGGCCGTCAAAGCTACTCTGAATATCGGCAAAGTCTTTGAAAGCTTCTTCAATCACCCAACGATCAATACTGCCAAATAGGCCGGTTTGCTCAGAGATTGGAATAAACTCACTGGGTTCGACCCGCCCCAACTTAGGCGATTCCCAGCGCAGCAGCGCTTCGACCCCGCGAATTTCACTGCCATCGCGATTGTAATAGGGCTGATAGAGCAAAGTGAACTCTTTGTCGTACTCACCACTGCGCAGCGCGCGCTCAATTTTCTCTTTGCGTCGTACCACGTCATCGAGCGCTTTCGAGTAAGGTGCCACTTGGTTTTTGCCGGCTCGTTTGGCTTGATACATGGCCGTGTCGGCATTGGAGAGTAACTTGGCCAAGTCTTTACCATCATCGGGGTAGGAGGCGATACCAATACTGGCCGTGATTGGGAAAGAGCCCAAAGGGGAGTGAGTATGGCTTTGAATCGGTTGCAAAATCGCGTTGGCGATGTAGGTCGCGTAATCGCCTCGTCTGCCAGCGGCAATAAATATGGCAAATTCATCACCAGAAAGGCGAGAGGCGAGGGACTTGACGCCAAAATTGCTTTCCAGTTGGTCGCACAGCGTTTTCAGGTGCTGGGCGAAATTGACCAGTAGCGTATCGCCGATGTGATGGCCGTACTTGTCATTGACGTACTTGAAGTTATCGAGGTCTATGTAAAGAATCCATGCGTGAGTGACGGCCAGAGTATTGGAAAGGCTGCGTTCAACGCACATCTGAAATTGGTAGCGGTTGGCCAACTGAGTTAAATGATCGTTCTCTGCCATCGCCTTGGTTTTTTGATAGCTCGAATCAAGCTCACGATACATGTCGTAAAAACGCATCGACAAGCGACCAATTTCGTTGTCACTGCCCAACCTGTCGATGTTGTGTCGCTTGTGTTGCTCCACCTCTTGCAATTGGTGATCTAGGCGGGTGATAGGACGAATGACATGTCGATAAAGTAAAAACAGTAAGATCAGCACGGTAACCAAAGAGGACGCACCAAACGAGAGCAGTAGCTTATGTTCGATTTTGGCCAATTTTTCGGTCAGTAGATAGTGCGCTGGGTCAAGCACGGCGAACAAGCCATGTTTAAGCTCGACCGACTGGGTTAAACCAGACTTAAAAATGGGCTCGGGGGCATAGAAAATGCTGCTGTCGTTATCAAATTCGATGATGTGTTTGAGCTGATCATATTTGTCGAGTGTCAAAGCCACCACGACAAAAAACACCCGCTCCTTGTTATAACTCAGCGGCACATTGAGGGTGCTTTGGTCGAGCACATCATAACGAATCAGAATGCTTTGGCCTTGGAAGTTTTTTGCAAATCCTAGATGGCGCGTTTGGCCGGTATTGTGGTAGGTCTGCTTAACATAGTCGCGCACGTTGTCATCGAGCGTTGTGAACGGGTCGGATTGGTTGTCCGAATAGAACTCCACGTTTTGTTCGCTATCGAGAATCGCGACGGCAATCGAATCATCGTCGCTGGTTTGCAGCTGCTTGACGGATAGCTGCAAATTGCTGATCAGATTCATTTCTCGATAGGGGTTTTCGGGCTGGGTCAGGTAGTAACGGATGATGTCGCTTTTGGTCAATGAAAGTGAGTAGCTGTTGAGTAATGCAACGGATTGACGAAAGTGACCGGCGAGCTTTTCCATCGTGAGTTGCAGATAACTGTTCTCACGTTTAATTAACGCATCTTTTTGGTTGATGTAGATGCTATAGCTAGATAGCGCCGCGCTCATCAGCACCACGGGGGCAACCAGCAGTAGGACTCTAGTGCTGAGCTTCATGACGTTTGAGAATACTATTAATAATTTTTGCCCTTAGGCTTATGTTGGCCGCGGTGAGCTCGCTGTCGATCAGCGCCCCGTCGACCCTGCTTGATTCTGGAAATAATGATGCATCATTTATGTACCATTCTGGCAACAGTTTCAATGCACTTAAGTTGGGCGTTGCAGCTTTAATATCTGTTGCATTTATTGCAGCAATATTGGGATCCATCAGGAAATTCACAAAGGCTTTGGCGGCGTCTTTGTTGGTGCTGCTTTTCGGAATCGCCAGACAGTCGACCCAAATGAACAGCTGTCCTTCAGGGATCACAAAGCCCCATTTCCCTTCACCGTAGAATCGATTGAGAGAATATTGATCTCCGCTGTAGGCTAGCGCCATGTCCAGTGCGTTAGCATCCGCTTGGCTACGGATATAGCTGAGGATGTACTCAAAGGTCAGCACTCGGTCACTAAATTCAATTAACTGTGGGTATGCCTTTTGTAATGTGTCCGGGTTGTCTTCGATCGGAGAGAGACCAAGCGCATAAAACAGCGGAAGAAAGCTTTCGATGCTGTCGTTGATCATGCCGATCTTACCTTCGTGCTCTTGGGGCGGGTAGACGAAGTCATGCCATGTTGCGGGAGGATGGTCCACCGCCGAGTGCCGAAATGCAATGCCCACCGTCCCCCAAAAGTAAGGAACGGCATGGGGGCCGCAGACTTGATTCCATTTCGCCGCATTATGTTGACGGTTGGGGAGGTCAGCTAGGTCCTCAAACATGTTGAGGCGACCATAGATTTGCGCAGAGACGTTATCAAGTACGACAACATCAAACGGCAACTGGTCTGTGCGGAGCATTAATAAACTGCGTTTGTCGTCATTGTCAAAATGGTCAAGGCGCAGCGGGGTAGAGCTTTGTTGTTGCCATTGGTCAATCACGTTCGGGGACAAGGTGTCCTCCCACATGTAGAGATTGAGTGGATTGGCGTACGTAATGGCGCTACAAAAGAGCGGAGCAATGAATGAATAAAGAGCGAGCCTCATAACTGACTTTATTGAGTTGATGAATGAAAGTCAGCGCGTGCTGACACCTTGCTATGCAACTTAATGTACTCATAGTATGAGCATTTGCACTAGGTGTCAGCTTTAATCGTCAATTTATTGATTAGGCTGTGACAAAGTTACAGCAATTTCACTTGTGTAGGTTTGACATTTTCACTCGGATAGCAGCCCAACACTTTAAGATGTTTGGTAATCCGAGTGAGTTCGTTCAGGGCTTGCTGCATTTCTTGAGAGTCCAGATGCGCCTCGAGATCGACGTAGAACATCTCCTCCCAAGGGTTGCCCATGATAGGCCTTGATTCCAATTTGTTCATGTTGATGCCGTAGCGTTGCAGCACTAGTAGGGTTTCCACCAGGGAGCCCGCTTGCTGAGACGTGGACATGATCAAAGTGGTTTTTGCCGGAATTTGCGCCGACACTTCGACAGGCTTACGCGCAACAACGATAAAGCGAGTGTGGTTCTCGGTTTGATTGGCAATGTTGCCTTGAATTGCTTGAAGGCCATACAACTTACCGCTCGAAGCATTCCCGATGGCAGCGACGTCGCGTCGGTTCATTTCTTGAACTTTTTGCATCGCATCGGCCGTGCTCGCGCAAGACTCTAGCTTAACGCCTTTCAGACGGCTCAAAAACTCGCTGCATTGCTGGTGGGGCTGTGGGTGAGAGTACAAGGTTTTGATCTCTTCTAAGCGGATGTCCTGCGTGGCCACCAAGCAGTGCTCAATCGGTAATGTCAGCTCACCGACAATATAGAGAGTGGTGTGTTGTAGTAAGTCATACACCTCATTGATAGAGCCTGAACTGGTGTTTTCAATCGGAAGTACGCCATAGTCTGCATGACCGGACTCCACAGTGTTTGCCACTTCTTTAAAGTGATCGCAGTTTAATTCAATTAACTCAGTGTTTTTACGGCTGAAGTATTCTCGGCTCGCGAGGTGGGAGTAGGAGCCCTTGGCACCAAGAAAAGCAACCCGAGCCAACGGTTTGCGGCTCAGTTCTGGGTTAGCGAGGTTTTGTAGATACGATTGCTGGAGGAGTACAGAGTCTTCAATGATGGTGTGAAACAGTTTGGTGATGTATTGCGCATCGAGCTGATACTTCTCTTTGCCATTATTGATGAGCTTAACCAGCAACTGCTGCTCGCGTACGGCGTCACGCACTGGTTTGGATGTTTGAACTTTACTCTTCGCAACCTCAATGCTCATCTCACGGCGTTCAGAAAGGAGTTTAAGCAGTTGGTCGTCGAGTTCGTTTAAGCGTAAACGAATGTCATCAAGTGAGTATTTTTGTTCAGTCATCCTAGTATTCCTTATAAAAAAAGCCTCCCGATGGGAGGCTTTCTGTTCGTTTTTGACTTGTTTTTAAAAACGAGCGAGCCTCCAGTCTAGTGGAGAAAAAACAAGTCAAAAAAGAACAGTGGTGAACGGTGCATAAAAGTCGATTCCAAATGAATGTTCAACCACAATAAGCAACGGAGTATGGAGCGTCAAGCAAAAAAATAGCGCCCGCCGGGCGCTATTCTCAAATCTTCTCAGTCTGCTGATTACTCTTCGACTTCTTCCAGTTGTGGCTTGTCCGTACGACGTGCCTCAGGTTTGTGGCGGAGTTTATTAAGCTGTCGTTCTAATTTCTGTTCTACCTCGTTAACGGCAGCGTACAAATCTTCATGGGTAGCAGAAGCGATAAGTTGGCCTTTAGGAACCGTGATGATAGCCTCGAATTTTTTCTGTTTATTCGGTTCTTCACTAAAGGTGGCTTGGCAACCGATAATGTCTACTTGCCATTTTTCTAGCTTCTGGAACTTGCTCTCAATGTGATTGCGGATTGCAGAGGTGATGTCGATGTTTTTACCAGTGATGTTTACTTTCATAGATGCTTTCCTCTGTGTCATCCCTCATGGGTTAACTCCAGATTACTCACCGCAGGTATAAATAAAGTGATCTAAATCACTATTGTGTAGGCTATTTTTTGGATTAAATTCAAACGTGATCTAACTCAAAGAGTCGATTCATCACCGCTCAAAAAAGCTTGTTTAACCATAAAAACTCATTAGATTGGAAGAGGAAACACGCTAAAAATCATCCGCTTTTTAGGGACGGTTTACGGTCAAAATAAATCATTGGTTGCATTTTAATCGCATCAATAGTGTGACATCGCGCTCCCTTTCTCTTCTTCTCTCGATTTTCCTGATACACCTCTGACGACAGCCAGCGTACCCATCATCGTATTCTTCTCATTCACTTTGCTTGCTCTCACTATGTAATCTGAAGGAAAAACTGTGGTTTGAAGAAACAAAAACGCCGCGCAAGTTGCGCGGCGAGTAGAGAAGAGAACGGATGGCTTAAGAATCCGGATTGAGCTCGATTAGCGCCTCAGTTCGCTTCACGGCATCCTCTAATCCGAGTTGTTGATAGGCTTCAAGCTGAATCTGCAATGATTTGCGAGCGGCTTCAGTATCAGGATAAGTACGCTGCAACTCTTGGGTACGGTTGATGGCGGCAATCCATGCCTCGCGGCGAAGGTAGAAATCCGCGGTCGCTAAATCGTAGTTGGCGAGGCGATTTTTGAGCGCGTACATGCGTTTTTGAGAGTCTGCTGCGTATGGGCTGTTTGGGTAACGCTCAAGAAGACGCTTAAAGTCTGCGAATGCTTTTTTCACCGGCTCAGGATCTCGGTCACTACGATCGATATTGAGCAGATCATGCATAAAGTTGCGATCTTGCGCCATGTGAGAGAGTCCGCGCATGTAGAGGACCCAGTCCAATTTCTCATGGGTTGGGTTCAAACGCGTAAAGCGCTCTATGGTCGCCAAACCGAGCGCCAAGTCATCGTTTTTGTAGTAAGCGTAAATAAGGTCTAGCTGAACCTGCTCTGAGTAAGCGCCGAATGGATAACGTGAATCTAGAGCTTCAAGTTGCTCAATAGCGGTGAGCCAGTTCCCGCTTTGCAAAGAAAGTTGCGCTTCAGAATACAGTTCTGATGGTGGCACATCAGGAACGATCTCCTCGCTGCTCGAGCAGCCAACCAATATGGATAATGCCAATAAGCCAGATAATGTATGCTGTTTCATGTCAGGATTCGATTCCTTGAATTAAATATTTAGTACGCCGCCGTTACTTTCTAAGCGGTAACGGATACAATGGCGCTTATTTTTTCATAGTAGAGACTATTAGTCTCACAGTTTTTAAAAAAGTTCGATATGGCTCAGCAGATTGAATTAACCAATACAGTAAAAGATAGCCAGCTAGGTCAACGCCTCGATCAGGCGATTGCCGAATTGTTTACCGATTTTTCGCGCTCACGTCTAAAAGAGTGGTTACTCGAAGGCAAAGTGAGTGTGGACGGCCAAGTGGTCACCAAGCCGCGCACCAAAGTGATGGGCGGTGAAGAGATCACCTTACAAGCGGAACTCGAAGACGAAGAACGTTGGGAAGCGCAAGATATTCCTCTGGATATCGTTTATGAAGATGACGACATTATCGTGATCAACAAACCGCGTGACTTTGTGGTTCACCCAGGTGCCGGTACGCCAGATGGCACTGTGCTCAACGCGTTACTGCATCATTACCCAGCGATTGCGGAAGTGCCTCGTGCCGGGATCGTTCACCGCTTGGACAAAGACACCACGGGCCTTATGGTGGTGGCGAAAACGGTCCCAGCGCAAACGCGCCTGGTTCGTGCTCTGCAAAAGCGCAACATTACTCGTGAGTATGAAGCGATCGCTATTGGTCGTATGACCGCGGGCGGTAAGGTTGAGCAGCCGATTGGTCGACACTCAACCAAACGCACACTGATGGCGGTGAGCCCAATGGGTAAACCTGCGGTGACGCATTACCGCGTGGCCGAGCATTTCCGCGAACACACGCGTATTCGCTTGCGTTTGGAGACCGGACGTACACACCAAATTCGTGTGCATATGTCGTACTTGCAGCACCCGCTATTGGGTGACACCGCTTATGGTGGCCGCGCTCGCATTCCTTCTGGCGCAACCCAAGAGCTGGCGGAGAAAATCCGCGGTTTTGATCGTCAAGCTTTGCATGCGGTCATGTTGCGTTTTGCGCATCCGATCACTGGCGAGGAGCTCGAGTTTCATGCGCCTGTGCCTGATGACATGGTTGAGATGACCCTAGCGCTTCGCCTGGATGCTCAAACTCACGGTCTGGAAGAAGAGATCTAAATGTCCATGATCATCCCCAACTGGCCCGCGCCAGCGAACGTAAAAGCGTTTGCCTCAACTCGAGAGGGGGGCGTCTCTATGCCTCCTTATCAAGGGTTGAATGTGGGGATGCATGTCGGAGACGATCCTGAGTTGGTGGCGCAAAACCGCCAATGGTTGATGGCGCATTCAGGCATGCCCTCGGCGCCGGTTTGGCTCAACCAGACCCACTCTACCCATGTTGTGACGCTCGACTCGGCGACCGATACGGTTTTGGATGCCGATGGGGCGTTGACTCGACAAATCGGCATCGTATGCAGTGCGATGACCGCCGATTGTTTGCCGGTGCTGCTGACCAATCGTGAGGGTGCAGAGGTTGCTGCGGTGCATGCCGGGTGGCGAGGTTTACTTGATGGGATTGTCGAGAATGCGGTGCGCTTGATGAGTGGCGAATTGATGGCCTGGATTGGTCCTGCGATCAGCGTTGAGGCGTTTGAAGTAGGTCAAGAGGTCCGTGATCAATTTGTCGCTCATGATTCACAAGCCCAAACGGCGTTTTTACCTGGTCGACAACCTGGCAAGTACATGGCGGATATGAATCGCCTTGTTGAACAGCGCCTTCAATCGGTCGGCGTGACGGCCATCTATCAAAGCGGGCTGTGTACCTATCGTGATGCTGACCGTTTTTACTCCTACCGACGCGATGGCGTGACAGGTCGACAAGCCAGTTTTATTTGGCTTGAATCATAATCCCATCTGTTTATTAGGGAAACTCCTCCCTGCTACCTTGAAATTGCCCTTGCGCGTATCCATCTTTCTTTATGATGAAATTCGTTCACCTCATTTGAGTTAGGAAGGTAGGTATGCGTCTTGACAGATTTACGAGCAAATTCCAAATCGCGATATCTGACGCCCAATCGTTGGCGCTCGGCCGCGACCATCAATACATAGAACCCGTTCACCTAATGGTAGCGCTGATGGATCAGGACGGTAGCCCGATTCGTCCTTTGCTCACCATGCTCAACGTGGACGTGATGCATCTACGCTCAAAATTGAGTGAAATTCTTGACCGCTTGCCCAAAGTCAGTGGCATTGGCGGTGATGTGCAATTGTCGAGCGCAATGGGCACGCTGTTTAACTTGTGTGACAAAGTGGCGCAAAAGCGCAAAGATGCGTACATCTCATCAGAAATTTTCTTGCTGGCGGCGATCGAAGACCGCGGCCCACTTGGCAGTTTGCTTAAAGAGCAAGGCCTTACTCAAGATAAAATCGCTGCAGCGATAGATAAGATTCGCGGTGGACAAACCGTCAATGACCCCAATGCTGAAGAGTTGCGCCAAGCGTTAGAGAAATTCACGATTGATCTCACCGAGCGTGCCGAGCAAGGCAAGCTTGACCCGGTCATCGGCCGTGATGATGAGATACGTCGCACCATTCAAGTCTTGCAGCGCCGCACAAAAAACAACCCGGTGATCATTGGTGAACCTGGAGTGGGTAAAACCGCCATCGTCGAAGGGTTGGCACAACGTATCATCAATAACGAAGTGCCAGAGGGATTGCGCGGGCGCCGAGTACTCTCCTTGGATATGGGCGCACTGGTTGCAGGGGCCAAATACCGTGGTGAGTTCGAAGAGCGTTTGAAATCCGTCCTCAATGAATTGTCTAAAGAGGAGGGAAACATCATCCTCTTTATTGATGAGATTCATACCATGGTGGGCGCAGGTAAAGGCGAAGGTTCAATGGATGCCGGTAACATGCTTAAACCCGCGTTGGCTCGGGGCGAGTTGCACTGTGTCGGGGCAACCACCTTAGATGAGTACCGCCAATACATCGAAAAAGATCCTGCGCTTGAACGACGCTTTCAAAAAGTGCTGGTGGATGAGCCGTCAGTGGAAGATACCGTGGCTATCTTACGCGGTCTCAAAGAGCGCTATGAGTTGCATCACCATGTGGAAATTACTGACCCTGCTATTGTGGCGGCGGCGAGTCTCTCGCATCGATACGTATCGGATCGCCAATTGCCTGACAAAGCGATCGACTTAATTGATGAAGCCGCATCCAGTATTCGCATGCAGATTGACTCCAAACCCGAGTCGCTCGATAAGTTGGAGCGTAAAATCATTCAACTTAAAATTGAGCAACAAGCGCTGACCAACGAACATGATGAAGCCAGTGAGAAGCGATTGCAGATCCTTAATGAAGAGTTGAATGAAAAAGAGCGGGAGTTTGCTGAGCTGGAAGAGGTGTGGAACGCAGAAAAAGCGGCCTTATCGGGTACTCAACACATTAAAGGGGAACTCGAGCAAGCGAGAATGGATATGGAATTTGCACGTCGTGCGGGTGATTTAAACCGCATGTCTGAGTTGCAATATGGCCGAATCCCAGAGTTAGAGAAGCAGCTTGATTTGGCAACCCAAGCCGAAATGCAGGAGATGACTCTGCTACGCAATAAGGTCACCGACAATGAAATTGCCGAAGTGCTGTCAAAACAGACGGGCATTCCTGTGTCGAAGATGCTTGAAGCAGAGAAAGAAAAACTGCTGCGAATGGAAGACGTCTTGCATAAGCGTGTGATTGGCCAGACTGAAGCTGTTGAAGTGGTATCGAATGCGATTCGCCGCAGTCGCGCGGGCTTATCCGATCCGAACAAACCGATTGGTTCGTTTCTATTCTTAGGACCAACCGGTGTTGGTAAAACCGAGCTGTGCAAAACCCTAGCGAACTTTATGTTCGATAGTGAAGACGCCATGGTTCGTATCGATATGTCCGAGTTCATGGAGAAACACTCTGTGGCTCGTCTTGTTGGTGCGCCTCCTGGTTATGTGGGCTATGAAGAAGGCGGCTACCTAACAGAAGCGGTGCGTCGTAAACCTTATTCGGTCATCTTATTGGATGAAGTGGAGAAGGCTCACCCTGATGTGTTTAACATCCTGCTTCAAGTATTAGACGATGGACGATTGACGGATGGACAAGGTCGCACGGTCGATTTTCGTAACACCGTTGTCATCATGACATCTAACCTTGGCTCTGCTCGCATCCAAGAAAGTTTTGGTCAGGTCGATTATGAAGGCATGAAGCAGCAAGTGATGGAGGTGGTCAGCAAACATTTCCGCCCAGAGTTTTTAAACCGTGTGGACGAAAGTGTGGTGTTCCACCCATTAGGTGCAGATCATATCAAGTCAATTGCTTCAATTCAGTTAGCGAGACTGTCTGCTCGCATGGAAGAAAAAGGCTTTATGCTTGAGGTGTCTGACAAAGCGCTCGATCTCATTGCTCAAGTTGGGTTTGACCCTGTCTATGGTGCAAGACCATTAAAACGGGCGATACAACAGAGCGTTGAAAACCCGCTAGCGAAATCTATCCTCGCGGGTGAGGTGATACCAGATAAACCCGTGAAGCTGGTGGTGAGTCACGATCAAATTATTGCTCACCAATAACTTTCCTCTAACAGAAGGGCCGAAACGGCCCTTTTTGCTGCTATTTAAATCGCATCGGTCAAAGCTTGAGCGAACGACGCAAATATTACGACTTTTTGCTAAATGCCTCTTGCCTCGATGCGATTCCTGCCTATAATGCGCCTCCGTTGGCACGGAAAAGCATACGATGCAATCGAGCCAATAGGTCGAAGAAACGCGATGAAAATTAGTTTCTGAAATTAAGCGAAAAGTGTTTGACACTAAAAGTTAAATCGCTAAAATGGCCGTCCGTTTCGAGTGAGCCTTACGGCAAGTGAGAAACACCTAGCTCTTTAACAATATAAACCTATCAATCTGTGTGGGCACTCGTTGATGATAATCCACTTTTGGTTTTCACTTTTTTATAAAAAGTAAAATCAAAAACTGATTCTTCGGAATCATTGGCTATCAATGAACTGAGTGACCATTCGAATTGGGAAGCAGCCTTGAGCTGTTTTGTTTTACTTTTTCAAAAGTGAAAGCCAATAAGAGCACAGTCAATTCAAGTTTTCTAGGAACTAGCTTCTAGTCACTAGGAACTTATCAGTATTCATTGAGCCGAACAAAACCTTAAATTGAAGAGTTTGATCATGGCTCAGATTGAACGCTGGCGGCAGGCCTAACACATGCAAGTCGAGCGGAAACGACTTAACTGAACCTTCGGGGAACGTTAAGGGCGTCGAGCGGCGGACGGGTGAGTAATGCCTGGGAAATTGCCCTGATGTGGGGGATAACCATTGGAAACGATGGCTAATACCGCATAATGCTTTCGAGCCAAAGAGGGGGACCTTCGGGCCTCTCGCGTCAGGATATGCCCAGGTGGGATTAGCTAGTTGGTGAGGTAAGGGCTCACCAAGGCGACGATCCCTAGCTGGTCTGAGAGGATGATCAGCCACACTGGAACTGAGACACGGTCCAGACTCCTACGGGAGGCAGCAGTGGGGAATATTGCACAATGGGCGCAAGCCTGATGCAGCCATGCCGCGTGTATGAAGAAGGCCTTCGGGTTGTAAAGTACTTTCAGCAGTGAGGAAGGCAGGTACGTTAATAGCGTGCTTGTTTGACGTTAGCTGCAGAAGAAGCACCGGCTAACTCCGTGCCAGCAGCCGCGGTAATACGGAGGGTGCGAGCGTTAATCGGAATTACTGGGCGTAAAGCGCATGCAGGTGGTTTGTTAAGTCAGATGTGAAAGCCCGGGGCTCAACCTCGGAATTGCATTTGAAACTGGCAGACTAGAGTACTGTAGAGGGGGGTAGAATTTCAGGTGTAGCGGTGAAATGCGTAGAGATCTGAAGGAATACCAGTGGCGAAGGCGGCCCCCTGGACAGATACTGACACTCAGATGCGAAAGCGTGGGGAGCAAACAGGATTAGATACCCTGGTAGTCCACGCCGTAAACGATGTCTACTTGGAGGTTGTGGCCTTGAGCCGTGGCTTTCGGAGCTAACGCGTTAAGTAGACCGCCTGGGGAGTACGGTCGCAAGATTAAAACTCAAATGAATTGACGGGGGCCCGCACAAGCGGTGGAGCATGTGGTTTAATTCGATGCAACGCGAAGAACCTTACCTACTCTTGACATCCAGAGAACTTTCCAGAGATGGATTGGTGCCTTCGGGAACTCTGAGACAGGTGCTGCATGGCTGTCGTCAGCTCGTGTTGTGAAATGTTGGGTTAAGTCCCGCAACGAGCGCAACCCTTATCCTTGTTTGCCAGCACTTCGGGTGGGAACTCCAGGGAGACTGCCGGTGATAAACCGGAGGAAGGTGGGGACGACGTCAAGTCATCATGGCCCTTACGAGTAGGGCTACACACGTGCTACAATGGCGCATACAGAGGGCGGCGAACTTGCGAGAGTAAGCGAATCCCAAAAAGTGCGTCGTAGTCCGGATTGGAGTCTGCAACTCGACTCCATGAAGTCGGAATCGCTAGTAATCGTGGATCAGAATGCCACGGTGAATACGTTCCCGGGCCTTGTACACACCGCCCGTCACACCATGGGAGTGGGCTGCAAAAGAAGTGGGTAGTTTAACCTTTCGGGGAGGACGCTCACCACTTTGTGGTTCATGACTGGGGTGAAGTCGTAACAAGGTAGCGCTAGGGGAACCTGGCGCTGGATCACCTCCTTATACGATGATTATCGTTATGAGTGTCCACACAGATTGATATGGTTTAGTAAAACGAGCACACAGTGGGGCTATAGCTCAGCTGGGAGAGCGCTTGCCTGGCAGGCAAGAGGTCACCGGTTCGATCCCGGTTAGCTCCACCACTGTCCCGTTCGTCTAGAGGCCTAGGACACCGCCCTTTCACGGCGGTAACAG
>NZ_JCBDHE010000032.1:0-20875 GCF_059834225.1 Vibrio sp. R10-SG3-ISO3 | reverse complement strand
GCTGCCAAAATTGACCGACAGTGTCGATCCAGACAACAACCTATTCCCGACGGCTAAGATGGTCGTCAACATTGGGTTGAACCAAGTGCGTTTCCCTTACCCTGTCAAAGCTGGCAACCGAGTCCGTGCGGTCAGTACTTTGTCTAAGGTCACGCCGATCCGTAAAGGATTAGAGGTGGAGCGCGAGATCAAAGTCGAAATTGAAGGCGTTCGCCGTCCAGGTGCCGTTGTCACGTCTGTCATTCAACTTCATTTTTAGCAGTGTGGCTCAAAAGCCAAACCCAATAACCTAAAAAGGATACGCATGACGTATCCTTTTTTGACTTTGTACTAGAGTGGCGCTTAGTTGCCCATAGTGTAGCAACAGCCTAATTGGTAATCGTCGCCATTTTTCGCCGTGAACTCTTTCTCTTCTGTACACGCTTGGGGTTTACCCTTCTCATCGCCTTTTACGAGGCTAATCCAGTGACGCATTGCCGACATCTCACCCATTTCGTGAGGGAACATGGTGCAGGTTTCAAGCTGGATGTCATCGATACACACGAGCTCCACACAACCTGTCCCTTTGTGATGGCCAAAGGTCACTTCAACATGGCTGCCAGTCCCATCACGAAGCAGTAAGGAGGCAGGCGTCTCTTTACTTCCTGTGTAAGCAACAAAGTGTTTGGGATGCTTGAGACCACTGTGACTGCCGTCTTTGAAGTACGCCATAACGTGTCGATAGTCGATCACGTACGCTGTGACATTTTTGTGCGACCCATTTTCTAGGGGGAACAGTCTATCGAGCAGCTGCTTCGATTTGGTTTGCTTTTCACTTGCTTGATTAGCGTTGATGGTTTCTACCGCGAAGACTGCTTCAGCGATAAAAGGGCGGTTTTGATTTTGGATTTCTGTCTTATCGAATGTCAGCATATTCATAGTGTTTCCCTCACGGATATTTCACAGCATCATGTCCTAGAGCAAATATTTCAAACTCGCGTTTAACAAGTTTCAAATTTGTGACTTTGCTTACTTTGTATACTAGTGAATTTTTGACTACAATTTCACAACAAAAATTTTACAATGTGAATTTTACAAAATGCCAGTGTCAAAAAGCTTGATTCGCCAATCCCATTTCCTCGGGACGAAAATTAGAAACCTGAGAAAACGCAACCACTTAACTATGGAGGATCTCTCTGCACGCTGTGTGAGAGTTAGCCCTGAATACGCACCGTCGGTCTCTTACCTTTCAATGATCGAACGAGGAAAACGCGTGCCAAGCATCGACATGCTGGAGGTCATTGCACAAGTTTTCCAAAAAGATCCCGCTTGGTTCTTAGATGACGAGCCAGAACAGGCCGACATCACGCCTGATAAAGGCAACCGCGGTGGGATCAGCGGCATGGCGCTTGAGCCGAGCTTTCTGTTCTCGAATGAAATTCTCCAAATCGCCATTCCGGAGATGCTCTCGCAAACCGGCATTACAGGTCGTCAGTTTGCTCATTTGCTGATTCGCGCTCATCAAGAGAGCCATCAAAACCACTTTCCTGATCTCGAACGTGCAGCAGAAGAAGTGGGCCTCAAACGCCTGAACCTCTCAGCGGAAGATTTGATGGGCATTGCCCGAAGCCTTGGGCTCACCATTCGCTGGGTCAAACGCGCACCGCAAGATGTGGTGGATGAGCTTGGGATTAACGCCAAGCAAGTCGTGACGTCCTTCTTTGAACCGCCCGGAACTCTGTTCCTTAATGAAATCCTCAAAGAGTATCCGACTCGCCTTAAGTATGATTTGGCGGTCTATATCGGCCATTGTGTTCTGCACAGCAAAGAAGGGTTGAAAAGCGTACTGACGGTGGGGCATGCCAACAGTTGGGAGGACTACAACCAAACCACGCCGAGCTCAGAGCTCAACTCGCAAGACATTTTGCAAGCGTGGCGTGATTTTGAGTCGAGTTTTTTTGCGGGCGCGCTACTTTGCCCTAAAGTCCCTTTCCGACAATTACTAGACCGCAGCGGGTATGAGATTGACGTCCACCTCAAAGCAGGCGTATCACCATCGGTTGCGATGCGTCGTATGACCGTGGTTTCGCCCTATCCTCACTGGCACTATTTTGATGCGTACGGACAAAACAAGCTTAAAGCGGTCTATCGTGGTAACGGGATCCCGCTTCCTTGGGGCAACATGCGGAAGGTCAATGACCCGTGTCAGCACTGGGCTGTTTTCCGTCGCTTGTCTGAGCCACAACAAGGTAGCTCTGCGCAGATCTCTATTCTCAACGTCGGGGATGAGCCAAGAATTTACTGCTGTGAGTCAGTCAACATGACCGATCCTGCAGGGAACAACCGCGTCTTGTGCGCAGGCATCGATCTTAACCCAGCCATTGATGCTCAGGGCGGGAATTCACACGATATCGCTCAGGAACTCAAAAGTTTATGCGTCAGTCAGGGTGGTAGCGCCCCCATTCCACGTCATATCAGCCGGGAATTCACCACCATCGCTAAAATACTCAACATTAACTGGATTGAGCGAGGCATTCAGTCAGATGCGCGCGTGATATGCTCACGAGGTGCCGTGTGTCCGAGGAAACCAAGCTGTTATGAAAATTGCCAAGGTGGTGAATAGAGGTTGAAGAAACCCATTCGAGACAGAGAGGCGAGACAGAAAGAAAAAAGCCAATCACAAATCGGTGTGATTGGCTATATATGATTGTGAACAAAATCGTATTCACTAACAACGTCAGTTGGCTAGGTGACCCTCGGCTTAATAAGGGTCACTATAAATAAAGCAGTAACCGTGCCAACTTTTAAGTTAACCAAAAATCAATCACTTCGCTCACTTCGTCATCAGTTTCATGCAAACAGAACACATAATCGTCAAGCAAAATAAGAATAATTGCGTTTTGCGAAAATGTTGATCATTGCAAAATGCAAACCATGACGCATCGAGTTTCCCAGAGATCAAAAAAGCGCCGCCCAACATCGGTTAGGCGGCGCAGAGAACAAGGGATAGAATCATCGACTAGCGTTTACTAAACACCCAAATCGGTCCAATCAGAAGAAATTGGATATCTTCGAAAAACGACGGCTTCTTCCCTTCGATCTTATGACCAATAAATTGTGCTATCCAGAGCACCGCAAACAGTGCTATGGAGACCAACAACACCGGCGCCCTCATGATCTCCAGAGACCAAATTAACGCAATACACGCGAAAAGGAAGCCTAGCATCATAATAAACACGCTAAGCGACAAGCGAAAATAGAACATCATCACAGGGAGTGCGGCCACCCAAACCCAATTGAGACGGAGCCCATACAACTCCAAACTCGGCAGTGACCAAATCAGCCCAACGACCGACAAGAAAATACCCGGCACAGCCACTTTATGAATTTTCTGATTAATCGGGTTTTGATGGCTCTCACCGTACGCCGCTAGCCATTGAGTCAAGTTCTTCATCATCCACCTCTAAGACGTGCCGAATCCCTTGCGGTGATGGCGTTTGATGTCATACATACTGCTATCCGCGAGCTTGAGCAGCTGATTAATATTGCGCATATTCGCGTTGTACATCGCGTGGCCGATACTCACCTCAATTGTGATCAAGTGTTGCTCATATATGATTGGGTTGCGGGCAATCGCTTTAGTTAACTCCGTGCGAATGCGGTCTACGTCCTCTTCACGATTGACGCGAGGCAGCATAGCTAAAAACTCATCCCCGCCAACACGAGCTACAGTGTCCGAGGCGCGTAACGTGCTAACCAAACGCTCAGCCACCGCCACCAGCACCTTATCACCCGCGGCATGCCCGTAGGTGTCATTAATGAACTTAAAGCCATCTAGGTCGATATTCAAAAGAGCAAAGCCGCCTTTTTTCTCATCTCTTGAGACCAGATCAAACTGCTGCTGGAGTGAGTACATAAAGTAGCGACGATTGGGCAGCCCAGTGAGCTCATCTTGCAGGGAGCGTTTGTGCGCATTGTCATACAATCGATAGATAGTAGAGAACGCGAACAAAAGCAGCATGGTCATCGGGTAGCCTAAAATGCGCACGGCGTTAACGCGATACCACTCAATAGTGGCGAGCAAATCGGTTTTCTCTGACGCAGCAATTTGCCAGTTCCCATAGGGGAAGCGTACGATCTCTTCAGAAAATGCGTCATCAAATACCGCTTGGCTGCCGTAGAAAATCTCGCCTTCTTCACCAGAAGAGTCTACCCCTCGCATCGCTAGGTGGTATTTGTATTCAAACGCTTCCACCCCGACTTGTTGATAGAGAGACTCAAGTGACATGACCACACTGCACACTCCCCAATACTTGCTGTTGTAGGGAGGGTCCATAAAAATCGGCACGCGTGCAATCAATCCTTGTCCGCCTTGCACGAGATCGACGGGTCCGGCAATGAAAATTTCTTGTAATTGCTGCGCTTTTCGTACGGTACGCCATTGCTCTGGAATCGATTGATACACCAAACCTACGGCCTTTTCATTACCATCTAGCGGGTAGATGTATTGGATAACATCATCCGGTGCCAGTGCGACGACCATGACATTATTACTGCGGCGCATAATGCTCGATGCGATTAAATCCCAACCAGAAAAGTCAAAGTCAGGATTGGCAGCAACCAAAGAAGAGAGGCCGTTAGCCACATAAATATCGGACACGATTGAGGCTTCAATCTCTGAGCGAATAATGGACAACTCTTCTTTCGCTCGCGCTAACATACTATCGCGCAGAAAACTCTTTTGGCTGCGGTCTAGGAACTCCACCAAACTCACGGAGCAAACACACAACAGCATAAACAGGAGATAGACTGGCCACTGCCTACCAAAGCTTGATTTCACTCAGCCTCCTATGGCTTTGAAACACATAAAAATAAAAAACATAAAGATCAGTGATTTATTATTGGCGCAAATATTAGTTATTACCAGTATTGCCCATAAGGTTACACACCTTTGTTAATATTTTCAGTCGCTTCATTCACACTTGTTAATTTAATGATAGCTAAATTAACAACAAAGACGTGACTTTCTCAACCTCTCCTCTCCATCGCTTGTGCTTTACCTCATCTCACGCATTATTCGCCTTCATTTGACGGGGCGCTCACATAACATTGAAGAATGTTTGTTTTACTCCACGCTCACCGTTTTTGTCTCGGTATCCGATTGTAAGGACACATGAATGCGACTCCCTACCACTTTGCTTATTTTGTGCATAACCACTTTGAGTACGCTGCTTCACGCTCAGACGATGACGTACGAGCAGTCGGCAGAGGTTATCCGCCAAACTTACGAGCGTAAACTTTACACTTTGCCAGCCTTTAAAGAGGGCCATTACGGTTTGAGAATGTATCGCCAAACGCTTGATGACCAATACGCAGCCGCAGTGTGGAGCGATATGGCAAGGGTGGCGAGTCGACTCAACCGATTTGCAGCGCAAGTACACACTCCAGAGCAAATCATGGCCTACGCCCAAAAGCGCAATCGCAGCTATGAAGGGGATTCAGATGAGCGCAGTCAACGCCGTTATCAAATGACTAAGCGCTACCCAGAGTACATTTACCTGGGTGTCGACCTGCTCGGCTCTCTGGCTCGCGCCAACGAATATCATTTAGAGCATCTGGATGATAACGCGCTACGAAACGTGATCCGTCGCTACGATTTCAAACGCTATGTCACCGACCCAGACATGATCAAAGCGTGGGCAGCCCAACTGGCCAATCAAGTCTATTGGCTACAACAACTCGAAGAGCAAGATGTGGTTGAGGCATTTACACAGACCTTTCGAAGCACCTACCCAGATGCCGAAGACGCTGCCTTATCCAATCAACAATACGGCAATAAAATCTACGGTATGACGCACATCATTTTTGCCGCATCACACTACTATCAGCACGCGGTTGACGAGAAACAGTATGAGTGGCTTTACCACTATCTACGCGAGAATATCGACACCATTTTAGCTCGTACCAAAGAGGACATTATCGCCGAAGTGGGCATCGCCTTTTTACTGGCGGGGCTTGAGGATGATCCTGTTGTCGATAAAACGCGCGCCGCGATTAAACAATCCATCAATGCTGAGCGCGGTATGATCGCTTCAGTCAGCGGTGATTTTGATTTGACCTACGGTGAACATCGCAACGTATTGGCTATTATGCTGCTTGACTGGCAAGGCGTGAACGAGGCTCCGATACCGTCGCGTCACAAATCGGTGTTCAGTGCGCTGCCTTATGGCTTGCGCATCAAGCCATCATCGATTGACTAGTGGCACTCGGCTTACGAAGTACTATCTATTCCATAACAGCTTGGGCTTTTTATTCTGCCAGTGAGGTACTAGCACCACCATAACGTTAGCGAGAACGATAATCGACAGGCCAATCCACTGCCATAGATGGTAATGCTCATCATAAAAGACCCATTGCCATAGGGTGGAAAAGATTAAATTGGTGAAAATAAGCGGAGCAAGTTGAGAGCCCGAAGCCGCTAAACGGTACGCCTTGGCTCGAAATACCTGAGTGTTAATGATCAGCAGTGACATCAACACAATCAACAAAGCCAGTAAGCCCCAGCCCCAATGGAGCGAATATCCAGTCAGAGGAGAAACAAGCGGCGCAGAGGTGACCGCTTGCCAAATCAAATAGGGGGCAACCAGCAAGGCCGCAAGCACGAAGGTCCAAAGGTTAATCGCCAAACTGCTCATCGACGAATGACTGACTCGGTACAAACTGAGCTGCGAGCCCGCATTAAAAAGACCGGCCAGTAACCCAACCAATAACGCCGGTTTGAAGGTCAGCGCTCCCCACTCCCCAGCAAGCAATACCACACCAACAAATGTGAACGTGAGTCCCCACAGCGCGATCGCTCCAATAGCAGTGCGAAAAATGAGTTTTTCCAACACGGGGATAAACAGCGGCCCAGTACCAAACAGCACCACGCTTTCAACCAAACTGAGGTGGCTCAAGGCGTAGATAAAACAAATCTGACACGCAGCAATACACAGCGCACGTACCCAAAGTGCTTTTCGGACTTGTCCGCGAGGCGGCGCCCATGACGACCGACTGATCATCAACCCAATCAACAGTGCAGGCACCGAAAAACGCAAAAAACTCAGTGCGCTCGGTGCGATAGAATCTGTTAAAAGTTTTGACATTAGCCCAGTCAGTGACAAACTGAAGGTAGAGGCCAACATAAAAAGGACAGGTGATGCAGAGATGTCTTGTGTGGTTTTCATTATTCCTCCGTTATCTGCGCCCAGTCTATCGACCTTTTTCAGCAATGAATAACGAGTAATCACAACATTAACTGTTAGAAAAACTTACAAATGAAAATAGTTGCTCCGATGAAATCCTTATATGCGTTTGTTGCCGTTGCCGAAACCGGAAGTATGACGGCCGCCGCTAAAGCCTTGTATGTCAGTCATTCCGCGATCAGTCAGGCGATAAAAACGCTCGAGCAACAACTAGAGCAACCTCTATTTACTCGCGTTGGTCGTCAAGTGGTTCTCAACTCAGCGGGGCGGCAATACTATCGCCGCGTGGCACCAGCACTGGAAGAGATCGTCGCGGCGACTTCACACCTTTTAGCCAATCGCCATAGCAACCGTCTGACCCTCAACATGGTTAACTCGCTTGCTATGCACTGGTGGATCCCGCGGGTAAGCCAGTTCAATCAACACGCGCCCGATATTGATATCCGTATTTCAACCTTGATTGGTCAATTCGTTTTAGAAGAAGAAGGGGTGGATGTGGCGCTCATTCATGGCAATACCATAGATTGGCAGGACTACTACTGTGAAAAACTCGCCGATGACGAACTTGTACTGGTCGCCAGTCCAGAGGTCGCTAGGCAGTGTTATGCCGGTGACGTTGAGGATGCGCATTTGATGGATCCCGCGGTCATTCTCGCTCAACAACCCGCCATTGTCGCGCTCAACGATCGACGCAAAAACGACTGGCAAATCTGGTCTGAAGCCCATCAACTTGCTCTGCCCACCTTCGCCAAAAATCTGAGCTTTAGCGCATCCATCCAAGCCGTACAGGCCGCAACACGTCACTTGGGCGTGTTGGTTACGCACCGAATGTTCGTTCGAGATGACATTAAATTGGGGTATTTGGTCGAAATTGGCCAACCTGTGCTCAATCCGCATCAAGCTTTCTACTTTGCTTGCGCGAAAGAAAAACTCAAAAACGAGCACGTGTTGATTCTGCGTAATTGGATGAGAAGTGAATTTAACGAGACATGTACATCAACCACAAACTGAATACCATCACAACCACTAGCCACACGGCATAACGAACGGTATTGGGTTTGTCTTTTTTAGGACGATAGACAGGGCGAAATGCCGCATCCTTCGCAGCGCGCGCAGCGGACACTACCGAACCGCTCTCTGCCAGCTCTTTACGCCTTTCATGCGCTTTGCTAGCCGCTTTACCAAAGCGATGAAGCTGGTCGGCGGTTAAATCCTGGCTGGGATCGTAACGGCTATTCTGGTCTTTGTGTTTGGGTACAACGGCCATAGTCACCTCCTCACGATGCATCACGGCATACTAATGAGTATAGTTCATGGCTGTCGTGATTAAACTGATAATAACTGACTATCATTTCGGATTTTTCGAAGCAACCGTTATCATTTTGGCGGAGAGACAAAAAAACCACGCCATTGCGTGGTTTCAAATCTAGACCAATACGGTTCTCACTGCATCAGAGATATTCACACAGGTAGGCCGTCGCCTCTTTGACTTGCAGATCAAACGAAGAGTCGCCCGCCACGTCAAATGACTCGCCGCTGGAATAGGTTGTCCAGTCTGCATCACCCACACGTTTGATGGTCAATGCCCCTTTCACCACTGTCATGCGCTCTGGTGCTGCTGTACCGAAGGTGTACTCACCCGCGAGCATGACACCGACACTCGACGCTTCACCTTGCTGATTAAACCCTAACGACTGAACGTTCCCTTCGAAGTACGAGTTGACTTTGATCACGATTCTCTCCTTGAATAACGACTCGATTATCATTGATAGAGTGAAACTTTTATACGAAACCGCCCGACAGAGCAAGCATTTCCTTTGTCGACTTTCCACTGCATCATCACGCCAACGCATCGAACGCTATACTTATTGGATTCCTATTGCGTCACCGCTTATCAAAGCATCATTATTTGGCTAAAGATCAAACTTTTTTGTCTAAGTTCTGAATTGGTCTCATTTGAGATATCGAACCGGCGAGCGAGGGGTTAGACTGGTAGGACGTTGTTTATTCACACAAGATCGAAGCGAAACTATGAACAAAGTATCCATCTTTAAAGTGGTATTGCCCGTTGTGATCATCGGTTTAGCGCTCGGCTTTTCCGCACTCTTGTATGTGAGTTATCAAGACTATGTGCACCCTAAACATGTCTACGGACGCTGGATAGAAATTGGCGCACCCACCTACAATACCGAAATACTGACGCTCAGTAGCGAAGGGGTATTTCGTAACGACCGATTAGTGGCAACAGATTTCGAGTTTGATGGCAAAAAAGTCTTCGTCACCACAGGGGGCGGTAAGTCCATTTACCAAATTGCAGGTACTTTCAGCTCTCCGCAATTGAAACGACTCGAGCCCAACAGCCCCACGCAACGCTTTATCAAAGAGGGCTATGAAGATACGGTCGATTTAGAAGGTGGCGGCGCGGCCAAGCACCGACGTACGGCACTCTCCGATCATTTCAGCAGTCAATAAACTCTGACATTCGGCTGGTTTTCACAGCTCACCTAAACCTCTATACTGAACCCTCTGCGCATAACCCAAAGATAAATAAAATGAATGAGTTAGTCTTAGCTTGGCAACAGGATGTGCTGCTGTTTATCAAAGAGTGGAACAGCAATGTTATTTTCATCACACTCGCCAGTTTTGTCGCTTGGATAGTCTGGCGTCTGGTGTATGGGCGCTTAGAAGTCTTGGTGGAGAAAACGCATTTCCATTGGGATGACCTCGTGCTTTCTGCGCTCAAAACACCCGTTAGCACGCTGATTTGGTGTTGGCCTGCGACCATCTCTCTCGGCTTTGTCTTGCAAGAGCAAACTGACTCTAACCTCAACTGGTTAAGCACACTAAAGCATTTTCTCGTTGTGGGTATCTTCATCTGGGTAGTGATGCGGCTGATCAGCAATGTTGAAGAGTACATTCTCAAACAAAAGAAGCGTGATGAAACCACGGTACAAGCCATCGCTAAAGTGACGCGCCTGTTCTTTGTCGTCATTGGCGCATTAACCGTTGTGCAAACATTCGGCCTAAGCTTATCAGGCTTACTTACCTTTGGTGGTGTCGGTGGCTTAGTGGTCGGTTTTGCCGCAAAAGATCTGCTGTCAAACTTCTTTGGCGGGATGATGATTTACTTTGACCGCCCATTTAAAGTCGGCGATTGGGTGCGTTCCCCAGACAGAGAGATTGAAGGTACCGTCGAGCGAATTGGTTGGCGTATGACCATCATCCGCACCTTCGATAAACGCCCTCTTTATGTACCCAACTCCGTGTTCAGCAGTATTGTAGTGGAGAACCCATCTCGCATGCTCAACCGTCGGATTCACGAAAACATCGGCATTCGCTATGACGACAGCACCAAACTCGAACCGATCGCCAATGACATAAAAAGCATGCTGCAAAATCACCCAGATATTGACGCAAAACAGACCTTGATTGTTAACTTTAATGGCTTTGCTCCCTCATCACTCACCATCATGGTTTACACCTTTACGAAAACCGTCAATTGGATTCGCTTTCACAAAGTAAAGCAAGATGTGCTGTTGCAGATTTTAGATATCGTCCACCGTCACGGAGCGGATATCGCCTTCCCAACCCAAACGCTCAGAATAGACGCCAATCAAACACCCTTAATTGGCCCGGACGAACAAGTTTGACCATCCAGAAATACAAAAAGCCTGCAAAATGCAGGCTTTTAGCTACAAGTTAGGCGATGATCGCAGACTAATTTTGGTAGCTCAATTGGGCATTCGCCAGATAGGTCACAGGCTCTTGCCACCAGTAGCTGGTTTGAATGTCGTCACTGACCAAAATCGTCTCACCAATCATCGGCGTGACCAAGTGGGCGTTAGCGTGCTCCGCTTCCGCGATGAGGTCTGTCATCGGTTCATCCCATTTGTGAGCAAACAGCTCAAACGTGGACCAATGCACTGGGAACAGGTGTTTAGCCTCTAAATCCAAAAACGCTTGCATCGTATGTTTGGCCTGCATGTGGCCCCAGTTTTCAACGGGGAAGCCTTTGCCCTCTTTAACGTTTGCCGCCACCTCAATAAAGGCCATGTCAAATGGGCCTAACTTTTGGCCGATTTGAGCAAAATGATCGTCATAAGCACTATCACCACTGTAAAACAGTGAACCATGCTGACCTTTGATCGCCCAGGATGCCCACAGCGTGGTATTGGAATCAAAGCCCGTGCGGCCTGAGTTATGGTTAGCGGGTGCAGCGATCAGCTCCACACCGTTCACGCGAGCAGACTCCCACCAGTCGAACTCTTGGATTTTTTCCGCTGGCACGCCCCATTTTTCGAGGTGACGACCAACAGCAAGAGGCACAAAGAACAATACCTCTTTATCGGCATAATAACGGACCGTCGACTCTTCTAAGTGATCATAGTGGTCATGGGATATCACAATCACATCCGGTGTAGGTAGTGCTTCACGGCTGACTGGCGCGCTCACATTACGATCAAACCATCGCTTCGCTAAGCGCGGGGAAGCGTATTCGAAAACCGGATCGATAAGGATGCGCGTTTTGTCGATATCGATAAACAGGCTCGAGTGCCCAAGCCAAGTGACACGCATCTCATCACTACGCTGATTCAAGCGTTCGATATCAACTGGCCTATTGGGTAGAGAACCTTGCGGCTTTAGGGAGCTGCGCTCAAAAAAGAAGGTCCACATCACTGAAGACATACTTTCAGGAGAAGGCACTGAAGGCATTCTAGTGATCACTTTACCACCTTGAAACTGAGGCGACTGGGCGATGCGCTCAGCGCGCTGTTGCTCGCTACGAGCGAGGGCTGAATCGGGATTGGCTTTGCTAAATTGACTTAATCCTACGACACCTAACGCAGAAATCACTGAGGCTTTAATCACGTTGCTCATTTTCATGACCTATTGGCTACCCAAAAAAGTAAACGATGGTGTATACTTTAGGTTCTATCCTAAAAAAAGTAAACACTATCGTTTACTTTTTAGTTTTGTTGGGTTCGGCTAATGAGCACTAGAAGCGATATAAAACAAGAAGATATCATCAAATCCGCCATCGAAGTCTTTGCAAAAAAAGGCTTTGAGCAATCGAGTATGGAAGGGATTTCTCGCCATGCGGGCGTATCAAAACGTACGCTCTACAAGTACTACCCAAACAAAGATGCCCTGTTTGAGGTTATTGTAGACAAGCTGATGTGTCGCTTTGATGACCAAAACGACCTGAAGTTTGACACTTCTGTTGCAATAGAGCAGCAGCTTAAAGCCATCACACGCAAACAGATGTGTCACATCAACAATGACGATTTCCAGATGACGGCGCGCATGGTGATGACCGAGTGTATGCGCTGCGCAGAGACGTCCGCCTTAATGATGGAGAAATTCTCCTCAATTGAGGATTCTTACGGCTTGTACCGCTGGGCGCAGCAAGGCATCGATGCAGGTATACTCGAGATCGCCAACATTCCACTCGCCATCGATCAATTTATTGGCTCAATCAAAGCCGTGATCTTTTGGCCTCAACTGCTTGGCCATCTGCCAACACCCAGTGATGATGCGGTTGACGCCGCCATCGATCAGGCGGTGGTCACGTTCTGCGCCGCTTACGTTCGCAGCAAATAGCTGACTTCCAAGCCCTAAGAAGTCAGCGTCAAGCTAGCCAATCTTTCGGTTGGCTAGCTTAATGACGCTAATCGTGCATGATCACATTGCGCTCAATTAGGGTGGAGACAATCTGCGATGAGTCCATCTCAGCAAAACTGATTTGCTGACCAAGATCTTTTAATGTCACAGTTTGACGCGCACCGTTTTCTCCCTCGGGATGGATCTCCAGCTCGATATCATCATCATCGACCAGTCTGGCATTGACATGACTGAGCAGCACATCCATATCCACCTGATTGGCTTTGAGCTCAGGAAGCAGTTCCCTCAAATCAATCCTATCGCCCTCTGCGATATTGAGATCCGTGACCGTATCTGCCGCGCCATCTTCAATGCTGTTCCACACAAAGGTGTCCATTCCCGGACCACCGGTGAGAATATCAGAACCTAAACCACTGACAATGATGTCATCACCACTGCCCCCGACCAGTTGAGTATCTTGGTCACCTGCAATGATCCACTGAGGACGGGTTTGTGAAGAGCCATCAATGTCACTGGCCTCCTCTACCACCGTCAGTGACAACTCGATGGGTTCAGAGAAAGCGCTGTCGATCGCAATGCCCTCTTCAATCTCTGTCGATACTGCGGTTAACGTCAAGGAATACTCACCTAGGCTAACGTTTTGTATTTGTAAAGAATTAATCGCATCGGCACTGGCATACCAATCCCCACTCTCGTTGACTACCGTACCGCTGTCGCTACTTAGCACTGCGCCTTCTGGTACTCCCTCAATCAACAAGCTCAGTTCTTCACTACTGTCGGTGAGTGCTGCGACAATACCGAGCAACGCAATACCTTGGTTGCTCACGCTTTGACTGGCAGTGATGTGTCTGATTGCCTCATTTTCTGGGGCAATAGTCAGTGTCGGTATGTCACTCACGCCTTGAACATGCAATTGCAGCTCCGCAGTATCTTGAAGAAAGTCGTCATTACCTTGGGTTTGACCATTGTCTTCGATGGTGTAGCTAAACCGCACAGGCCCAGAGTAGTTTTCACCTGCAGTAAAAGTCCAAGATAAACCGTCAGAGCTTGCAACCAGGTTCCCTTCCCCTTCCATCAATTGAAGATTGACCACTTTCAGCGTATCGCCATCAATATCTGAGCTGGCATCAATCAGTGATTGCGCGCTAATGACTATCGAGCCTTCTTCGGACATGGTACCTAGATCCAGCGAGGCCGCGACAGGCTGATCATTCACTTCAGTGACTCGAATTGCGAACGAGGTTTGTGCACTCTGACTGGTTGACGCGTTGGTATCATCGACTAAGCCAAAATTACCTAAATCGTTCACTTTGGCAGTGACGAGAGCAGGACCACCACTATTCAAGTCGTTCGCATTGTCCGCAGGCTGATAGACGACCACAGACGCCGCAAGTGCAGCATTGATGTTCGCGAGCTTGCCTTCCAAAATCCATTGACCGTCACTCCCTTGCACTGTGGTCAAGCCATAGACGAGTTCTGCATCACTGAGCACCAGCAATGAGCCCTTATCCACGCTGAGAGTGAGATGATACATAGCATCCGGGTCATCAAGCGTGCTGTCGATATCGTCAATCTGCAAAGTGTTGAGTGCCACCGATGTATCTTCTAAGGTGTCTACATCCAAAACATTAACAAACCTTGGCTGATCGTTTACTGCATCGATGAGCAGCATCACCGAAAACTCAGCCGGAGTACCTAATACCTCAACACCTTGCGCGTCGCTGTCTACCGATTGGACTTTGACTGTCAACGGCTTATCGATAGCCGTCGCACTTTGGCTATCGCTGTTGCGATCACCTGAATTGAACACGATTTTGTCTAGATGCTGCGCATTGATATTGAGCACCCATGTCTGTGTCGCGTCGTCGAACTGCGCTAACGTCACGCCATCGGGATAGTAAATGCTCGCGCCTTCAGGCACATCTGTGACGGTAACGCGCAGGGTTTCTGGACCATTTTCATTTACCCCTGAAACGCTCGAGGCGCTGTACACATTGTCGATCACTGACGCATCTACCTCGATATCGATGTTATCTCCTTCCAAGCCTTCGATGCGATCCGTGCTGTCGAGGTCGACGTGATCGCCTATTGGATTCACGGTAACGACAAATTTAGGTAGCGGCGCTGTCACTTCCGTTGGCACACCAAGCAGTGACTCTTGAGTAAATACCGTTAGGTTGAACTCCACCGTACCACTGAAGTCTTTCGGCGCTTGAAGTGATATTCCACTCAAATCCACATGAGTCATCTGCGCCGATGGTAAACGCACACTCCACACACCGTCGCCGTTGTTTTTCACGCTGTAGTCGCTATCCGCATCGGCAAGCAGTAAAAATCCCTCGGGTACCCCAGTCAACTTGATCGACACAAACTGCTCGGAGCCATCATCGTCGGTGAGCGCAATATCGATCGGTCCCGATGCGCTAAGCGCTATCAGCTCATCTTCATTACCTTCAATCTCTATCGTGTCCGCCGAGTTACCAGGCCCTGACACGATCACGTCATCAACCACTGGCATGACCTCAAAGCTCACCGACGTGGTGAACGTTTGGCTATCGGTTGCCTCTCCGGTTGATGGTGACTGATTGAAGAGCGCGCTATCGACAACTTCACCACTAATATTCACCACCACCTGATTATTGCCATCTGCAGACGGATAGTTTAACGCTGGCTTGAACAATAACGTATCTAATGCTCCGTCATTGATGGCTTGCTGATCAAACGACACCGACGTGCCTATCCATTGATAAACTTGACCACCTGTTCCGTCATCGACCACTTGATAAAAGGCGCCCACATTAGAATTGGCCAGCGTCAACATCACTTGATTCAAGGTTTCTTGGCCACCTTCAGTCTCACCGTTCAATTGATCAGCAATGGCGTGGGTGACGGCAAGCTGAATGTAACTGTCTTCATAGCCGATAGCATCGGATTGGCCGTTGTTATCAGCGTCAATCGCGCTCATGTCGTCGTCCAGTGAACCTAGGACATCGATAGAAAAACTCGGTTTGGCGCTGTTACCACTCTCCACATCGGCGACAGGGGCGACTTGCACGATCACACTGGCAGACGCGACGTTTTCATCACCGCTGGTGGTATCTTTGCTGATCACCGTAAACGGTAATAGAAAATCACCGGAGTAATCGTTTGGCAGCACAAGCGACAACCCATCGATAGAACCCAAAGCGCCGTCATTGTATTGAGTCTGATAAACAAACTTACCATTAACGAAATCGACATCGCCCCCTTGAATCGTGATCGGATAAACAACACCACCTATCTCAACGCTTGGTTCAAACACCAAGGTGACTTCATCAGGTGAGCCATCAATAGCGCCGCTCAACGACAACACGCTCAGTGTGGTCATCTGCTGACCGAGATTGACAACCGTATCTTCTTGCGCCGTCACAATCTGATCGTCTGTGATGGCGACCTCTGCAGCCACCTCATCTCCCGGAATAATCTGTTTTGCAAAAGCGATGACAACGCTGGTTGAGCGCTGAGCACCAGTCGATGATTCATTCGGCTCCAGGAGTTCACCATTGGCATCAATATCACCGGGGTCGACCACTTGGGTGTGCAGGGTCATCTGGAGCTCATTCGTACCGGTTAAATCGATATCACCAAAGTTAAGTCCTTCTGGTGCTTTGACACTGAAATTACTCTCGTCAGTGATCACCCAACGCCCATTACCTTCATAGGCCGCCCCTGTCACCAGCAACTGATCCAGTACAGAGTCTGGTAACGTTAGATCTTTAAGAGGATTATTAGGGTCTGGTACATAACTCAGTTCAAGCACCACTTGAGAGACCAACTCGACCGACGAGTTATCCGTTTCTTGGTACGAGATGATGACCTCATCATTGATATCAGGATTGTCTTGATTAGTGGTAAACGTAATCGCACCCGACGTCGCGACGATAGGCACATAGTTTAGCTGCCCATCTCCTGTCAAAGAGAGTGGTTCAAACACCACGCCTTGCTCATTAGATAAACGCAGGCCATTGTTTTCATCTTGTGGCTCGACGACTGGACGCACCACCACTTCTATTGAGCCTGTGAGTGTCGCGCTAACACGACCGCCTTCACCGACAATATCATCACTGGTGTATTCGACATCGCGCTCTTCTATCTCGACGCTTGTCGAGAGCGTGAAATTAGTACTGGCATCTTTGGCAGGGGTGAGTTGAATAAAGTCCGCTTCTAACGCGACTTGAGTGAACGCCTCATGGCTAAGTCCGTTGGGCGTGACGACCAAAGTACTTACCCCATTGGCGTCTTGCGTCACGTCGACACTGACATCTGAGTTGTTGACGTTAATCATCGCTCCGCTTGGAATACCAGTGATCGTGATCGACGTAAAGTGCTCATCGCTATCAATATAGTCGCTCCCTTTGGGGTGCCAATCGATATTAATAGCTGAATCCTCATTGCCCACCGAGCGGTTGGTGTATTGCTCTGAGGCATCAATGACAGGGGCGACATTGACGCGAATGTCAGTATCAAAACTTAAGCTGTGACCATCGTTTTCTGTGACGACAATGGTGGCGGTAATATCGATATTTTGGGTTGAAGAATCGACAGGGCGAATAACGATACCAGAATCATTGATCGCACCGGTAATGTTCGCCTCGTAGCTAGGTTGACCATTCACATAGCCGACGAAGTTTAAGTCAATGACACTGCCATCCGTATCCTCGATTACCACCCCTTGTGGAATGTTCGACAAAATCACACTGAGCGTCTCTGAGTTATCCGTCAGCTCTTGCGCCCTTTCACCGGAGATCACTTCAAAATCAAGTTGTGCAAAATTGCTCGCATTTTGGCTCTCTTCAATGGTGGTCTCGATACGCATTTGGCCATTATCGGTCACCGCTACCCAGCCCGAATCAAATTCATCGTTGAGTATCGGAACATCAGCCACCCCTTTCACTTCAACATTGACCACTTTAGGCCCGATGTAGGCGTCGTGTGTAGCACTCAACGTCGCGTCATCAGACAGTGACGCACTATCTCTCACGACACCCGTCACTTCAAAGCGGAAATCTTCATTGCTGTGCGCAGCGGGCACGACTTCAACCTGCGAAATAACGGCATATGGGATCTCTTGGTACGTTACGCCATCGACGTTGATCTCCACAATTGGGCTGTCGCCCGTACCGACCCAAGCCAGCGACGCACCCTCGGTGATATTAGCGATACGCACAAACAGGACTTCAGAGTCATCTGCGTCAGCCGAAGGCAACATTTCAATCACCTCATCCAACGTCAATGAGTCATGATTACCTTGCAGCTCGGTATTGTCTGGGTCTGCGATGTTGTCTTCATTGATGCGAATCCGGCTCACTTTGAGTGTGCCAGTATCGGCATGTGGCGCTACATCGATAGTAATGGTTTTCGCCTCGGATCGCGCCGTCGACTTATCGACAGAACCGACGATGTATGGATTCACCTCTTCTTCACTGATTGCAACCACACTCAGTTGAATTTGCCCCGAAAAGTGCTCCGCAGGATCAATCTGAATCGAATTGATATCGCTGGAAGATACAAGATAAACACCCTCACTATTTGCCGTCAGCGGCTGACCGTCTTTATCGAGCAGTTCGAAGTCTCCCGTCACTGCTCGAAGTTCATAGGTAATGGTCTCTGGCGCACTGGTGTCTTGGGTCTGGGCGTGTAGAGTCAGTGTGACGTTGCTATCATCCTCAAGCACTTCATAGTGATCGATGCTATTTGCTTCATCCCAAACAGCGATGTCTGCAACCGACTGAACGTCTATTCGGATTCGGCCATTCACGCTGTGATCCACTTCGGTACCATTGAGAATATCCAGTGAATACCGCACAGTCATATTGCCATTGGTGGCCAAGTTACGATCAGGCACAAAGTAGAGGTTATCAATAGTGGCAATGACATTGTTGCCATCTTGAGCTTGGCTCTGCACTAGTTCACTGCCATCTAAACGCAGTTTTCCATCCGTATCCTGTTTAATAGCGTGGAATACACCGGTACTGTCTTGGTAATAGAATGTCCCTGCGTAATTACCACCAATGATGGTCAACGCGCCAATCGACTCGTCATTATCGACATCATAGAGATTGACCTGCACGCTCAATTTTGCCGGTGCATTATCAAGCTCTGATTGATTGTCATTGATGTTCTCGCTCTCGGGCTCATCACCAGCGGCGTAAACAATAGATGCATCTCGACCGGCATCTTCAAAGGTGGTGACATTTAAATTGATCGTGCGGGCGTTTCTGTCTGTGATGGTGACATCTAACGTCGCTTGATCGATATCGTCATCGCCATCAGTGGCAATGGCATGGACACTGAACGTGATGTCGTCACCATCATGATCCAAATAACCGTTGGCTTTAAATTGAACCGAGCCATCGCTGTTAATACGCAGCACACCTAACTCTCTGGGGGCGTCATCCCCATCTAGCTGCTCAAAGACTCGCACAGTTTGTTGCCCACTTGAGAGTTCAATGGCGCTTTCATAGGTATTGACTGAGACTCTAAATACGATCGGATTGCCATCACCACTGACTCCGCCTTCTAGACGTGTTAATTCCGCACGGTCAGCCCCTTGGTCCGTTATCTGGTCAAAGAAGTTGACGCTCGTACGGCCGAACCCGCTGCCTTCTACTTTGGTGATGGATTGGTCAGCCAAGGTTGGAATATCATCAGTAATCACAATCGGCAATGTCAGTACGTTACTTGCATCGTGATCATAATCTACCGCTGCTACAGTGAAGTAGAGCGTCACATCGTTTTCACTGGTTGCGACCGGATGATCAATTGGCCCCAACAACTCGAACGCATAACTGTCATCTTGCGTATCAAATATGATTCGGAAAACCGGGGTTGCATTGGTTGCTGTGACGGCGGTGTAGCTCCATGTGGAGCCAGTGTTAATCACATCTTGCCAGACTAAAGCGTCTTCACCCGAACTGACACTGGCCAAAATGGCGTCCGCGTCCATTAATCGATACTCGGTGACACCATCCACACCGTCATCGACAGCAAACTGCCCCGAGACGCGACTTGAATCACTTTGATCTGAACCAATAGACTCAATGTCATCTTCATCGACGGCATTGCCCCCACTCCAACCATTTAAAGCGGGTGCATCATCCGCAACATTGATTCCGAGACGAAATGCAGAAGAGCGATCCCCATCGCCGTCCACAGCTACCACATCAAAAGGAATGGTCAGAACATTGGAGTCTTCAGCATGGTCTAAAGCCCTCAGTTGCTGATAGCGATAACTGCCGTCATCACCAAGAACTAAAGTAAAGACGGGTTGCTGATTGGCGATACCTTGATAGCTTGTCGTACCATCTGCGCCTTCAATCAGTTGAATGACGACAGGAGTACCGCCCGAAGTCAGGCCAGTTTGAGTCTGAGCGAGATTGCTGAGCGCAAAACTCACCACGCCATCCGCGCCCTGGGTATATTCCAGTTGCCCTTCGACCCATGCACCACTTCCCTCAATATTGGCTTCTTCGACATTCCACTCGCTGGTATTACTTAACCCGTCGATGCTGGCAATATCATCGGTGACACTGATTTCAATGTCTGCGCTTGAGGACGCGTCGCCATCAGCATCTATCGCGACAATGGGTAAAGCAATGATTTGGCTATCAAGACCTTGCACGGTGTGATCGATATTAGCCAGTAAGGTGAAGTGATAGTCACTCAGCGACGGCTGACCTAAATCCAGCTCAAATATGGGTAGTTTTTCACCATCAAGTTCGATATAGCCTACATAACTGCCTGGCTCAGCAGACTTTTCTTCGACCCTAATACGTTGACCGGAGGCGTAGATACCGTCGTTATTGAGATCATTGAACTGCTCCAAATCAAACGCCAGCTTGGCAATATCATCACTGCCTGTCGTCATGGTAACGGTACCTCTGACGTCGAGATTCGTATTCTCTCCTCCAGAACCGCTGGAAAGTCCCGCTTCAAAGACACTGCCACCAGACACTTGAGTGATCACAGGAAGGTTGCCATCTTCTATGTCG
>NZ_JCBDHE010000031.1:0-5469 GCF_059834225.1 Vibrio sp. R10-SG3-ISO3 | reverse complement strand
CAGTATTCATTGAGCCAACAAAACTTTAAATTGAAGAGTTTGATCATGGCTCAGATTGAACGCTGGCGGCAGGCCTAACACATGCAAGTCGAGCGGAAACGACTTAACTGAACCTTCGGGGAACGTTAAGGGCGTCGAGCGGCGGACGGGTGAGTAATGCCTGGGAAATTGCCCTGATGTGGGGGATAACCATTGGAAACGATGGCTAATACCGCATAATGCTTTCGAGCCAAAGAGGGGGACCTTCGGGCCTCTCGCGTCAGGATATGCCCAGGTGGGATTAGCTAG
Organism: Vibrio sp. R10-SG3-ISO3; assembly: GCF_059834225.1. NCBI lineage: Bacteria > Pseudomonadati > Pseudomonadota > Gammaproteobacteria > Vibrionales > Vibrionaceae > Vibrio > Vibrio sp. R10-SG3-ISO3. The sequence continues at coordinate 5,181 of NZ_JCBDHE010000031.1, read as the reverse complement.
TTGGTGAGGTAAGGGCTCACCAAGGCGACGATCCCTAGCTGGTCTGAGAGGATGATCAGCCACACTGGAACTGAGACACGGTCCAGACTCCTACGGGAGGCAGCAGTGGGGAATATTGCACAATGGGCGCAAGCCTGATGCAGCCATGCCGCGTGTATGAAGAAGGCCTTCGGGTTGTAAAGTACTTTCAGCAGTGAGGAAGGTGGGTGCGTTAATAGCGTACTTGTTTGACGTTAGCTGCAGAAGAAGCACCGGCTAACTCCGTGCCAGCAGCCGCGGTAATACGGAGGGTGCGAGCGTTAATCGGAATTACTGGGCGTAAAGCGCATGCAGGTGGTTTGTTAAGTCAGATGTGAAAGCCCGGGGCTCAACCTCGGAATTGCATTTGAAACTGGCAGACTAGAGTACTGTAGAGGGGGGTAGAATTTCAGGTGTAGCGGTGAAATGCGTAGAGATCTGAAGGAATACCAGTGGCGAAGGCGGCCCCCTGGACAGATACTGACACTCAGATGCGAAAGCGTGGGGAGCAAACAGGATTAGATACCCTGGTAGTCCACGCCGTAAACGATGTCTACTTGGAGGTTGTGGCCTTGAGCCGTGGCTTTCGGAGCTAACGCGTTAAGTAGACCGCCTGGGGAGTACGGTCGCAAGATTAAAACTCAAATGAATTGACGGGGGCCCGCACAAGCGGTGGAGCATGTGGTTTAATTCGATGCAACGCGAAGAACCTTACCTACTCTTGACATCCAGAGAACTTTCCAGAGATGGATTGGTGCCTTCGGGAACTCTGAGACAGGTGCTGCATGGCTGTCGTCAGCTCGTGTTGTGAAATGTTGGGTTAAGTCCCGCAACGAGCGCAACCCTTATCCTTGTTTGCCAGCACTTCGGGTGGGAACTCCAGGGAGACTGCCGGTGATAAACCGGAGGAAGGTGGGGACGACGTCAAGTCATCATGGCCCTTACGAGTAGGGCTACACACGTGCTACAATGGCGCATACAGAGGGCGGCGAACTTGCGAGAGTAAGCGAATCCCAAAAAGTGCGTCGTAGTCCGGATTGGAGTCTGCAACTCGACTCCATGAAGTCGGAATCGCTAGTAATCGTGGATCAGAATGCCACGGTGAATACGTTCCCGGGCCTTGTACACACCGCCCGTCACACCATGGGAGTGGGCTGCAAAAGAAGTGGGTAGTTTAACCTTCGGGAGGACGCTCACCACTTTGTGGTTCATGACTGGGGTGAAGTCGTAACAAGGTAGCGCTAGGGGAACCTGGCGCTGGATCACCTCCTTATACGATGATTATCGTTATGAGTGTCCACACAGATTGATGGTTTATGTAGTTTAAGAGATAGAAGATATCCCAATATCTTCAACTTAGTGTCCCGTTCGTCTAGAGGCCTAGGACACCGCCCTTTCACGGCGGTAACAGGGGTTCGACTCCCCTACGGGATACCACTTCCTTTGTGAAGTAAAAGGGGTCTGTTAGCTCAGTTGGTTAGAGCAGTTCGACTTTTAATCAATTGGTCGCAGGTTCGAATCCACTGCACGACCCACCACATTTTCTCTTATGCGGCGTTAAGTTGCTCGTTGTGTACTGGTGTACACGGCCTTACATTGTTTCCTTGCATACGAAAATATTACCCGCATACTGATGGGCGCTATAGCTCAGCTGGGAGAGCGCCTGCCTTGCACGCAGGAGGTCAGCTAGTTCGAGCCTGCTATCGCTCCACCATCTTTAAGTGCACTTCTTTTGATAAGAAAGACGATAGTGCTTTTAAAAATGGTTTCGAAAGCTTTATTGCTTCGAAAAGCTAGCTCTTTAACAATTTGGAAAGCTGACAAAACAACAATTTATTGTTGTTTGTAAAGTTCTCAAAGTATTCATGTATTTGAATACACAAAAACACATTCAAGTGTTCTTGGCTTTTTGTTTTCACTTTTTATAAAAAAGTAAAATAAAAAGATATTTGAGTCCGGCAAAATCGAGTCTGCATCATGTTTAAATAATTGCAGACAACTTTGGTTGCTTAGTTTGTTTTCACTTTTCAAAGTGAAAGCAAATGAGCCAATAAGACCCTTTGGGGTTGTATGGTTAAGTGACTAAGCGTACACGGTGGATGCCTTGGCAGTCAGAGGCGATGAAGGACGTATTAACTTGCGATAAGCCCAGATTAGGTAGTAAAAACCACTTGAGTCTGGGATTTCCGAATGGGGAAACCCACCTGCATAAGCAGGTATCGTTATGTGAATACATAGCATAACGAGGCGAACCGGGGGAACTGAAACATCTAAGTACCCCGAGGAAAAGAAATCAACCGAGATTCCGAAAGTAGCGGCGAGCGAAATTGGACTAGCCCTTAAGCTTTATATGCGTTAGACGAACGGTCTGGAAAGTCCGGCAATAAAGGGTGATAGCCCCGTAGTTGACAACGCACATTCAGTGAAATCGAGTAGGGCGGGACACGTGATATCCTGTCTGAATATGGGGGGACCATCCTCCAAGGCTAAATACTACTGACTGACCGATAGTGAACCAGTACCGTGAGGGAAAGGCGAAAAGAACCCCTGTGAGGGGAGTGAAATAGAACCTGAAACCGTGTACGTACAAGCAGTAGGAGCGGACTTTGTTCCGTGACTGCGTACCTTTTGTATAATGGGTCAGCGACTTATATTCAGTGGCAAGGTTAACCATCTAGGGGAGCCGTAGGGAAACCGAGTCTTAACTGGGCGCTCAGTCTCTGGATATAGACCCGAAACCAGGTGATCTAGCCATGGGCAGGTTGAAGGTTGAGTAACATCAACTGGAGGACCGAACCGACTAATGTTGAAAAATTAGCGGATGACTTGTGGCTAGGGGTGAAAGGCCAATCAAACCTGGAGATAGCTGGTTCTCCCCGAAAGCTATTTAGGTAGCGCCTCGGACGAATACTACTGGGGGTAGAGCACTGTTAAGGCTAGGGGGTCATCCCGACTTACCAACCCTTTGCAAACTCCGAATACCAGTAAGTACTATCCGGGAGACACACGGCGGGTGCTAACGTCCGTCGTGGAGAGGGAAACAACCCAGACCGCCAGCTAAGGTCCCAAATTATTACTAAGTGGGAAACGATGTGGGAAGGCTTAGACAGCTAGGATGTTGGCTTAGAAGCAGCCATCATTTAAAGAAAGCGTAATAGCTCACTAGTCGAGTCGGCCTGCGCGGAAGATGTAACGGGGCTAAGTAATAAACCGAAGCTGCGGCAATACCTTTTAGGTATTGGGTAGGGGAGCGTTCTGTAAGCCGTTGAAGGTGTGTTGTAAAGCATGCTGGAGGTATCAGAAGTGCGAATGCTGACATGAGTAACGATAAAGGGGGTGAAAAACCTCCTCGCCGGAAGACCAAGGGTTCCTGTCCAACGTTAATCGGGGCAGGGTAAGTCGACCCCTAAGGCGAGGCCGAAAGGCGTAGTCGATGGGAAACGGGTTAATATTCCCGTACTTCAACTTATTGCGATGGGGGGACGGAGAAGGCTAGGTGGGCCTGGCGACGGTTGTCCAGGTTCAAGTGCGTAGGCTTGAGAGTTAGGTAAATCCGGCTCTCTTTAAGGCTGAGACACGATGTCGAGCGCCCAAGGGCGTGAAGTCATTGATGCCATGCTTCCAGGAAAAGCCTCTAAGCTTCAGATAAGTTGGAATCGTACCCCAAACCGACACAGGTGGTCGGGTAGAGAATACCAAGGCGCTTGAGAGAACTCGGGTGAAGGAACTAGGCAAAATGGTACCGTAACTTCGGGAGAAGGTACGCTCTTGACGGTGAAGTCCCTTGCGGATGGAGCTATTGAGAGTCGCAGATACCAGGTGGCTGCAACTGTTTATTAAAAACACAGCACTGTGCAAAATCGTAAGATGACGTATACGGTGTGACGCCTGCCCGGTGCCGGAAGGTTAATTGATGGGGTTAGACTTCGGTCGAAGCTCTTGATCGAAGCCCCGGTAAACGGCGGCCGTAACTATAACGGTCCTAAGGTAGCGAAATTCCTTGTCGGGTAAGTTCCGACCTGCACGAATGGCGTAATGATGGCCACGCTGTCTCCACCCGAGACTCAGTGAAATTGAAATCGCTGTGAAGATGCAGTGTACCCGCGGCTAGACGGAAAGACCCCGTGAACCTTTACTACAGCTTGGCACTGAACATTGAGCCTACATGTGTAGGATAGGTGGGAGGCTTTGAAGCAGGTACGCCAGTATCTGTGGAGCCGACCTTGAAATACCACCCTTGTATGTTTGATGTTCTAACTTAGCCCCGTTATCCGGGGTGAGGACAGTGCCTGGTGGGTAGTTTGACTGGGGCGGTCTCCTCCCAAAGAGTAACGGAGGAGCACGAAGGTGGGCTAATCACGGTTGGACATCGTGAGGTTAGTGCAATGGCATAAGCCCGCTTGACTGCGAGAATGACAATTCGAGCAGGTGCGAAAGCAGGTCATAGTGATCCGGTGGTTCTGAATGGAAGGGCCATCGCTCAACGGATAAAAGGTACTCCGGGGATAACAGGCTGATACCGCCCAAGAGTTCATATCGACGGCGGTGTTTGGCACCTCGATGTCGGCTCATCACATCCTGGGGCTGAAGTCGGTCCCAAGGGTATGGCTGTTCGCCATTTAAAGTGGTACGCGAGCTGGGTTTAGAACGTCGTGAGACAGTTCGGTCCCTATCTGCCGTGGGCGTTGGAAGATTGAAGGGGGCTGCTCCTAGTACGAGAGGACCGGAGTGGACGAACCTCTGGTGTTCGGGTTGTGTCGCCAGACGCATTGCCCGGTAGCTAAGTTCGGAATCGATAACCGCTGAAAGCATCTAAGCGGGAAGCGAGCCCTGAGATGAGTCTTCCCTGGCACTTTAAGTGCCCTTAAGGGTTGTTCGAGACTAGAACGTTGATAGGCAGGGTGTGTAAGCGCTGTGAGGCGTTGAGCTAACCTGTACTAATTGCCCGTGAGGCTTAACCATACAACACCCAAAGGGTTTTGATGGACTCAATGAAGAACATTGAATGTGTAAGAACTGAAAACAGCTTTCCGAATTAAAGAATTTGCTTGGCGACCATAGCGATTTGGACCCACCTGATTCCATGCCGAACTCAGAAGTGAAACGAATTAGCGCCGATGGTAGTGTGGGGTTTCCCCATGTGAGAGTAGGACATCGCCAGGC
>NZ_JCBDHE010000030.1:0-163692 GCF_059834225.1 Vibrio sp. R10-SG3-ISO3 | reverse complement strand
CGCGATGTAGAGCGGGTTCTCGTGCGCTGCAATGTGCAGCACGGCTGCGGTGTGGCGAGTTTCATAGGGGCGACGTTTTTTCAACTGCGCTTTTTTCAGTGTGGGGTACCACAGCTTTGAGCTGACGTAGTGCGTGCTTAATCCGTTTCCGTTTGGGTGAGGAAACACAAACTGGTCTTCTTGATGGGGCACGCGTTGACGCTGGCGTTTTAGCGCTTCATAGATGGCTTCACTCATTTTGAGATCGCGTCGCGACTTAGGGGTTTTGACGTCACCGAGCTCGCCATTGACGAAGTTTTGTCTGATGCGAATTAAGCGATGATCAAAATCGATGTGTTGCCAGCACAACCCGTGAATTTCGCAGCTGCGCAGGCCCGTCCAAAAACGCACCAGAAAGTAATCGTGCCATTGCGGGTCGACTGCGGCTAAAAACGCGCGCACTTCGTCGATGGTTAACGGGTTAGACTCGGCGCGCTCTTCTTTCAGCGCGCGATAGCGGCGAAATGGATAGGGGAAGTGATACTCCTCGGCTCCGAGGCTTAAGATGGCAAGGAGTGGCCAGAGAATGTGATTGATGCGTTTGTTGGTCAGCGGCGTTTGACCATCGCGTCCGCAGCGCTCTTGAAGCGATTGACGAAAAAAGTCCAAGTGTGAAAGGCGAATATCGCCAATCAACACGTTACCAAACTCTTCGATAAGGTAGCGGTCGAGGGTGTTGCGCACGGTGCGTTGATAGCTCGATTTCCAGTTGGCTTTTTGGCGCTCAAACCACTCGTTGGCGTAATCTGAGAAAAACGGATACTGGTAATCGGGGCAGCGGGCGCGATGCAGTGCTTCAAACTTGGCGACCTTTTTGCTGTTGGGGAAGTAGTCGCGGTATTGGAATGTGCCTAAGTCCATTTCCGCTTTCATTTTTTTGAGCGTGGCCTGCGCCGCTCGCAGGTTTTTTGGGGTTGCCATTAATTGGGTGCCTTCGCGAAAGCGCACCCCAAAGCGGTAAAAATCAAATTGAATGCGCCCGTTGGGGCGAATGCGAATATGAGCCATGCTGGCCTCCATCGGTGTCAGATAGATCTGTCCCTGACCGATGGAATTCGTTAGAATCGAGCCATCGGCTGGGGAGGGTTAAACGTCTGCGCAGCCGGTACGGGGTAGGGAGGTGGCCGCCTTCCTATCCCAACTGCTTGTCTGAGAGACCCCAATAGCCTCGGTTTTCGATACTGTTGGTGAAAATCTCATCAATTACTATATCAACCACTGGTTGTTTGTCCAGTGGTTAGGCGCTATTTCAAACGCTTTTTTTTCGCTTTACGTCCCTACTTTTACCGCTCATCTGCAAAAGAGAACAAATCCCCTTGCTGCTCAGGCGCTATGACCGTGTCCTCTTGCCCTGCGTCGATACGTTCGATCATCGAAAGGACCTTGTTCAGGTGACGTTCGTCGTTTTCGATCGCAATGGTGTCATAGGGCAGTCGCTCATCCAGCGAGTAATACACCCCCAGTTTGAGCTCGCCGCGTGAGGTTTCAAACACATCGAGTCTTGTTTTCTTCGCCTCAAGCGAGTTTTTGATTTTGATGTTGTCGAGATCGCGCGGTGAGAAGCGAAACAACGAGCCAGCGTGAGGGGTATGTTGACCGACTTCAAACACATGGATGGGGTGAGCAAATTCATAAGGCGGGGTCAGCACCGCAATCGCCGCTCGGTCCTCGCCAAGATACAACAGGGCATCGTTGGCCTTTTTGATGCGGCCATAGTGCTTAAAGCAGTGCTCGAGCTCCTTTTTAAACGCGAATAAGTTCAGCGCGACGTATTTTAAGCTGCGAACGGGGTCGGGCTTTTTTTGGTAAAACGCTTCGACACCGGCGATAGAGCAAGTGAGGGTGCATTCGGGGGCTTTAAACGTCACCGTCTCACCCTGCTGCGCGATTTCAATCTCATTGCCACTGGTAATGCGGCACAGCTCGGTCATTTGCTTGGTGGTCTCAGGGGTGAGAACCAGAGACACGGGCAGCGTGAGTCCTTGCGGAAGGGACTTGTCTTCGACTTCGCCTTGACGCTGAACGCGCAGGTATTGCTCTTCTTTATTGAGTTCAAGAAACTCAAAAGGCACATTCTCCTGCGCCTCAAACACGATGCGCTCGATGGTCGCTTTGGAGGTGGTGGCCGTCGGGCGCTGCTGATTATCGGCTAAGTAGGCCAAGTGCTCCTCTGAGGCGTCGCCACATTGGCAGCGGCGCAGCGCAGGGGTTTGATAGTCATCCCCTTTGCCAAGGTCTGTTGTATCAATCAACTCCACAAACAGAGTCCCCGACGTGGTGGTGTCGAATCTCAGCTCAATGTCCTGCTCTTCGCCGAAATAGTGAATGAGGCGTTTGGCAAAGCTGCCATCGATGGAGAACTGTTTGTCTTTAAGTTCGCTGGAGCGATCGTCGAGGTGTAGTGTGTACTCGGCGCAAAATGGCGATTGACCACAGACCAACGTGACCATGCGCTCGGCTTTGTGCGTGATGAGTGTGACCACACTATCGACATAGTGGGTATCGATATGCTCGGATAAGGCTTGCAGTAGTGCTCGCTTAGCGGCGGGAATCATCATCTTCATGAGGTGACCTTCTGTTGTGACATAGATTGGATAAACTGTTGAGTAAACTCGAGTACGGGTTTGGGCAGGGCGCGCTTGGGCGTCAAGACGATGGTCAGGGACGTTGGCCCAAGCGCGTGTGTCGTGACACACACGCGCTCATTGCCGCGGACGTAGTGCGCGTTCAGTAGCGCAACCTGGCGCTCGCGATGGAGTTTGCGGTTGACGGAGAGCTCAAATCGGCACTCGAGCCAGCGCCAGGTGTTGTGGCGAAAGGCGGCGGCAAAAGCGCGCGCATTTTTTTGATTGCACGCCATGGTCAGCGTGAGCGCCTGTCCGCCGGCCGATAAGGCCGGTGCGGGCAACTGACGAAAGGCGGTGCGCGATGCTTTGCTCACCGGTTGCACATCATGCTGACAGCCCAGGCCCCAGATGTGACTGAGCGCGGCAAGATCGAGACATTGGTTGACCATCATGCTTTTAAACAGAAAACCGACCAAGGTCTCGGCGCTGGCGTGAATGGTTTGTTGCCAAACGCGAAAGTGATCCGGCTCCGGCTCTTCTTTAAGGGGGGCAGGATGACCAAACAGCGCGCCGCGCAGCTGGGCATCTGAGAGGCGAATGGCTTGACTGCGTTTCTCGCCAAGTGTTTTTCGCGCATATTCTGGACAGAGCTCGTTCAAGCGGCGGGAGAGATCGTTCGAGGTCGCAGACAGCCCCATCAGGTAGCGCAGCTCGCTATGAGTATAGTCTCGAAGCGGGTAGGGCTGGTGCGCTGGGCTGACAATGGGCAGCAGCCAGTCGATATCATGCAAATACGACCACCGGGTCGTCGCGTAGTGGGTGTGGCCAATCTGCGCTAAGACCTTATCCAGAACGAAACCATCATTGACCTCAGAGAAGTGCCGGCCTTCCAGCCAATCCTCAAACCGCGTTGACACGCTTTCCTTGGACAACACCTCATGCTCTAGCATCGTCTCACCGCGGTATGGCCCTGGCGTGCCGCTGACAAAATGCAGTGTTTGGATCATCAAAAGGTGCACGCCTGAGTGGCGCAGATGATGAAACTTCATGTGCGAACCGAAGTGTCGCTTTAAGGCTCGGGTGATAGGAACAAAGTAATAGAGTTGGCGTGAGTGGTATTTTTCCCCTTCAAAGCTAAGCAGTGGTGACGACGCAGGCGCGTGCTCTTTTATGACGAGAAGGGCTTGAAACAATTGGCGATACCGTTTGGGTATGGTGGTCGCGACGGTGCGCGTTTCCCCATTTTTTGTGCGTCCCTCTTGGGTGTGCGTTATGGTCAAGTGGAGCAGGCCGGTTTTGGGCACAAACTGCATGTCCTGACCGCGAAGACGCAGCACTTCACCTCGACGCAGCATCGCGAAATAGCCGAGCAGGCTCGCGATGACGGCAAACAGACTGCGAAAAGGGTGTGTGGTGTTGGTGGCAATCAAGGTGTGGATCAGAGTATCGAATTGCGTCAGTGTCAGTCGAGCGGGGCTGACCGATGGGGCTGAGATTGGCGGTGAAAATCGCGATAGATCAAGGCCGTCAGTCTGCTCTTGAGCGCTGAGAAAGCGCAAAAAATAGAGGAAAATGTGTTGGCTCGTTTCGTTTGGGAGCGAGTCATACACGCTTTGCGCCCAAGCATTCACGGCCTCTTCGTTGATGGCATCTGAATAGGATAAGGGGTAGGGCTCTAGCGTTTTGGTGAGGCCCGTGTATTTGGTGATGGTGCTGGCGGCCAGTCGCGTTTTTTTCACGCCACCGGCGCGGATGAGTTGCTGCGTATAGTCATAGAGTAAGCGTGGCAGCAAGTTATTGACGTCTCGCACTGGCGCTAACTCACGTGAAGGGGGGTTGGAGCTCGAGTACGCCTTGAGCAGTTCGCGGTGAGGCCAGCGTATTTTTCGCTTGGACTCGGGGAGGTGCGTAAACCACTCCATGTCCCAATCGATGGCATAAATGTCGCTCGCTTTGAGCGTCGAGGTGGGGACGTCGTTTGGGAGACTGACATGTCGCTCTGGGATGGCGAGATCTTTGAGCAACAGAGGTGGCAAGTGATGGTGGGTATACCAATGGATTTGAAAGCGCCGTGGCCACATGAAGCGCTCGGCGGGTGGCAAGGCTTGGGACTGCAGCCACCGCGCCAGCTCTTGCAATAGCGCTGACTCGCTAATGGGGTCGTGAGATTGAGCGTAGTAATCACTTAAAAGCCGGTAGCTTATCAGCGGAAGATGGTAGTGCGTATAGACGGGGGACTCGTCGGTGGATACGCGGTGATGAACTCGCAGACGGGGCTCGGCGTGATCGGTGATGATGGCGCCACGATCGTTGAGAAGCTGAGCAAGATGATAGAGCGACAGCGGCGCCACTTCAAAGCCCAGCATCAGGGCGATGAAGGCGGCAGACAGCTCGCCTCGAGTCGTCAGGTACTGCGCTTTTTGCTGCTGATAACAGGTAAAGACTTGCTGGGCGTGGCGAGCTTCGCCGGCGAGGGTGACAAACCACTGATGGTCGGCATCGTGAATGCCGGGTTGGCGCGCCTCGGGTAAGGTCCACTGACACGCCGCTTGAAGATAATACAGCAGATCGCTGAGGGCTTGGCGGTAATCCCTTTGCTTTCCGGTCGGGATGATGCGTATCTGTTTTTCGATCGCCTCAATATCAGCGCGGGTCAATGTGCGTGTTGGGTGCTGCTCGAGCGGCCAACGCGCGACGACCCAGCGCAGATCGTCAAGGTCAGCGCACGTGCGTCCCAACTGAGCAAAATGCTCGCAAACGGATGTACAGAGGGCGTGGGAGAAATCAGACATGGGCGAGCTCCTTAAGTCCCAGGTTGTTGGCGTAGGCATTGAGGTAGACTTTCATGGCCTCCACAGTGCTGGGAAACAGAACGTCGCTGCCTAGGTGTTCGCCTAAGGTTTCGTGTCCCATGAGGCGGTCAATATCTTGGTCGAGCAGTCGCGCTGAGGTCAGCGTGTTGGCTGCGCTTTGGGCAAAGAAGTGACGAAGCTGATAGGGCACCACCCCTGGCCAATGCGCATGCATAAAATGACGCAAACTGCGATTGGAAAGCCGCTGAGGCAGGCCATGCTCATCCAGGCAGAACCACAGCTCCTCAACGTCTGTCCGTATCCCGCACATCGAGAGCAGCGCCGACTGAAGCCTCTGGTAGTGCGCGATTTCTCGTTGTAGGTAGTCACAGACGATGATTTGACGCAGTCGGCCTTTGTCTTGGACAAAGGCGATGTCGCCCCCTGCGTAGTAGCGCGCGAGAACGCTGATACCATGGGTCGGGCGCGTCCCCGTGAGCACAATGAACAGTAAGGCTAATCGGTAGGTCGCGCGGTTGTAGTAGTCTCGCCACGCGAGCTGGTTGGCCGCCTGTTGAGGCTTGATCGCCCGCACATGCTCAAATAGGCCATCAAAAAAACGGCTGACGGCCGTATCGTCGAGATGGCGTCGACTGCCGACCGGCAGCGCAGGCGAGCGAATACTTTGCAAAGAGCCATTGGTGGTATCTAAGACGGTTTGCGCGATCCGGCCCGGTGATGAGAGATAGGGCGCAAGCTTGGGGCGCTCAGCAATCAGATTGATGGCGTGCTGACCGAGGTATACATCAAAGTGGGGTAAGAGTTGAGCGTTGCGAGCGGCGTGCACGAGTCGTGAGAAATAGCGATTATGCGCATCAAAGAGTTTGAAGCGTATCCGATCACTGTCGCTGCGCTGATACCGCGCCGCATGCACATGGTGAGCTCTATTGGCTGAAACGAGAAGCGAGCGGGGAATGGCCGTGAGCGTGTTGTCGACGAGGGCGCAATCAATCAGATACTGATTCAACGTATCTTTACGCACCCGTGGGCAGTGTTGCAGTGACTCTGGTGTGCGCCATTTCGTGTTCATTAGATGAAACAAGCGGCGTTTGGTTTTGGCTTTTAAAAAGGGGGTGTCATAACTTTGCGCGCTGATAAAGGGCTGGAACAGGACATTGAGATAACTCGGCATTGGCTGCCACAAGTAATGGGTCGTGGTTTCGTCCTCATAGCATTGCGCATATTCCGCCCATGAGATCCCGCCATCTTTATAGGTACGAAAGGTATTGGCTCGGCAAGGCGTGGCACCAGAGATTTTGACAAAGTCAGGGATAGCCTCGGGCTTAGTCATCGTCGACCAAGATTGCGTGAGCCACAAAAAGAGAGCAACGACGGTCATGGCTGAGCGCTCTTTGGGATCTTCGCGAGCCAGTTTGCGCAGCATAATGGCGAGGGTGGTCGCGTGAGCAAGCGCATCGGGGTACTGTCCGCCGGCATTCTTACGGCGATTGTCTCGAGCAATGTGTTGAAACGTCATCATCGGCGCGCTCCTTTGGGGCTATCGAAAGGCGGATGGAGAGCACTGTGCCAGCGCTGCGAGGGTCCGTTTGCTTGGCGCTGGGAGCGCATGCGTTTTGAATTGACGAAGCCTCTTGTGCACATTGCGTGTGTGCGCGGAGTGGGTGGACAGAGCGAGTGCGGGATCGAGCAAAAGAAAGCTGGTGAGGAGATCGTGGACATCGGCGTCGTCATAGATGAGCAAGGAGGCGCGTAAATTCGCGCGCTGCGGGTGGGTGCCAAGTCGTTCAATCAAAGGGATAGGAATGAGGCAGTGAAATCGCTCGGTGTGGGGCACGCATGTGACGGGAATGGGGTGCAGGTCAAGGAGCGACTGAAGATGCTGGGCTGAGATATCGTCTAGGGGCTGAAGCTGAGTGAGTTGAAAGCGGTCGTCTTGGGTGAGGGAGTGAAGAAGGGGGTGCCATTCAATGTGTAAGGCAGGGAGGGCGATTTTCTTGCTTTTGGGTCTCATTCTTTTCTCGCTTTCTTTACCAATGAAATACGAAATGTCCATATATTGGGAAAATATTGGTTTTATTGACAACATATGGTGTGCATGTTGGCTTTTTCATCATAAGCCTATTTTTTGAACGCAGGGAATAGGTTTTTGGATTGACCTCTCAATTTTTGTGCAAATATGGAGTTTTGATCTCAAAATTAATAAAACTCGATGAAAAAGGGGCCGGATTATGGTTGTCGATGATGATGTAAGCACTCGCTCGGGAGACCTGCATCAAAAGTGGGCACCATCACGCTGTTTACGAAGGTCGGTCTTCATAGTCTGAAATCGTGTGATGGTAAAATATGTGCCACAAGCGCTGGCCGTTCTGGAAGGCTCAGCATACTATACACAGCGATGGTATGGCTGAGGGTAGGGGCGCACCCGCTCGCAAGAGTGGTATCAACTCCAGACGCGATCAGCCACACAGGTGGATGGTAGACAAAGCTGAAAGAAGGAAAACGACCATGTCAGTTAAGCGGGTGACGATTAAAGAAAGGATCACGGTTGAGCGCGAAAGGGTCTATGAAGTCAGTAGCGCTTGGAGCGACGATGATATCCGTGTTCACGTACGCACACATCACATGAATGATGAGGACTTGATCCAGTCAAAAGTAGACCTGCAAGAAGAGGCCATCCTAGAGCAAGAGTTGGTTAGCCTGGATATTGACGATGAGCATTCGGCATCATCGAGTCAGCGTTGTGACAACATCCACGTGTTGTTTTAACGGCCACCTGGTTTATTCGGTTGAGGGGATCAAGGATATTGTGAAATTCAGAGTTGATCGCAATTTGAAATGGTTATTGCATTTTGCAATTGCTATGTGCAACGAAAGGTTTTGCAATCGGTTTCATTGTGGTTTTTTTGTGCGTTTTTAGCGGTATTTTGTTGGCACGTATTGTGCTCTTATTTCATTGACCCTAGATAAAGCCAGGGTCACCTAGCCAACTGACGTTGTTAGTGAATAGATTTGTTCACACACATACAGCCAGTTACTCATTGTAGTAACTGGCTTTTTTATTGTTTCCCATTCTAGGGTGACGAAATGTCATGGTTTACGGAGACGTTGATAAATTCTCACCAGTTAAACGACGAAAGTGAAAGTGCGTTTCTTTGAGCCAAGCATCGCTACTCATACAGTTTGCCCCTCTTTGTAGAGACAAAATATAGTCGTCAAAAGAGCTGTCGTGAAGCCGGGCGAGCTCCTCCTTTGCTTGCAGAAATAAAGGTTCGGATGGAATCGCGCGAATCGCTTCTTCCGTAATCGGCATCGAACACAATCGCTCTCTCATTGTGAGGATGGCCGCGGCGATGGCGGGGCATCCGTCGCATTGAAACGCGATACGTTGCTTGGCAAGTTCGTAAACATCACTGTCAAGTAGTGGCGTAGCGAGGATGGGTAAGCTGGCCATCCAGAGAAGGGCGAGGGAGATACATTTCAACATGATTTTTCTTTGCTTTACTTTCAATACCAAGAGCGTTGAAGTGTGGCTGGCGAAGCGCTGATGTAGCTTATATCGTTTTAAAGCCGTACCCTGTTAGGTCAACCTGCGGGCGCTTGCCTTTAAGTAGCGTTCAAAGTCACACAGCGATAACGGCGGATTATAGTAATATCCTTGGTAGGTGTCACACCCTTGCTCTTGAAGAAAAGCAGCTTGCGCCTGTGTCTCAACACCCTCAGCAATCACATCGATGCCCAATGCCTTCGCCATGGCAATGGTCGCAGAGACAATGGATTGGTCGTTAGGGTTGTCTTCAAGCTCTGAGACAAAAGAGCGATCGATTTTAATCTGGCTGATTGGCAAGCGCTTGAGAAACTGCAACGAGGAATAGCCCGTACCAAAATCGTCTAGTGAAAAAATAACGCCACGCGCTTTTAGGGCTTGCATATGCGCAATGGTGAGCTCAATGTCTTCAACGACCATGGTTTCTGTGAGCTCGAGCTTTAACGTGCCAGGTAAAATCGGATAGCGCTTAAGAGCCGATTCGATTTTTGTCACGAAATCTGAGTGCGTGAACTGTTTATAGCTCACATTGACCGACAAAGTCAGATAGTGGAAGTCAGATTGCCAACGCGAGAGTTGAAGGCAAGCTTGCTCTAGTACCCAATCCCCAATACCAATGATCAGTCCCGTTTCTTCCGCAAGTGGAATGAAGTCATCAGGAGCGACAAGTCCATACTCTGGATGGAACCACCGAATCAGGGCCTCCGCGCCGACAGTCAGATCGGTGCCATGAACTTGAGGTTGATAATACAACGCCAGTTGATTGAGTTCGACGGCTTGGCGCAGTGACGACTCGAGTTGGAGGCGTTGCAACGCGCTGTCTTGTATCGCTTGATGGTACAAGTGCGCCACATTTTTCCCATCTCGCTTGGCGTGCGTTAACGCCATCCCAGCGCGATTAATGAGCTCCTCAACACCAACGGCACTGTCATTAAAAAGCACCATTCCGATACTGGCACTATTCACAAACTTATGCTCGTCGATGGTATAGGGTTGTGCCAACGCTTCTAGTAACTGAGAGCTCCATTGGTTGGCCTGTTCGAGCGCTTGAGGATACGTTTTAGGTAAGCCACAGAGTATCAACATAAATTCGTCATGTCCGATACGCGCCAGTGTGTCCTGGGGGCGAAGAAGCGCACTGATACGCTGTGTGATGAGCATCAGCAATGTGTCGCCACACGGGTGACCATGAAGATCAATGATTTTTTTAAAGTCATCAATGTCGATATAGAGAATCACACAGTATGAGCAACGATGACCGAGAGAGTCACACAGCTGAGTTAACCTATCCAATAACCAACGCCGGTTCGGAAGTGACGTCAGTGGGTCAAAATAGGCGAGTTGGGTAATGGTTTTCTCACTCTCTTTACGACTCGTGATATCTTGAATGAAGCCGGACAGTCGCTCAGGGGCGCCAGACTCGAGGTAATGCACCTGTCCACGACACTCAATCCACCGGCGCTCCCCATCACTCGGGCGAGTGACGGGGCACTCTAGGAAGAAGTCTTCACCCGTCTCAAAGCAGCGCTGCCGAGCAGCAATAAAGTGGGGCATGAAGTCTTCATCGATGACGGATTTTAGGGTATCGAGGCCTGGAGGGCAGGTCCTTTCTAATCCGAGCAAGTCATAAATTTGCGGTGACCACTGAGATTGAGAGCCCTCATAAGGGGATGACCAGTGCCCGATTTGAGCGTAATCCATGGCATCGTGCAGCCGGCGCTCACTGTCTTTGAGTCGCTCGACGGTATGTTTGTGTGAATGCAGTTCACTGAGCATTGGGACCGCGACGTCGGCGAGGCGCAGCGAAGTGAGTACCATTAACGATGTTATGGGCTCGGTTGGTGTAGACGGCTTTTGCGACGCAGAAAGCCAGCGAATCCATAAAGTGAGCGCCGCCAACAGTTGCTGTTGCTCGGTGCTCTTTTCTATAAAGACATGAAAGGCACGTAACGTGGAGCGGAAATCTGGGTAAGCGTCGGGGGTGAGCGCTATTACCTGCTCAGCATGGCTAAAAAAGCGGGTGAGTGCGTTTAAGAGCTTATCATCGTGTAGCGCTTCGATTAGGCACTGAGCTACGTCATCAAAAGGGCGCGTTTGAGGCATGGTGGGGTAATCTTCAGCAGTCAGTGTGCTTTGCGGGTCTTCAAAGCTTAGCGAATGGTTACGATAGGGCTTCGTCATCACTGCGGGGAACACCTCTCTCTGCTTGTTTAACATCGCTCGTATTGATGCCAACCATACACAGGCTGCATTGACAGTCAACGCGTCACGGGTACACACAGATTGATATCACCTAATAGTGGATAACTCTTATGTGCAATGTTTCATTTATTGAGGGGGTAGTAGTCTCATTAATCGATAGTGGTGTCAAATAGTTGTCGAATGTACTTTGACTGCCTACGGTTTGTCGAAAGTCGTCGGATTGGGTGCGCCAAGTGAGCAAAATAAACTTGACCGATATTAAAATTCTTATTTATTTCATTTGCTTAACATTGTTTCATATGGTGGTATTGTTATTCAATAATACGTCATGCCTTATTTATATTGGGAACATCCAACATGCTACAACCATATACCGTTCGACCGATCGTCGCTTCACTATTGACCGCCTTTGCGCTGTTTGGCTGTCAAGATAATTCGTCGTCCAGCACAACTCAAGACAGTCCGTTGCTTACATATACCGCAATTGATGGTTATTTGATGCAAGCAAAAGTCTACTTTGATGAAAACGTAAATGGCATCGCCGAAGAGGCGGAATATCAAGGATTGACTAATGAGCGCGGTGTCTTCATGGGGGCGGCCACAGATGCACCTGTCATCATCAAGATTGTGGCAGGATTGACTACAGACAGTGACTACTCTGGCAGCTTGACCGAGAGTCGAGAGCTTGTCGCAGCTCCAGGGATCACAGAGATCTCGCCATTTTCAACATTGGCGTTTCTTCAAGGGGGGAGTTTGTCTGATATCGCCCATGAGTTAGGAATAGACGTTGATAAAGTATCCGGTGATTTTATTGCAAAAGGGCATGAGGATGCGCACTTACTTGCACGTTCATTGTTTCAGCAATTTGATAACGAATTGATCCAAACTCAGTCCAACATTACGGCAATACATAATCGAGCTCAGGTGATCAGTCAGTTTATTCAAAGTAGTGTACAGTCTGACTTTCAGGGGCGCATTGTGTATCTTGATGAAAATCAGAATCCAGTGCTTGGAGATATTAATGACCCTGAACAAGGAGGGGTCGAGACGCGGTTCTCTTATGAGAGCGCTGAAGTGCAATGGGAGCAAACTGACTATAGCGAGCACCAAGTCGAAGGCGGTACTTTTCATCCGTGTTATCCGCATGTTTTGTCAGAGGATCGTATTGTCGTTGGGAATTGTTTTGGCAACTACTTTCTTGTGTTGTCCGCACAAAGCGGTGAAATTATCAACAAGCTGGATCTCACCGACAAAGATGTGGATCAGTGGTCGGTCAATGGCAGCGCCTTGATTGTGGAGTTTTCTGATAACGAAGTGCACCAATACGATGACTCGCTCAATAAAGTGACAGAGACCACGCTTACTTATCCTGTGGTTTTAACCGGCGATGGGGTGAGCCTAATTAATCATACAGGCAATACTCAAATTGACAGACTCACCATGTTTGGAGAAACCAGAACAGAGCGACAGACCTGGGCTGCTGAAGGAGTAGCGTATCGCGTGTACACCGATATTGGTGATACTGCGAACCTGTACGAAGTCAGTTTTCGCGGAGAGCTCACAACAAAGACCGACTTGCCGACAAGTGAGGAAATAAAATCTGCGGTGATGCGCAGCCACAATGCGTCCCCTTTAGGTGATACGTTTGAAGCCGATGGGAATAATACGGTTGTCCGTTACCTCGCAAAAGGCCAATTTCTGGTTCGAGTGGACAGCGATCAACGTTACGTGAGTGAAGACTACCATTACGTGTACAACGAGGGGGAGTTAACCTATCTTGGTCTGTTCCCACAAGGTGAGTGGTATATGGGACTCGATAACAGTACCGTTTCGTGGTACAGCTCGCTTCGTTCTGCGAAAGTGGATGGAGTGTACCCAGAGCCCCACTATTTTCAGCAGTTCTCTCTAGAGCAGGGAAAATGGGTAGGTGAATGGGTTCGAACACATAGCGAGTTTTCGCCAGTTCTGTATCGCCAAGTGCATAGTCAGATTGGCATTGTATCAGTATCGGATTCGTATTCGTCAGTGTCGTTGATCCGCTAACGAATTCCCCTTCCTGAGCGCAGGTAATGTGGGACGGCTCGTGTGTAATATTACGGGTGGTCCACCTTTACTTGGTTTCGTCCGTTACGTTTTGCGTCATAGAGCGCGCGATCGGCTCTTTTTAGAACGTCGGAGACTTGTGTGTCGTCAGTATCTAGACTGGCGACGCCGATGCTGATGGTAACGGGCTTCGCATCGTCTAGTGCTAGATTCGCAATGCGTGCTCTCAAGGTGTTGGCGAGGTGTGAGGCACCGGTAAGGTCCGTGGACGGACAAACAATTAAAAATTCCTCTCCACCCCAACGGCCTAACACGTCAGTTTGGCGTAGGGTGTCACGAAGAGTGTTAGCAATGGCTCGCAATGTGTTGTCGCCCACATCATGGCCATACGTATCATTGATGAACTTGAAGTGATCGATGTCGATAAGGATAACCGCAAATGGATGGCCATACCGTTGCCCTCTTTGAAACTCTTGGTTAAGCACACGATCGAGTTCCCTGCGGTTATAGATATCGGTCAGTGGATCGGTCACCGACAGCTGTCTTAACTTGGCTTCGAGTGTAATTCGATCGGTGACATCCTCGATGACGGCTTGAACCGCTGGCTCTCCATCCCATTCAATCAAGTTGTCGTAGACGCGAAAGTAACGAATCTCGCCATCAAAACATCGATTTTTCACAACCGTCTTGGCCCCAGATAAACGGCCACTAATGAGTGATTGATAACGTACCTGAGCGTTGGCGTGTTCCTCCTCGGGTAGGAAGGAGAGTAAGTTGACATCACGGAGCACGGCATCGATGGACGGCGCGCGCATCAAGTCAACCCAAGCTTGATTGACAAAGATGGGGTTGAAATTGCGGTGGACGCAAATGCCTTGCCCAGACTTAATGATCAGCTGCTTGAATTTTCGCTCATTTTCGTGAAGTTGCTGTTGGGCTCGTTCTTGCGCTGAGAGATCGATAACCGTGACTTGTAAAGCCGGTGCTCCGTCCCATTCAATCACATGATCGATAGCAAACACTGCGAACTCCCGACCGTGTCGATCGCGATTACGAAAGGTTCTCCCGCGGGGAAGAACGTCACCTTTGAGTGTTTGATGATAGTTGTCGATCGCTTGGGGATGGTAGGACGGATCAATCAAGTCAAGAAACGAGTCTATTGAGTTGAGGAGTTCAGAGGCGCTAGAGTAGCCATACAGGTGCGCGTAGTATTCATTGACGAATACGGTCTCTAAGTTTTGGATAATGATGATGCCGTATTGGGTATCAATGGTTAACTTTGGCATGGCTGTCCTCGTACTCATTATGCACAAGCGTGCAAGCGAACACGTATCATACGATCGCACGGATATAAGCGCTATAGTGCTGTTGCCATTTGTTTCATGTGTTTTGATGAGTATGTGAAAGAAATATAATCAACAAGGTGTACATGCCGCTCGTAGTTTCGTATGATCCGTACACAAAAAATTTAATAATTCATCAGTAGCTAGGACGGCACCATGTTCATTGAGTTGTCATTTGTCGGTTTTTTCTCATTTGCCTCACTGTTCTTGCTGAGAAAGGTCGCAAGAGTCGTGGGATTAGTCGATAAACCCAATGCTCGAAAATTGCATACCGGAAGCATTCCCTTAGTGGGGGGAATCGCCATTTATTTGTCCATCGCACAGTTTTTAACGGCGAACCCTGACCTCATTGAGCACAGTTCTCTTTTCTTGTCCTGTTTGACAGTGCTGATTATTGTCGGGGCCATAGACGATCGTTTCGATATTAGTTACAAGATTCGATTGTTCGTACAGGCAATGTTGTCCATTGTCATGATGGCTATAGCGGATATTCGTCTCGATAGTGTGGGGGATATTTTTGGTTTGGGCGTATTACATTTTGGTATGCTCAGTCCGCTAATGACTATTTTGGCCGTCATCGGTGCGATTAATGCTTTCAATATGGTTGATGGTATCGATGGGCTGTTGGGTGGACTTGCGATAGTGACATTTTCAGCGATCGCGTATTTAATGTATCTCGATACGCATCATGGTCTGGCTCATCTATGTTTGGTCTTTATCTTTGCCATGATCCCCTATGTGTGTATGAACCTCGGTATCTTTGGGCGTGAGCGCAAGGTCTTTATGGGGGATGCCGGCAGTATGATGATTGGCTTTACTGTGATTTGGATGTTGTTGGGGGTCAGTCAACGTCAAGAACTGCCTCTCAGACCGGTGACCGCCCTGTGGCTCATTGCCGTTCCTTTGATGGACATGGCGTCGATTATGTATCGTCGTTTGCGCCGAGGTCATTCACCTTTTAAACCAGATAGAGAACATCTGCACCATATCTTCCAACGTTTGGGGCTGAGTTCTCGCCAGACACTCACCGTGATTTGTGCGATTGCTATGTCATTAGCGTGCATTGGTATTGCTGGAGAGCAGTGGCGCATTGAGGAGTCGACGATGTTTGCAGGCTTTGTATTGGTGTTTTTGGCATACAACGTTGTGATGAGTTATGTTTGGCGCATCACCAGCTGGTTACGTAGAGAATCTGAATCCAATGATTCGGTGGTTAAATTGTGAGCGTTGACGTGTGACCTTTGGCTTTTTTAACGACCAAACGCCACTTTTATTGACACGGTTTCATATGCGCCTATAATCTCAGCCCGATGGTAGTCATTCATAGCATTTATGGATAGTTGGCGTGTACCAAACGCTGCCATCTTTTAAGGCCCTCTATGTCCTTAAAAATGACGTTTAACATACATGAGTATCTCATTTGTATGAAGCCAAGTCTTTGACTTGGCTTTTTTTTGCGCTCAAATAGGGGGGAATATTACGCCCAGCTAGCGCGGACGGTTGGCGAATACTCGAAAGAGATATCGTGTGTCACGATAGATTTGGATAAGCCATCACAAAATGCGTTTTAAGACTCTATCCGCTCTCACGCGGGTGATCTTGCGCATCAGCTTCTTCACCGGCAGCGGGTAATCCTCAAACTTCTCCACTTGCTTATATGTGCAGATTAACTGCGTGTGCTTGAGAATATTCTCCACTTCCAGCTCGAATTGCGGGGTCAGGTGATGGTAGTCATCTCTGATGAGCAGCGCGTTTTCGAGATCTAGGCTCCAAGCACGTGGGTTGAGGTTGTTGCCCGTAATCATCATGTAACGCTTATCGACCCAAATCCCTTTGAGGTGGAAGCTGTTTTCATCGTGCTTCCACAGTCTCAAGGAGAGCTTTCTGGCGGCAATATTGGCTTCATTGGCTTTGGCAAACGCGCGCAGGTTGCGCTCGTAGAGGTACGGCAGGCCGCCAATGGTTTTGAACTCTTGCTCCGGGGAGATGTAAAAGTCGTTGGCGGTCTTATCACCCACCACAATGGTGACTTTTACGCCGCGGCGGATGGCTTTTTTCACCTCTTTCGCGACGCTGCGCGGGAAGTTGAAGTAGGGCGTGCAGATGAAAATCTCATCTTTGGCCATCGCCAGTAAATGGTTGATGCTTTGGTTGAGCTTGTTGCGCTTTTTCCCCACGCCGACAATCGGCGTCACCGCGACTTGATGCGCGCCAATGTTTTGCGGCTCAAACGGGTAACTGGCTTTGGCGAGTTGCGCGCGCAGTTGGCGAATGTGCGCTTTGATCTGCGCGGTTTCCGGCTTGCTTGGGCACGCGAGATCGTTCACGGCCGGGTGCGCCACCATGGCTTCATCAATAAACTCGGCCATACTATCGGCGAGCGCTGGATTCGCCAATACGTGGTAGCGGTCAAAGCGGTAGCGCTCTTTATAATGCAGGTAGATGTTGTTTAAGCTGGCGCCGCTGTAGATGACTTGGTCATCAATCACAAAACCTTTGAGGTGCAGCACACCAAACACTTCACGCCCGCGTACCGGAATGCCGTACACAGGCACGCGATGGGTATACTGCTCAGCAAAGCGCTTGTACATGGCGGCGTTGGTCTCGCCGGGCTCTGCGCCAATCAGCCCACGCTGCGCGCGGTGCCAGTCGACGCACACTTTGACATCGAGGCCTGGGTTGCGCTGTTTGGCCTCATAGAGCTCGGTGAGGATCGCTCGGCCGGCCTCATCGTCTTCCAAGTAGAGCGCAACCAGATAGATTCGCTTGCTTGCCTGACGAATCGCTTCAATTAAGCGAGTTCGAAAATCGGCCGCGGAAAACAGCGTTTCAAACTGAGCTGGATCCTGAGCCAGAGCAGGCAGTTGCTCAAACAAATTACGATTGGTCATCATGGTGACGGCGTTACCTTTCTTTAAAGTGGACAGGGAGTTTAGCAAGAAATCGGTGATGGTTGATAGGTTTGCGTCAAGACGAAAGTGTATTTTTGTGTGTGGTGGAGAAGTTCCCCCTCACTTCAACTGAATACCGTGACGTTGAATATGAGCGAGTAAGGCCTCGGAGGTGACAGTGTGTGTGATTATCACATCGACGTTGTAGGGGAGCGTTGATTGCTCAAATTGGTCTTGAATTTGGGCGATGGTACTCATCGAAAGATGCGGACCCTCTAGAGCGAGATCGATGTCGGAGCTGTCTTTAAAGGTGCCTAGCGCCCTTGAGCCAAACACCCAAGCGTGCTCGACGAGTGGGTGCGCAAGGACAATCTCTTCGATTAATTGGTATTGATGGGGTTTTAGACCCATCGTTGCAGCGCAGGTGTCGACGTTTGGTGTGAGCATAAGCGGGCTAACCGTGCTTAGCCTGCAAATAGTGGGTGACTTGTTCTATCACCGGCGCATACGACTCCAAAATGAGCTTTTGAGCTTCGAGTACGTTGGCTTCGTCATAGGTATGCGACAGCAGGTTGCGTTTAATCAACGCCTCCAATAGTGTTTCGCACTGCTCAGAGGAGAGGTGCTTCGCTTCCAGCGCGGTTCGAAAGACACTGCGCGGAGAGGCGACATCAAAGCCCTCGAATTCAAGCAAGTCTTTTAACGTTTTCCACGTTAGCTCGAAGGAAAACTCAAACGTTTGCACTAAACCCGCCAGTTCCAGTTCGTTGTAACTCTCTTGCGCGCAGGCTTTTTGGAGCCTTTGTTGTGCTTTGCTTAAATTTTGTAAACGTTGCTTCCAACGGTCTGGATTTGAGTTCATCGTTGTTCACCTGGGCAGGATGGGTCTCGCTTTAATGGTTACTTTACTGTGTTTGGGGGGAAGTTCCTAGTGGGGAGGAGTTCCTAGTTTCTAGTGCCTAGTTCCTAGAGGGGGCTAGTGGTTTTTGGGGTGTTTTATGCTCAAACGTTTGCTGCTGGGCAATAGGTACTAAGATCTTGTTTCGTGTCTCTCCACTCCCTTCTAGGCACTAGGAACTAGGATCTTCTTTTCTATCCCCCCCATTTCTAGGAACTAGGATCTAGGAACTCGCCTCTAAATTCCCCATCGCCACTAACTGTGGTTTACCCCGCACATAGCGCTCAAACAGATTCTTCACATCATTTGGCAGTGCGCTTTTATCGAGCGTGGTAAAGCCATGTTGGGCGTAAAAGGCTTCGAGGTGAGGGTAGGCAAAGCAGTAGTCGTGTGGGCCGAGGATGTGCTGTTGGCAATACTCAAGCAGCGCATGACCCAGCCCTTGGCCTCGGTGATTAGGCACCACAAGCATGCCGGTCAATAAGCGATATTCAGCAAGGCTTCGAAAGCGTACCACCGCCGCTATTTCGGTGCCGATATAGCCCGCAATCACCAACTCATCACTCTTCGCCTTACCCGCCGGATAGTGCGCTTTATACAAGCGGTTCACCAGCGGCAGCTTCATCGCCTCAACCTCAACAATCTTTGAAAACACCCCAAACTCCTTGCCATGCATCTACCTCTCTCCATAATACCACCCACCACCCACCACCCACCACCCACCACCTCTAGGAACTAGAGACTAGGAACTATGCCCCCCCCCCCTTCTAGGAACTAGGCACTAGAAACTAGGAACTCTCATTCCCATCGAGTAGAATATCAACACCTGTCAACCACCCAACCTTATCCATGCTGACACCCATGCCTGAAACCATTCAAACCCACGCCAACCTCGCTTGCCACCATACCTTTGCTATCGCGCAAACCTGTGAGGTGCTGATTGAAGCCCACACGCAGCAGGATATTATCGATATCTATCAAAGCCATGATTATGCGAGGTTGCCTAAGCTGATGCTGGGCAAGGGCAGCAATATGCTGTTTACCGCTCCGTATCAAGGTGTGGTGATCGTCAATCATTTGTTCGGAAAAACAGTGCAAGAGAGCGACACCCACTGGCATTTGCATATTGAGGCGGGGGAAGATTGGCCATCACTGGTGAAGTGGTGTGTAGAGTCTGGCTACGATGGGTTAGAAAACCTGGCCTTGATTCCGGGCTGTGCAGGCAGTGCGCCGATTCAAAACATTGGTGCTTACGGCGTGGAGCTACAAGATGTGTGCGAATACGTTGATGTGCTCTGTCTGGAGAGCTTTGAAGTACGCCGAATGCACGCGCAAGAGTGCCAGTTCGGTTATCGTGATTCGATTTTCAAACGCGATTTATACCAAAAAGTGGTGATTGTGGCGCTTGGCTTAAAGCTCGCCAAAGCGTGGCAGCCCAATATTGCTTACGGCCCGCTGCAAGGCTTTGCGCGTGAAAGCGTCACCGCCCAAGAGATTTTTGATACTGTGTGCCGCGTTAGGCAGGAAAAGCTGCCCGATCCGCGCGTGCAAGGTAACGCAGGCAGTTTTTTCAAAAACCCCGTCGTGAGCAAATCAGACTATGAAAGGTTAAGCGATGCGTTTCCAACGCTGGTGGCCTATCCCTCAGGGGATTCAGATGAAGGCGCGATGAAACTCGCGGCTGGCTGGTTGATTGATCAATGCGGGCTAAAAGGGCATCGCATTGGCGGCGCGCAAGTACATCCAAATCAAGCATTAGTGATTGTAAATACTGGCAACGCCAGTGCCGATGATGTGCTCACCCTTGCCGCGACGGTGCGCGCTAAAGTGCAAGCCACCTTTGGTGTCACGCTCGAGCACGAAGTGCGCTTTATGGGGCCACATGGTGAGACGCGCCTTGAAACGCTGCTGGAAGAGGGGCGAGTCAGCGCGGCGAAGTCGTCCATCGATAGCGCAGTGCAAGGAGAGATGCGATGAAAGAGCACCACACCAAACTCACGCTCTTGAGCCAGCTCAGTGATGGTCAATTTCACTCGGGTGAGGCGCTCGGTGAGCAGCTCGGCATCTCACGCGCGGCAGTCAGTAAACACATTAAAGGCATTCAAGAGTGGGGCGTCGACATCTTTCGCCTGCAGGGCAAAGGTTATCAGTTGGCTAAGCCGATGCAGTTGCTCGATGAAGCCGTGCTGAAAGCCGGCGTGGCGACGCCACTTGAGCTCATTCCGATCATTGACTCGACCAATCAACATCTTCTCAATCAAGCGGATAGCCTAACATCAGGCGCGGTCTGTTTGGCGGAATACCAAGCCAAAGGGCGCGGCCGACGCGGTCGAGAATGGATCTCACCGTTTGGCTCCAACCTATATCTCTCGATGTTTTGGCGTCTCGATGCTGGCATGGCCGCGGCGATGGGCCTGAGTTTAGTGGTCGGCGTGGCGATTGTCGAAGCCCTCGAAGCCCTCGGGATTGACGGTGTGAAACTCAAATGGCCCAACGATCTCTATTATCAAGACAAAAAACTCGCCGGGATCTTGGTCGAAATGTCCGGTCAAGCGGGCGGCGCTGCTAACCTTGTGATTGGCATGGGCATGAACCTGCAAATGGCCGCGGGCAGCGAGCGCTCCACCTCGGCGATTACCCAGCCTTGGACCTCACTCTCTGAAGTGACCGGGGAAAGCGTCGATCGCAATCAACTGGCGATCACCTTAATTAAAACCCTGCACCGCGCGTTGTCTGATTATGAACTGCAAGGGATGAACGGTTTTGTCGAGCGTTGGAACCGGTTGGATAACTTTCTCGGCCGTCCTATAAAACTCATTATGGGGCCAAGAGAGGTGTACGGTATTGCAAGAGGCATCAACGCGCAAGGCGCGGTGTTGATTGAGACAGAGCAAGGGGTAGAAGAGTATGTGGGCGGAGAAGTGAGTCTGAGGGGCGCATGAAAACGGGCGAGCGAATACTCCACATCATCAAACGCGAAGGCAGCGTGACCGCCAAGCAGATTGCCGATCTGCTGGATATGACGACCATGGGCGCGCGCCAGCATTTGCAAGCGTTGGAAGACGACCACTTGCTGGCGATTGAAGATATTCGCGTCAAAGTGGGTCGGCCGACGCGTCACTGGTCTTTAACGGCGAAAGGCCATCGCCATTTTGCCGATCGTCATGGAGAGCTGACGATTCAAGTCATCGACGCAGTAGAGCGTCTTTATGGCCTCGAAGGGGTGGAGAAGGTGACCCTTGATCGCGAAAGCCAAACCTTGGCGCACTATCAAGCGCGTATGCACGGCTGCGAGACGCTGGAAGCCAAGCTCAAAGCCCTAGTCGAGATACGCGAACAAGAAGGCTACATGGCCGAGTTCGAAGCCTGCGACGGCGGCTATCTGTTCACTGAAAACCATTGCCCCATCTGCCGCGCCGCGACCCATTGCCCCAGTTTGTGTCAATCGGAGTTGAACATTTTTCGCCAACTGCTTGGTCCAGAGTGTCATATTGAAAGGACGGAGCATATTGTGCGGGGGGAGAGACGGTGTAGGTATTGGGTGATGGGTGATGGGTAATGGGTGGGGGTCGCTTCGCTTGTGGGGAATAGATAATGGGGCGAGATGTTCTTGACAAGCTCTTTCCATCTATCAAACTTCCACACCCCACACCCCACACCCCACACCCCACACCCCACACCCCACACCCCACACCCCACACCCCACACCCCACACCCCACACCCTCTCATTAATGAGACTCCCCCCTTCCCCCTCTTTTTATCGCTGACTTTTTAACCTATTCTTAACGTTTGATGGGTGAGGCAAGGAGGCGCACATGGACACTTCACCGCTTTTTCAGCAACTGCCGCCGTTCGATGAACTGGTCGAACTGGCGCAAAAAAATCCCGATGCGTTTGTTGCTCTCAAAAAAGAAATCTGCGAAGAGATGATCAGCTCGGCCTCAGAGCCAATGCAAGCTCGGCTCTGGGCACAGCAAAGTCACATTGACCTGGTCGTTAGCCGTTGTAAAAACCCCAATCACACCAATATTGTCCTCATGCGTGAGCTCGTCACACAAATGACCAAATTCCAGCAAGCGCTCGATACAGACACGTTACTTGAACCCCAACAAAAGGCAGAGGTCATTCCATTTGATGCGTGGCGCTGAGCGACATTGCGTCGACTCTGCGCCGATCTGAGAGCGGGTGTTTGAGTCCCCCGTTTTGGAGAGAGGGGGGCTTGGCGGATCAAGCGTCGCCAAGACTCTCCCATTCCGTCAACAATTGCATAATGTTGTAGGAGTCTTGCCAGTTGGCACAAGGGCTGAGCAGCTCTTTTTGTCCGGCTTCTATGGCACGGCGCACCTGGCGTACTTGATACAAGAACGCGTCGCCTTCTGCTGTTACCGTCACGTCGCGCTTAGAGGTCTCATAGATTTCCACACTGACTCGGTTGTCTTGAGCGGGAAGCCATGGGTTAGTTTCCATGGTTATACAGCCTTTACTGCCAAGGATTGTGAAGTGATGCTTCAAACCATGATCTTCAGCGGTGTGTACGGTGGCGGTGTGGTGGTCGCCAAAACTCATCAACAATGTGGTTTCACAGATGTTGTTGTCGGCGCCTCTTCGGCTGATGGCCTTGAGAGAACGATTCGCAAAAGCGTCTTCTCCCAGCAGGGTTTTCACAACCAGGTACAGTAACGAGATTGGGTAGCAACCAAGGTTGTATATCGCCCCTTTGCTGTCTGGATTGACGAACTGGGCGATGGAGGCAATGTAAGAGGTATGAATCGATCGCAGTTCACCAATCTCACCGGATTTGAGTATGGTAACCAGCTCTTGAATCAAAGGGTGATGCAGGTACATCAAGCCTTCGGCGAAAAACACCTGATGGTCTTTGACCGCTTGTAGCGCCAGTTTCGTCTTTTCCATATCGATGGAAAGCGATTTCTCACACAAAATCGCTTTACTTTGTTGAGCCGCCTTAATAATAAAGTCATGGTGAAGATGGTTCGGCAAGGCAATGTAGATAATATCGACTTGCTCATCACTCAGTAGCGCGTCGTAATCTGTGAATGTGTGTGCAATCCCGTACTGCTTGGCAAAGGCTGCTAAATTGCTCTCAGAGCGCCCCGCTACCGCGTACAGCTCACTTTGACTATCCTGTTTAATGGCTTCTGCCATCACGCCAGAGATAAAACTGGTTCCAAGAATGCCCCATTTCATGATACTTGCGCTCCATTTTGTTGTGTTTCAAAAGCCTGAACCAATTCGGTCATCTCCGAAGCGATAAATGCGCGGGTATGGGCCATAGTGAAATGGGCTTCAATAGCCGCACGATTCTCATAACGTTCCCACAAAATCACTCGTTGTGGCACGTTGTCATCGTACGTCGCCATTGCTTGTAAGCAGCCGGCTTCACTTTGCATATCAAGGCAAAATTGCTCGATGGCTTGGATAACCGTCGCTCTTGGTTGGTCAGCATTCATTCTCAGCTCAGCGGTGACAAAAATCGTTTGGCTCATGAGTGGTCTCTGTGTTGTTGGCTTTGGATGTTCAAGGTCAACTTTAATTGACGCGTTCTAATTGATAAACTTTCCGCCAGTTTATTCTTTATTAACTATAGGTGCGCAATGGACAAGCTGACCAGTATGAAAGTCTTTGCCTGCGTGGTTGAACAGGGCAGTTTTCGCAGCGCAGCGCATCACTTCGACTTGTCTCCTACCATGATCGGCAAACATGTTCGATTTCTAGAACAAAGTTTAGGGACACAATTGATTCATCGCACCACCCGAAAACAGTCACTCACCGAAGCGGGCAAACTCTACTACCAAGAGTGCCATCGGATTATTGAAGACATCGCCAACGCCGAAAATTTGATTCATACGCTGATCAATCGGCCCCGTGGTACGGTCAAAGTGAATTGTCCTGTCACCTATGGAAAGACGGTATTGGCGCCGATTGTCGCCGACTTTCTCTCTGAGCATCCTGATATCAATGTAGAAATGTTGCTCGACAATAACCTGATTGACCCGTTTCGAACGGATGCCGACGTCATTATCCGCATAGGTGAACTGGTGGACTCTTCACTGGTTGCAAGAAAGCTAGGCGATTATCCGATGACCTATTGTGCCGCGCCTTCGTATCTCAACGCGCATGGACGGATTCAATCATTGGAAGATCTCAGACATCACTGCTGTTTGGGCTTTCACTATCACCAAGGTGAAAGCCAACAAGTGATGAACCTGCCCGCCAGTACCTTTGATCAAAGCCGCATTAGGCTTGCCTCAAACAATGGTGACGTATTGAAATTCGCGGCGATCCAAGGATGTGGTGTTCTGTTGCAGCCGAAGCTGTTGGTCGAGCCAGAGATTGAGTCCGGCCAGTTGATGGAGATCCTGCAAGATGCCGTTCCTAAAGCTAAGCCGATACACCTGCTGTATCGCTCCAAAAATTTGTCACTCAAAAACCGGACCTTTGTTGATTTTGTCGTTGCAGCGGTAAACGCCAAAACATAACCATGAGAAGTCCGAACGTGGGCAACCCACCACTTCTTCAACCTCGATCACAAATTTTTCATCTCTCCCCCTTGGGTTTACCCAAACCATCCCTCATATAGTTAGCACGCGACTGAAATAGTCAGCACAAGACTTTAAAGCCTCAGAGCCAATGCTTTGAGGGCGTTATCAAACCTAAATGGAAATTATCAGGAGAGACGACCGATGAACATTCGTCCATTACACGACCGAGTTATCGTAGAACGCCAAGAAGTTGAATCTAAGTCAGCCGGTGGCATCGTTCTTACTGGTTCTGCGGCAGAAAAATCGACGCGCGGCGTAGTACTCGCTGTGGGTAAAGGCCGCATTCTAGAAAATGGCTCAGTTCAGCCTCTAGACGTAAAAGTGGGTGATACGGTGATTTTTGCTGAAGGCTACGGCACAAGAACCGAAAAAGTCGACGGTAAAGAAGTTCTGATCATGTCTGAAAACGACATCATGGCTATCGTTGAGTAATAGCAAACGTTGAGTAATTCAATTCTGAATCCCAACTAACAAAATCAATCGAATTTAGAAAGGAAGATAAAGATGGCTGCTAAAGACGTAAAATTTGGTAACGATGCACGCATTAAAATGCTAGAAGGTGTGAACGTTCTGGCTGACGCAGTAAAAGTGACGCTGGGCCCTAAAGGCCGCAACGTGGTACTGGACAAATCGTTCGGTGCACCAACCATCACCAAAGATGGTGTCTCTGTTGCGCGTGAAATTGAATTGGAAGACAAGTTCCAAAACATGGGCGCACAAATGGTCAAAGAAGTCGCGTCTCAAGCAAACGACGCGGCAGGTGACGGTACCACTACCGCGACTGTATTGGCGCAAGCGATTGTTAACGAAGGTCTAAAAGCGGTAGCGGCGGGTATGAACCCAATGGATCTTAAGCGCGGCATCGACAAAGCCGTGACCGCTGCTGTAGAAGAGCTTAAAGCGCTCTCTGTGCCTTGTTCAGACACCAAAGCGATTGCACAGGTCGGTACGATTTCTGCCAACTCTGACGCAACCGTAGGTAACATCATTGCTGAAGCGATGGAAAAAGTGGGCCGTGATGGCGTGATCACAGTAGAAGAAGGTCAAGCCCTGCAAGATGAGCTCGATGTGGTAGAAGGTATGCAGTTTGACCGTGGCTACCTATCGCCTTACTTCATCAACAACCAAGAAGCGGGCTCGGTTGATCTAGAAAGCCCATTCATCCTACTGATCGACAAGAAAGTCTCTAACATCCGCGAGCTTCTTCCAACGCTAGAAGCGGTAGCAAAAGCGTCTCGTCCTCTGCTTATCATTGCAGAAGATGTCGAAGGTGAAGCGCTGGCGACACTGGTTGTTAACAACATGCGCGGTATCGTGAAAGTGGCGGCAGTGAAAGCACCAGGCTTTGGCGATCGTCGTAAAGCGATGCTGCAAGACATCGCGATTTTGACTGGCGGTACGGTTATCTCTGAAGAGATCGGCCTAGAGCTAGAAAAAGTAACGCTAGAAGACCTAGGTCAAGCGAAGCGCGTGACCATCACCAAAGAAAACACCACCATCATCGATGGCGTGGGTGAGCAAGAGATGATTCAAGGTCGCGTGGCGCAGATTCGTCAGCAAATCGAAGATGCAACTTCAGACTACGACAAAGAAAAACTTCAAGAGCGCGTGGCGAAACTTGCCGGCGGTGTGGCTGTGATCAAAGTGGGCGCAGCGACAGAAGTGGAAATGAAAGAGAAGAAAGACCGCGTTGAAGATGCGCTGCACGCGACTCGCGCGGCAGTAGAAGAAGGCGTGGTTGCCGGTGGTGGTGTTGCTCTTATTCGCGCAGCATCGAAAGTGGCGAACCTTGAAGGTGACAACGAAGAGCAAAACGTTGGTATCCGCGTGGCACTTCGCGCGATGGAAGCGCCAATCCGTCAAATCACTAAGAACGCCGGTGATGAAGAGTCTGTCGTCGCGAACAACGTTCGTGCTGGCGAAGGTAACTACGGCTACAACGCAGCAACCGGCGAGTACGGTGACATGATTGAGATGGGTATCCTAGACCCAACGAAAGTGACTCGCTCTGCACTTCAATTCGCAGCGTCTGTCGCAGGTCTTATGATTACCACTGAAGCCATGGTCACCGACCTACCACAAAAAGAGGCACCAGCAATGCCTGATATGGGCGGCATGGGCGGAATGGGTGGTATGGGCATGATGTAATCATCCCAACCCTTCTGGTTGAAAGAGAGGTCTCGCTCAGGCGGGGCATCATACGGAGGCTTCGGCCTCCGTTTTTTTTTGCGTATTTTTTAATTAATTATAGTAAGTAAAGGCTTCAATTAACCTTCGAGAGTACATTAATCGCTTTGGTTGCGAAGTCATGTAAGGCGAGATATTGCTGCTCTTTGATGATCCCCTCAACAATCAAAAGGTCGATGTTCAGGTAATCATGAACCAGGCCATTTCTCATGCCAATGATGCGCTTCCACGTCATGAGTTCCGAGCTTGTAATGAGTTGGTGCTCTTTAAGTAAAGTGAAGGCTTGATACGCTTCGGACGTGCTCTTGCCTTGAATAGATTTAACCCAATGTTTAGCAAGACCAATACAGAGCTCGCTATAGACTTGAAGGAGACGTTCTGCCGCTCGAAAGTCACGAGACTTTAAGCCTGTTGTCATCAAATCTTCTCTTAACTCATGGAGTTCAAGGAGGTAAGTGTGTTGATGTTTCTCTGCTTCGTGGAGGTAGGCTTGCAGTCCATCATTCTTCATGCTGTTGTTCTCTACGCTGATGTTCATACATTGAGTAAATTCGACTCGATTCTCGGTATGCTCGCGGGCAATCGGCTCCGTAAATGACACGGCCTTCGTTTACGATACTAAAACCTAAGTAAGCTGGCACCTGATTGATATCGACAATACTTAGCTTGTCACTTGGTAGGTCAAGTGATTGTGCCCAATCTAAGGTAAGGGTATTAGGGCGAAGGTATTTTTCAAACGGTGACAACGAAAAGTCATGAAAAGCAATCGCTAAGTCAACGTCACTATCCTCGTGTTCTTTCCCTTGAGCTCTTGAGCCATACAGCCATACCACCTCGATATCTGGAGATGTTGCCGCTTGCTCTAAAACACGCGAGATGATCGTTTCGGTATCCAGTCTCACACTTTCCATTTTGGCGTTCTTTTTTCAGTATCCTAGGTCAAAAGTATAACGAATTAATCAACAAGCGGACATCTTAGACAGCGACACATTGTCGTAAAATCGTCAACAGAGTGTCTTTTCACTGCAACCTGCGGCTTTTATTTCTAGATGGGGTATTAACGAGAAATAGGAACCGCGCAATGAAGATTGCAGTGATAGGGTGTGGGTATGTCGGGCTATCTAACGCGCTGCTTTTGGCCCAGCATCACCAAGTGATGGCTGTGGATGTGGTGGCAAGCAAAGTCGATAAGCTCAACGACCGTATATCCCCCATTCGAGATCCGGAAATCGAGCTGTTTTTACGCGAGAAACCGCTCAATTTTCGAGCCACCACTGACATGCAAGAAGCGCTAGAGGGTGCCCAGTTTGTCATTATTGCCACGCCGACAGATTATGATCCGGTGACCAATACATTTGATACGCACTCTGTTGAAAGTGTTATTCAGCAGGTGCTGGCGTTAAACGCATCGGCGGTCATGGTGATCAAATCCACAGTCCCCGTGGGCTATACTGAGCAAGTCAAAGCGCGTTTCCAATGTGATCAGATATTATTTTCGCCTGAGTTTCTTCGTGAAGGCAAAGCGTTGTATGACAACCTGTATCCCTCTCGTATTATTGTAGGAGAGCAGAGTGAACGGGCTAAGCAGTTTGCTGCGTTACTGACCGACGGGGCGGTCAAGACCGATATCCCGGTATTGTTTACCGATTCGACAGAGGCCGAAGCGGTCAAGCTGTTCTCTAATACCTACCTAGCGATGCGCGTTGCGTACTTTAATGAATTGGACTCTTACGCCGAGAGTCATGGCTTAGATACCAAGCAAATCATTGAAGGTGTCGGGCTCGATCCACGTATCGGCGATCACTACAATAATCCATCCTTTGGTTATGGCGGTTACTGTTTACCGAAAGACACCAAACAGTTGCTCGCGAACTATCGTGACGTGCCAAACAACTTGATCGCTGCGATTGTGGCGGCGAACAAAACTCGCAAAGATGTGATTGCAGAAGCGATCCTAAAGCGTCAACCCAAGGTGGTGGGGATTTATCGTTTGATCATGAAGTCTGGATCGGACAACTTTCGCTCGTCATCGATACAGGGGATCATGAAACGTTTGAAGGCCAGAGGGATTGAAGTGATTGTGTATGAGCCTGTCATCACTGAGCCGCACTTTTTCAATTCGCCCGTCATTCGTGATCTTGACGCATTTAAATCACGCGCCGACGTGATTGTTTCGAACCGACGCTGTGAAGCGCTGATGGATGTGGAAGAGAAGGTATACACGCGAGATTTGTTTGGTTCAGATTGAAGTATTTTAATTTGCAGAGTGTAAGTAGGCGCGTTTCCTGCCTAGGTGTTTAAATCGAACTGTTTCATGATAATTTCTTAAAAAACAATGAACAAGCGCACTATTTAAATTTATTCCTAGAGTTTATTATGTTGTTTTTATATCAATCAATTGCATAGGAGATAGGATTGATGAACGAGACAACGGCGACCATGGAAGAGGGAGCGGCAGACTTGTCGAGTATACGCACACACGTTCTAATTACGTATGGGTTACTGTTATTGGGTGTGTTTACAGGTGGATTGCTGTCCATAGCTGGTGTGATTTGGGCGTACGTCAAACGTGCTGATGCCAAAGGAACCGTATTTGAAAGTCATTTTTCAAACGCGACAAAAACATTTTGGGTATCAGTCATTCTCAGCATTCTGGGCGTGCTCACACTAGTATTTGTGGTGGGGTATATCGTGTTGCTTGCAGCGCTCATTTACTCTTTATACAAATACATCAAAGGTATTGCGAGGGCGATAGACAGCAAGTCTTTCGCATAATAGCGGTGTAGTTTGCTTGATCGTAAGTTAAAGCGCGCTCATTTTATGAGGGCGCTTTTCTTGTTTTTATGGTGTCTTTTGGTTTTTCATTTGCTCTTGTTGTTTTATATAAACTGGTGTCAATAAATTCACTTTCAGTGCTATTGATCACATATTTGAATGTATTGGTCGTGTTTGTGTCGACCATTTCTTGATTGTGTCTCCCAATCTTTGTAAAAAGATATTACATAACATAAAAATCATCGACTAATTAAGTATTTACAAATAACGATGATCGGTTGTCTAGTTGGTGTTTTGTTGATTTCTTGTCCTTAACAAGGCACCTATATTCACTATTGATGTGACTCAAAATGGGCCTCAAGAAAGCAACGTTAGTTCTAATTATCATGACGATGTCATGGGTAGTGTATTTGCTCATGTCTCCCCCCGTCTCACTCCCCCAGTGTCAAAGTTTTACTGGCGTGCTGTCTATCGGTGAAGAGGAAACGACCTTTAATTTTCGTATCAACCCAGAGAATGTTGAGTTGATTACGACCTTTAATCTGGCTCTCCAAAGTTTAGGTATGCCTCACTCTATTCGATATGAGTTTGATGTTGTATCTATCGAACAGACATCAGACTTGTGGCGTTTTCATCTGGTGGATCAACCACATCAACTTGAGCAAGTTTTAGAAATTGAGCCGCTCAATGAACATTACGCCGTTCGATGGGCTGGCGACCGTAAAAACACAATTCAGTACAGTTGCATGGATGTAAAAAATGCCGAGATTTAAACAAGTTGCAGTGTCCGTTAGTATCGCTTTATCTATTACCAGTTGTTCGAACACCGGTGATTTTGGTGGCATCAGCTCGACCACATTAATTGGGTGTGCTGGCGGAATGATTGTTGGTGGTTTAGCTGGCAATGCAATTGGTGGTGATAAAGGAGCATGGATAGGTGCGGGCGTCGGGGCGTTGGTTGGCTGTTCCGTTGGGTACTATTGGGCACAGCGAGAAGAAAAATTGGCTCTAGCCGCAGAAAAAGAAGCCGTTGAGGTTGAATTTGAGCGAGTAGGCTCCTCGGAAGAGGAAGGCCAGATGGTTGCTGTCCAGTCACAAGCCATTATTGAAGCTGAAAAGTCAGGCAATACTGAGCGCATAAAGCAGGTTATAGGCTCTTCGGAAGTCGTTGGTTTGTCGGCAACGGTAAAGGGAGACATCTTTAAGTCAGGGCAAACATCAATTTCCAGTAAAAAGCATCAGCGCTTTTTTAGTCAATACGCGGAGACGGTAAAACCGAGTGGTAGTGCGATACTGATTGTTGGACATACCGATAGTACAGGCTCAGCCCAGCTCAATGCAAAGATCTCATTAGAGCGCGCTACAAGTGTAGCCAAGCAACTGATAAAAAATGGTATTCCTAAAGAAAACATCTACGTATATGGGGCCGGTGAATCGCAGCCGATTGCTTCAAACAACTCTGTTCAAGGGCGTGCAGAAAACCGCCGGATTGAAGTCGTTACTTTGGATAATAAACCCGAGTACGTAACGAACTATGTGAAATACAAAGCCACAGAACCTAGCTTCGCCAAGATGCGTACCACAGATAATATTGCCAGTCGCAGCCAGACGGTAAGTCAACAAGTTAATAAAGGTATGGCTCATTCACAGCAAACGTCAGAGGCAGCCAAAGAGGTTATTAATAAAGATAACCGTCGTAGCTTAAGCAGTCGGGCATTCGTAGACTTTGGCGGGCAATTATACGAGGGTTTGGATGACAATCTTTTTGCGTACATAGGAGCTCAAGAGTCCAACCGTTTTTCTTTAATTGGTCAAGCAGTGGCCAATACTCTCGAGGAGTCTTCGTGTGTTTACGATGAGCCTAGCGTGACCACAGGTCTCAAACAGCTGGGAGATGACAACCTGCGAACCACGGATTATTTACCAGGGATGAACAAGACGGCGTGGGGCGCGAACGTGAACGACCACCTAGTGGCGTTGGCTCCGGTTGCGGTAGACCGACATAAGCTCGTCGTGACGGAAACACCACAATTATACGTTTACCAAGGCTACGGTCGTAACTCAAACGTTAAGCCTGCCAAAACCCAAAAAGATGTCCACGTCAATATCTACAACGGAACAAAGGGGGTTATCTATCGAGCGTTTGTGCAAGAGGAAAACTACCCAATTAAATGCATTGATATTGCTGCGAATAAAACGCATTCCAATGGAAACTTTTCGTCTTTTGCAGGAAAAATTTACTACCAAGGGCCTAAGGGCCTGATGATTGCAGACTACAAACCAGGAAAATTATAATCATGAATGGACTTACAGCTTGGCTTCTATTGAATCGCATGTTGGTGACGGCGATCGGTACGACCGTTGCTCTGATTGCGCTATATTTGAGTAATCGTGATGCAATTAACTTGCAACTAAAAGCTCTCTATTACCGTATTCCATTGTTTGGTAAAAACGCGCGTTTGGCCAAAAGATTGGGCTTGGATGATCAACGTTGGTTTAACTCTGAGCGAGAGGTATGCAACAGTTTTCTGCCTTATTTTGATAAATACAATGCCGATGAATACCATTATGAGCAATCCAGCCGTTATCTAAATAAGGTCGGTGACACAGGTATCTCCCCGATGAAATGGTACACATGGTTGGGCTTATCAGTGATGGTATTGATTGAAGCGGCGGGCTTTGCCTATGTATTGGCGGGTTTTACCATTCAAGACGGCAGTGAGTCGATTCAAATACAAGCGGCGGTTGGGATTGCACTGTTGATTAGTGTCCTACTTGTTGGTTTTACTCATGCTATGGGTGGGGAGCTTTATCGCAATCAGCAAATTGGAAAAGTGAGACTACATTGGAATCATGATCCTCAAAAACCCGGTGTTATTTCGCCAAACTTAAATGTGGGATTAAAATCCAAGACAAACACAATCGATGATCAAGAGCCTAGTTGGCGACAAATTGCAAACCGTTTGGCAAAAACCAATGCTGGTTTCACTAAGTCTTGGATGATGAGTATCGTTACCGTTCTGTTTATTTCCATTGTTGCCGTGGGAGCAACGTATGTGCGTGGTCAAGTGCTCGAGAAACTGGCTATTGAAGAAATCAGTGGTCATGAACAAGAAGGAATGGGTGGTGTGTTTGCTGTCGCTAACCCATTTGCTGACTCAGCACCGGCTGAGTTGACGAACTACAATGACGAAGCCGAAAAAGCGGCATTCCGAGATGCGATTGACGCGCACAAGCGAGGTGGATGGATGACATTCATTATGTTGGCCGTCATTTTTGCAGCGATGCAGGCTTACAGTATTTATCTTGGTTTCAAGAGTACGTTTTCTGGTAAAGAGTCGAAAGATGCCTACAACGCCACTTACAAATTTTCAAACGTTAATGCTTACCTAGAGTATTTCGCTTCTCGTCAAGCGGGGGTTGAAAGGGTTGCTCAGAGTGTTCTCTCACATTTGCAGAGCAAAATTGCGATTTACGCACAGCAAAATTCTGGTGAGCAACATGTCATATACGCAGCATACAACCCATCTAGTCGTAACTTTATCAACTATTACAAACTGAGAGCATTGAAAAATGCTGAGTCGCCGGAGTTGATTAAAGCTCAACAGCCTGTGTTTCATAACGACAAGCCTAGTGAAGCACCGACGGTAAAGCCGCAGAGCACAAATAATCAAGCTGTGATTGAGCCTAATCAGTTGGATACACCCTCGGTAGCGGAGGCCTTTTTAAGTGATGTTGATATCATGAACAAAGTAAAAAATAACGATTTGGATGGGTTAACGGATGAGCAAATTGTCACCGCATTGAAAGCTATTCAAAACGAACCCAAGCCTGAAACGGCAGAAGAGCGATTGGCTCGATTGCAACAACAAGCGATGTCGTCTTAATGAAAGGAGTAGATATGAAGAGGATTCTTTTGCCACTTTCTTGCATCGTGTTTGCGCTCTTTGCTCAACTTTCGCAAGCGGCGACATTGAGAAACGATGTGCCTAGTTGCACAACGGACGTACCTAGCGAGTATTACCAGAAGCCCATGGAGAGAGAGCTGGTTATCCTCGTTGATAAAACGATGGCTCATTCGCTTGACCAAGGTATCAAGGCCGAGTTGTATCAGAGTGTGACCCGATTTATCCAGCCTGGTGATAAAGTTCAACTCGTCGAGTTTTCATCTTTTGCCCAAGACAGCTATACCAAAGTCGCATTTAACGGTCAGCTTGATACTCAGATAGATGATGAGCATCGTAGTTATGTTAAGAAATCAGTTTTAAAGGCTTTAGACAAATGTCTGGACCAACAGCATAAGTTTATGCTCAATCAAATTGGGGTGGCATTACAAGAGGCATTTCAACCACAAGAAAAGCCAACTAATACGGAGTTGATTGGCACGCTCAATGACATCAGCAGACAAGTCCTGACATACTCGACCTCGAAAAGAAAAGTTGTTCTGATCATCAGCGACATGCTCGAGAACTCTGACATCACGTCATTTTATAAGAGCAATAAAACGCGGGTCATCGATCCGCAGCAAGAGTTGGTAAAAGTATCCAACGCTCAGATGTTTGCAAACTTCAATCAAGCCGATGTTTATATTATTGGTACCGGGGTTGTGCCCGGTAATCAGCAATACATATCGGCTCAGAAGATGAATTACTTAGAGCTGTTTTGGCGAGACTACTTTAATCAAAGCAACGCTAACCTGATTGCTTTTGGTAAGCCAATGCTACTCAGTGATATCCGTTAGGCGATATCAAAGTGTTCGGTGAGACTCCCTTCATGTGATTCATACAGAAGGGAGTTTTTATTTGACTTGTTAAAAACTCTGATGATTCAGATGCTCATGCACATACTGGCGAATATAAGGCACTACCTCCGCCTCAAACCACGGGTTGCGCTTTAGCCATAAAGTATTGCGTGGTGAAGGGTGAGGCAGGGGGAGCGTGTGGGGCGCCCAAGTTTGCCATTGTTTGACTGTCTCGGTGAGTGAGCGGGGTTTGTCTGAGAGGTAGTAGCGCTGTGCGTATTGGCCAATTAGCAGTGTCATGCCGATATTGGGCAGCGCTTCAAGCACCTTTTGATGCCACATTGGCGCACACTCTTTGCGCGGGGGCAGATCTCCAGAGTGGCCTTTGCCGGGATAACACAACCCCATCGGCATAATCGCAATGTTCTTGGCGTCGTAGAACCTCAGCTTGTCTAAGCCTAGCCAATCTCGCAGCCGGTCGCCACTAGGGTCATTCCATGGAATGGAGCTGTGATGAACACGGGTGCCAGGCGCTTGGCCGATAATCATTAGCTTGGCCTCCTGATGGGCTTGGATCACCGGATTGGCGCCCAGCGGCAGGTGCGGCTCGCAGTGGCGACAGGCGCGAATCTCGCTCAGCAGTGAATCCAGCATCAGTAACCTCGCTTTGGCTCCACCACATGCAGCAAACGAAACCCGTCACGCCATCTCGCGTAATTTTCGGCAAATATCTCTGCAACCTGCTCTGGAAAGCTCAGCGCAGCAATGTGTGGCGTGACGGTGATATGAGGGTGGGACCAAAATGGATGCTCGTCATGCAGTGGCTCTTGCTCAAACACATCCAAAAACGCATGCTGCACGCAGCCTTGCTCAATGGCTTCAATCAACGCATGTTCATCTAACGCCGCGCCTCGGCCAACGTTAAACAGCAAGGCTTGGTCTAAGTGACTTAAGGTCTGATGGTTGAGAATATGCTGAGTGTCCGGCGTGTTGGGCAGGGTGTTGACCACCACATTCGCGCCCGCCAGCGCAGTTGTTAGCTCTTGCACATGGTAGAGCGCATCGAATGGCGAGTGCTTGCTCGGGATCCCGCTGCGATTCACGCCAGAGACGCGCATGCCCAGCGCCTTGGCACTTTGGGCGAGGTGAGTACCAATCGAGCCACTACCGAGAATGACCATATTGAGTTCATTTAAAGAGGTGTAGGGCTTTGGCGTCCATTGCGCTTTTTGCTGCTCGCTTTGATAGTGGGCAAAATGACGCTGGTGGGCAATCACATAACCGAGCACATACTCCGAAATCTGCTGACCGAATATGCCCTTCACGTTAGTCAGCACACCTTCAAAGTCTTGCAAGTGCGGCACCAGCGCATCGACACCGGCATAGATAGATTGAATCCACTCTAGGTTGGGAAATTGATCCATGGCTTTAGCGGCCATCGGCGGCGCGGCCAGCAAGATGGTCGCTTCGGATTTGTCTTGCGTGAACGTGAGATCCGGTAAATTCAACGCATTGAGTAGCGCTTGATAGCGCTCGTTGTGCTCAGTCAACAGGTAGACATTGTGGGAAGCAAAGGTCATGGAAACATCCTTATTGATATCGTCTGGCGGGCGAACAATGGCTTATCTATCCATTGGTTTTATTTGATGATACCCGTTACACTGACAATGGTGACTCAATCAATCTCGCTCTCGGAGGCCATATGAGTACGACGACGATTTTTCTGCTGGTGATGTTGCTGATAGGCAGCGCCGTCGCTTTCCTTACCTTTAATTCGGAACGTTTGATCGCGTGTTTAGAGAAGCGTATCAGTGACAATGCGAAAAGAAAACAGTAGGAGCTTAAGATGACGTACTTTACTCTCGCGATGCTAATGATCCTCGCCTCGGTGTTTTCTATCGGTTGTTTCGCCGTTTGGTTCGATCGTCATCAACGTTAATGATAAGGAAGCAGATGCCCGATTTAACGCATTACCAAGGTATCATCTTTGACTTAGATGGCACTTTAGTCAATTCCATGATCGCTCATGCGACAGCGTGGGAGAAAACGTGTAAAACCTTCTCTATCCCTTATGACAAGCCTTGGCTTGATAGCCTGGGTGGCATGCCATCAAGGAAGGTGACACTCGAACTGTTAAAACGGTACGAGTTGACGTTGGATCCTGCCATGATCACGGCGGATAAAACGGCCAACTATGAAGCGATTGAACACAAAGGCGAAGTGATAGAAGGGACCTTCTCACTATTAAAGCGCTATGAGAACACGAAGAAAGTGGGTATTGGCACTGGATCGCAGGCTAAGCATGCCAACGCGATTTTAGCCACCACATCGATTCCTTCCTATATCCAAACATTGGTCACTTCAGATGATGTGGTCAACCACAAACCTCATCCAGATACGTTTCTTCAGGTGGCTCAGAACTTGTCGCTACCTCCTGCAAGCTGTGTCGTTTTCGAAGATACACTGATTGGTCAACAGGCGGCAACACGAGCAGGCATGGATTGCTACATGGTAAAGAATGGCACCGTGGTGCAATTTATTCCGGCGAGACGTCCATAGACTCGACTTCACACCTATCGTATTGCGCCCGTTTCGCGAGAGCACCCGTCAAACACATCAAGTGAAAAGGCGGATGTTGCCTTCGAGGGCGCGCACCATCGTTTATGTAATATAATTACCGGCTTAGGTATTTCACGCCTGTCGTTGCATTTTTTGACCTTGTTCTGTGTAATAAAAGTACAGATTTGATTGACTAATGTCACAAATTGGAGCAAAATTAACCATAGATCACATAATCAGTACAAGGGTTAAGTATGAACACGACAGTTATGACTTCTGAAAAAAATGAAGAGCCTATGAAATCAATGATCGCTGATGAGTTTATGTTTTTTGTTAAAGCGGCTGTGTCTATGAGCGCACTCGTTCTCTTCCTAGCATCTGCTTGGGTCTAAGAGACTAACGTTGATCGCCCGCTTCATTTTGTGCCGTGCGGGCTAAAGCAGACTTATGGTGTTGCGCTTTGTAATACAGAGCGACCATCGCTAGGTAAGCGATGGCGGGAGCGATGAAGCTAGTGTGTAAGTTCCAAGCGTCGATCACTATTGCTTGAATCAACGGTAAAAGTACGCCGCCAATAGAGCACATGATAAGTACAGCTGCGCCTTGCTCTCTGTAAGCGCCGGCAGCGTGAAGTGCCTTAGAGTAGATGATTGGGTAAAGTGTGGCATTTAACAAACCGACACTGAGCATAAGATACCCAATACTGACGTGATGAATGGTCATCGCAAACACGCTGATGAGTATGGCAAGCGCGCAACAGCAGGTCAGCAATCGCGTGACATTTACCTTGGCGCCCAGCCGAGCGAAGCCCACCCTCCCCAAGAACATCCCCATCCAATACCACGTAATCCATTGTGTTGCCGATACTAAACCGATCTGCCCATAGGCCTCATCTGCGAGGTAGGAAATTGTATAAGTACCGAAACTGACTTCTACGCCGACGTACAAGGTCAGCGCGATGGCGAGCGTTCGAAATGATTGATTGTGATACAGCGCAGAGATGCCGTGTCGAAACTTGGTTTTTTTGCCGGGCTGAATATCGGGTAAGTGAATAGAGTGAAAACAGACAATCAAAGCGGCGAAGTACGTGGCGATACAGACGAATAAAATGGAGACGTGCTCCGCTGTCTGCGTCCACCCAAACGTGGTGGCGATAAGAATAACCGCAGCCAATATTAAAGGACCAAGCACGGTCCCGATTGAGTTGGATGCGGTGGCGATACTCTGGCGTAGGACGCTTTTTTCCGGCCTATCGAGTAGGGATACATAGGGAGAGCTTACGACCTGGATGGCGGAAATGCCTGATGCCATCAGTAAAATCCCCAACACGGTCGTTATGAGCGTTTCCTCGCGCACTAGATACGCCATTGAAAGGCAACCGAATAAGCACCCGATCAAACAGTATTTCAAGGTGGTTTTGTAGCCCAAGTGGAGCATGACTAAGGACGTCGGCAATGAAACGGTGATGCGGGTGATAAAAAAGGCCATGGGAAAGAGCATGGCCATCTTGTAGTCGAGATCAAATGCCTCTTTGTAGTGTGGGATCAGTGAATTACTGCAGACGGTAATCAGTCCCCAAATGAAAAAGATCGATGAAAGTAACGCTAAAGGCGCATCCTTTATTCGCACGGATTTCATCGCCTTCTCCCTTAGAGTGCCAACCCTGCCTCATTCGCAATACGCATCAGTGTTGCCTTGGCTTCAAGGATGTCATCAAACCAGTGCTCGTTTTGTGCCCACATTTCGATCACAAACGGTGCCTGATAGTCAATCTCAGCTAAGGTTTTGAAAATACCGTTAAAGTCAACTTCACCTTGTCCAATTACTAGGTCGCGAAACTGGCCTTTGCAAGTGGGCGAGACGCGAAGTGTATCTTTTAGGTGAACTTGTACGATATGGTCTCTACTTAGCTTTAGCTCCGTGCAGACATCATAGTTCCAACCGGAGATGTTGCCGACATCAGGGTAGGCCATAAAGTAAGGCGACGGGATCTCACGTTTGAGGACCTCAAACTTGCTCAGTGAGTTGAGGTAAGGTGTATCCATGATTTCAACGCCAAGCATGATCCCAGCTCTCTCGGCCATTTTCACCGCTTGCTTCATGCCGTCGATAAACCGCTGGTGGGTATCTTGCGATTGTTCCTCATAAAAGACGTCATAGCCGGCCATTTGAATGCATCGAATACCGAGTTTGTAGGCCAGAGCGATCGCTTTCTCCATAATACGAAGTGATTCGTCTCGGATGCGATCATCCATTGACCCGAATGGGTACTTTCTATGAGCGCTCAAACACATGGA
Organism: Vibrio sp. R10-SG3-ISO3; assembly: GCF_059834225.1. Lineage (NCBI taxonomy): Bacteria > Pseudomonadati > Pseudomonadota > Gammaproteobacteria > Vibrionales > Vibrionaceae > Vibrio > Vibrio sp. R10-SG3-ISO3. Next base: position 124,232 of record NZ_JCBDHE010000030.1, on the reverse strand, counting down.
TTGCAAAGGCATGGCGTGCTGTTCGCAAAGGCGTCGCAATGCATAGACTTCGTCATCACTCCAGTCCAATCTTGCTCTGCGTTCATCGCTTTCATCGACGGAAATCTCGACGAAATCGAACCCCGCTTCTTTTGCCTTCATTAAGCGCGCTTCCCATGAAAGTGACGCGGGCATTGCTTTCTCGTAAATACCTAATCTGAATTTGTTTTTTGAGCTGAACATATGACTTCCTTAAAAAAGTTGTTGCTCGATTCGAGTCGTGATGTCTTTGATTTTCGACGCGATAACGTCGTATCCCAATGCTTTCATTTTTGGAGTGAGAGACGAGACGCTCACGGCATAGACGGGCGTATGATTGTTATCGAAGATGGGGACAGCGACACACGAAATGCCGGCCTCGTTCTCTTCATCGTCCAATGCGTAACCTCGAGCCTTGATCGTATCCAACACCTCGAAAAATTGTGTTTTATCGAGAATGGTATTTTCGGTCAGTGGGCGCATGGTACTGACATTGCGTTGCCAATAAGTCTCACGTACTCGGTCGGAACTAAATGCCAAGTAGCATTTTCCAGCGGCGGAGCAGTACATAGGAGAATGCAAGCCCACGTAGGTGCGTGTGCGAAATGCGGCATTGACGGGTTCAAACTTGTCTTTGAAGATGATGTTGTCGGCATCAAAGGCGAGGAAGTTCACCGTCTCATTGACGTCATCCAGCAGTTCAGATAGGAAAGGCTTGACGGCACCCGTCACATCAGAGTTCATTGCGGCATGACCAAGTTGAAGCAGTTTCATGGTCAGTCGATAGGCTTTGCCTGAGCTCATTTGAGCCACGTAGCCGGACTCTTCGAATGTGGACAAAATGCGATGAACAGACGATTTGTTAAATCCAGTGCCCTCGGCTACTTTTTGTAGTGAAACTCCGTTTGGGTAGTGACCCAAAAATTCCAATACAGTTAAAGCTTTCGACAACGATTTAATTTGCTCACTCATACGCGCGTTACCAATATTTTCCTATTTCAGAATGAAATTGCTCAGCAATCTCTTTGCCCTGTGCACCCGTTAAGGCTCTACCCGCAATGAAAGATTTGGCAGACAGGTGTTTAAACAAATGCAGATCGTCAGGCACAATACCACCAGTTATGGAGAGTTCAATTCCCATATCCGACAAAATCCGCATTTTATTTAGGTCTTCTGCGGTCCAGCTCACACCCGCTAGCTCCGCGTCACGAGAACGATGATAAATAGCTTGAGTGATCCCCATATCTAGCCATTGCTGGGCGTCGTCGACAGTCCAATGGCCATAGAGCTCTATCTGAACTTCGCCACCAAACTTATCGGTGACGTTTTTGGCTGAACGAATGGTTTCGATATGTGCCGCTGCGCTCACTGTCACCCAATCGGCGCCCGCTTCCATCGCCATTTCCGTCAATATCGCACTGGCGTCGGTGATTTTCATATCACAAACAACCAGGTGATTGGGGTAGCGTTTTCTAACAGCTTCCACGGCGCCAACACCATGTGAAAAAGCCAGAATGGTACCAATTTCGATGACATCGAGTTGTTCGGCGATAGGTTCAACGGCGCTGAGCGCTTGATACAGATCGGTAGAGTCGAGCGCGAGTTGCAATAGCGGTTTAGGCATGAATGTCGTCCTCAAATTGTTTAAAGAGCTGAACGAGGTGTTGATAGCGGCGGAACTTGTTCTGATAACGTTGATAGTTCTCTTTGTTGGGTTCAATACGCGTGCTGTTCCCGGTGAGTGCAGCGGTGCACTCGGTCAAAGATTGAAACTCACCCGCCCCCAACATCGCCATCATGGCCGCGCCCAGTGAGCCAGTTTCGTCGATTGCCGAGATTTCTACCGTCATACCGGTGAGATCCGCCAGCATCTGCATCCAAACTGGGCTTGACGCAGGCCCTCCTGTGACTTTTAAAACCTTGGCGTGAGGAAAGCGCAGACGCATGCGTTCTAAATGGACATTGTGACAAAAGAGAATGCCCTCCCAGATGGCCTGGATAAGGTGCGCTTTTGTGTGGTGAGACTGAAGGCCGTAGAAGCCAGATTTCAGACCCAACCCTTGATTGGAACCATAGAGAAACGGGACAAAAAACACGCTGCTGCTAGCGGGCTCAAGTTGTGAGACGAGAGCTTGGTTTTCGGTATGGTTGAGGACGCCATTGTCGCCCAAGTATTCAGAAAACCACTCATAATTGCCGGCAGACGTAGGGCTGGCTTCATGAATAATGTATTCGCCATCTATGACATAGTGTCCGTAGACAAAATTGTGCGCTTGCTCTGTCACAGTTGTGGCGATGCCTGACGTCACAGCCCATGTTCCCATTACGTAGTTCAGAGCGTGAGCAGACGCATTGATGCCCGAGCAGACTGCGGTCGACACAACATCGAACAAACCGCCATACACGGGCGTGCCCTCGAGCAGTCCGGTCTCCTTGGCGACAGACTGAGTGATTTTACCTGCAAGCTGTGAAGGCGAAACAATGGGTGGGAGTGCGTGGAATAACTCTTCGATACCAAAGGTTTCGAGCAATGAACGGTCGTATTGACCCGTGTGAGCGTTGAAGTAGTTGCTCTCTGAAATGTTGGTGAGCTCGGCATAAACTTCGCCAGTCAGTCGATAACGCAGATAGTCATGAGACATTAAAACGGAGCCAATGTTATTGTAACGTTCGATATCGTTCTCTTTGATCCAACGAAGAATCGAAACGGGGTGCCCTGTCCATAAAGTTTGTAATGTGGTCGGGTAAATCGCTTCCGCTTTTCCCTCATTGAGCCAGTTTTTTACGATCCTCAAGGCGCGAGCATCAGAAGACATAATGCCGTGACCGAGGTTATTTCCATGCCGGTCTAGCAGGTAGACGCCTTTGCCTTGTGCGGAAATACTGATCCCTTTGATTGTCTCGGGCGAAACCAGTGTGGTATCGAGTAACTGCCTGATGGCGCTGACGGCGTCGCCCCATAATGCGTCGAGATCACGTTCCACCCAACCTTTTTGCGTATTGATGACGCTGGCTGAGACCCTGGCCAAGCCAAGTTGCTTGCCTTGGGCATTGTAGAGCGCGGCTTTCATGAACGTACCGCCGGAATCGATGCCTATGTAGTGGTTCATGATGTGGACTCCAGAAGACTATTATGGATTTTGACCACCAGTTTGCGCACCGGGCGTGAATCGCCATCGTCAATATTGGTGATGTGGATGGTTTCAGGTGTAAACAGATAAAAGTGACCCGGACGGGCACGCAGCAAATTGAGCTCGATGCCTTGTCGTTGATAGAACTGCAGGTCACGTTCTGCCTGATAGGGCTCGGCGTGGGTGTGGGTGCCGTTATCCAGGGCCCATGCCATCATCTCCGTGCCTTCGAGGACGATTTGCAGATCGCTGTGATGTCGGTGCACTTCTGGAAGAAACGAGTCAATCGGTGCCTTGTCGTAGTCGAGGATCACAAACCAGGCTTTCGTTTCATCAAATCCAGGTAATGTATGGCGACCTGCGGGGAGGGCTTTCACATCCAAGCTCTCTAATGTGGCTAAAAGGCGTTGAATCGCGACGGGATAGCCGGTGGCGCAGGCTGAATGTTTGAGTTGACCAACTAACATAAATAGGCTCCTTGCGCTTACACAGACGCTTTGTGATGAAAAACAGACGACAGTAAATGCGCAAGACTGGTGGGATGGTCGTTGTCGCCATCGGTGACGAGCGTGGCGACATTTTGCACCGCATCACTGGCGTTGCGCATGGCGATCCCTAACCCGGCTTGGGTGAGCATAGAGATGTCATTGTGGTTATCGCCCACGGCAACACACTCAGACAGGGTAAGCCCTAGAGGTTCGATGTAGCGCTTGAGGGCATTCCCTTTGCTGTTGCCCTTGGACGCAAAGTCGACGCGGTCATGCCAGGAGCGCTCCCCATTAAAGTTGTCACGGACAAAAGGCAACGACAAAAAGTGGTCGACGTCGCCTTCGACGACAAACTTCCAAATATGCTCGGTTTTTGTCATCTCTTCATGGAAGTCCTGTATTGTGAAAATATTCGGTCTGTCCGTTGCTGGAAATTGGTGAGACCACTGTTCAAGCGCGTGCATGTAGTCGACGGGGTTGTGCTGTGAGTAGAGCATCGCATCACGCACATACATGACCATCTTGAGTTGGTAGTCTTGTGCGAGCGTGATGAAGGTCTCGGCATTTGGTTTGGCGATCGGGTTGGCACTAAGCACCGTGTCTGTTTTGTAGTCATACACGTACGTACCATTGCAACAAATAATGGGCGTAGAGAGGCCCAATTGCTGGTAGTACGGTTTCGCCGCAACGTGGTGTCGACCGGTGACGATCACCGTGTGGACTTTTTTCGAAAGCGCTTGGATAACCTCAACAAGCGGCGAGCTTATCTCGTGCTTGGAGTTTAGAACGGTTCCGTCCAAATCGAGTGCCAACAATGAATACATAGCGCCTCCTTACTTTTGCCCGTAATAGGCGTTTTTACCGTGCTTACGCAGGTAGTGCTTATCGAGCAGCTCTTTTTGAATCGCCACTTCCGGACTGATGGCACGTGTTGCCGTTGCCATTGCTGCGATTTCTTCCATCACGACCGCATTGTGCACCGCATCAGCCCCATTTTTTCCCCAAGTAAAGGGAGCATGGCCTGCGACGACGACACCTGGCATTTCGAGCGGGTCAATCTGTCGTTGCTGGAATGTTTCAATAATCACTGTGCCGGTATTGCGTTCATAATTGGACTCAATCTCGGCTTTGGTCAGTAGGCGAGTACATGGCACATCACCATAGAAATAGTCGGCATGGGTCGTGCCTAGTGCCGGTATGTCTCTCCCCGCTTGTGCCCAAATCGTCGCGTTGCGAGAGTGGGTATGGACGATCCCGCCGATATTAGGAAAGGCTTTGTAAAGCTCAATATGGGTCGCGGTATCGCTGGAGGGGTTGAGAGTGCCTTCAATGCGTTGACCTTCTAAATCGATCACCACAATATCGTCCACGCCCATTACGTCGTACTCAACGCCCGATGGTTTAATGGCAATGACGCCCAATGTGCGGTCTATTTCAGAGACGTTTCCCCAGGTAAACGTCACTAATCCATATTTGGGTAACAGAAGGTTCGCTTTGAGTACCCTTTCTTTCAGTTCCTGATACATAGTCATGGTTATCGCTGTCCATTGTTGGGGGAGGCCATCGCTCTTAATGTGAGCGATGGCGCACTGACGTTATTGAGCGGCGAGCTTGATCTTGTTGATCATAGTGTCGCCATTTTGTTTGATATAGGCACTCCACACGGGCTGAATAGCTTCTTGGAACGCTTTACCGTCGACATCGCGGTTCACTTCCATGCCATTGGCTTCAAGCTGAGCAATCATTTGATCTTCCTTGTCGATGCTGAGCTTACGTTGCATTGCGACCGCTTCTGCCGATACTTCTTCGATGATCTTCTGCTCTTCGGCATTCAAGCCGTTGAACTTGCGTAGATTCATCGTTAAAACAAGAGGTGAGTAAGCGTGCTGAGTCAAACTTAGGTACTTCTGAACCTCATCAAACTTAAAAGAGAGGGTGACGGAAATAGGGTGATCTTGTGAGTCCACGACACCGGTTTCGAGCGCGGTATACAGCTCAGAAACAGGCAGCTGTTGTGGGTTGGCGCCGAGTTCATTGAACATGTCGTTCAGGGCTTTTGAACCGTTGACACGCATCTGCAGACCTTTGACGTCACTTGGGACTCGGATCGGTTTATTGTTATTGGTCATATTGCGATAACCATTTTCTGGGTAACCCAACCCTTTCAGACCAAAATCTTCAAAGCGCTTCAACACTTCCTGACCAGGCTCGCCATCAAGCACTTTGTATGCGGTTTGACGATCAGGGAACATGAATGGCAGCGTGAAAGCGGCTGATTCTGGCATTAGACCGTTGTAGTTGTTCAAGCCCACCATGGCCAAGTCCACGATGCCTGCGCGCGAGCCATCGATCATTTGTTTGTCACTGCCCAACTGCCCTTGAGGGTAGATATTCACGATCAACTCACCTTTCGAGCGTGCCTCGACTTCTTTTTTGAAAAATAGAGACATCTCTTGTTGCAGATCTGACTCTGGCGCTGCGTGCGCGAGTTTGAGTGTGGTGGCAGCAAACGCGTTGGAGCTAAGTGCCAGAGTGGATGCGATTAGTGTTGTTTTAAGTAGGGTTTTCATTATTGTTTCTCCGTTAGGGATTAACCAATGACGAACGACATTGGTACAGTGATGATGCTTGGAAATATGACAAACAAAGCAAGCAGCGCCATGTAGGCAGCAATAAAGGGTAGGACTCCTTTAACGGCTGTCGACATAGGTACTCTCGCTACACCGCATACGACGTTCAGTACGGTGCCTACGGGAGGCGTAATCAGGCCGATCGAACAGTTAATCACGAACAAAAGCCCGAAATACGTGGGGTCTATCCCTGCCATTTTGATGACAGGCATAAAGAGTGGAACCAATATTAATATGGTTGGACTGAGGTCCATGACCATGCCCACGCACAGTACGAGCAGCATGATCACCGCCATCAACAATCTAGGACTGTCAACCAGTGGACCGAGCAATTCGACAAGTTGCTGAGGCAGTTGCGCGACCGTCACCAACCATGCTGCGACCATGGCACAGCCGACTAGGAACATGACCATGGCGGTCGAACGGCCAGCATTAAGTAAAATATGGTAGAACTTACTTAAGGTCAGCTCTTTGTAGATAAAGGTTGAAATAAAGATGGCGTACACGGCTGCGACAACGGCCGCTTCTGTCGGCGTGAAGATACCAAAGCGGATACCGACGATAATGATGATCGGTAGCAATAGCGCCCAAGTCCCGTCTTTCAACGCTGCGCGTTTTTCTTCTCGACTGGCTTTCGGACTGGTCTCTAGCTTTTCTTTGCGTACGGTCATGCGCCACATAAACATCAGCGTCATACCCATTAGGAGGCCAGGTACAATCCCACCTAAGAAAAGGTTTTTTATCGAAATACCCCCGGCCACCCCAACGAGGATCAGAGGGATCGATGGGGGGATGACTGGCGCAATAATACCGCCTGAAGCAAGGAGCCCCATTGACGGCGCCTCTGGGTACTTGGCGGCTTTCATCATCGGATAGAGGATACTGACGAGTGCTGCCGCATCGGCCACCGCAGAGCCAGACAAACCAGCCAGTAGGACCGATGTCATGATGGCGACGTAACCCAGCCCCCCTTGACGGTGACCGACGTACGTCGATGCCAAACGGACAATCCTTTGTGATAGACCACCCGAGGCCATCACCTCTCCCGCGATGAGAAAAAACGGGATAGCCAGTAGGGTAAAGCTATCAACACCATTGATCAGCGACTGAGCCAAGATGTCGGCACTAAAAAAGTCCATATTGACCATCAACGCCATCGAGGCCAACAGCAAGGCAAAGGCAACAGGAAGGCCGAGCAAGATGGAAATAATTAGGACAGATAAGAAAATTGCGAGAGTCATAGTGGGCTCTCCTCATTGGCATCATCGAGTTGCCAATCTGGTTTGAAAATACGGACGAAAGCGATGACAGCCATTAATCCTCCGGAGATGACACCGGCTAAGTAGAAAAGCGCCGATGGCAGACCTGTCAATTGAGAAATATCAGACCAGTTCGCCATCATTTGTCGATAAGCGCCGACATAAAGCATGCCTACAGCGATCAAGACGATGCACCAACACAGACGTCTTAATACAGGCACAGCTTTGGGCATTAAGCGTTCGGAAAACTCAGAAACGGCTAGGTGTTCACCTCGGCGCAGCACAACCGCAGCGCCAAGCATGACAATCCACACAAGCCCAAGGCGAGAGAGTTCAACAGAGGGACGAAGACCAGAAGAGAAACCGTAGCGCAATACCACGTTGGTAAACACGAGCGCAATCATGCACGCCATAATAATGGCCATGAGAACGTCTATCGATTTCCATATGCTCTTGAATACACTTTGCATAACGCTTTCCTCACCTTAAGCGAACTAAAGTGACGTGATTTGTTGCCAAATGCCGTCGTTGATCTCGATACCACCTGCAGCTTCATGCTTTTTGATGAAATTGCTGATCTCTGATCCTGCGATCATGACGTTGCCAGTTTCCGCGGGCTCAGAGGCCAGAACATAGTCGCGAATACGCTGCATTTCTTGCGCATATCGACCTTTGTCCATGGTTTTGCTTAGATCAATGGCGATAAGAAATTGTGATACACCGAACTCGCCCCCCATGTCCTCGGTCAGAGCGGGAACGGAATAACCACCAGAGATGGCCGTCAACATCATGTCCAGTACGATAGCCATCGAGGAGCCTTTCCAAAAACCCATAGGCAGTAGACGTTTGTTCTCCCAAAGGGTATGAGGGTCTTTGGTCAACTCACCGTTGTCGTCAAAACCGCCAACCACAGGGAGCTCTTTATCTGCGAGGACGAAGTTTTGTAATTGGCCATAAGAGAATTGCGTCATCGAGCAATCCACCACAACAGGAGGATCGCCGGCAATCGCCATAATCAGCGGGTTGGAACCTAAGCGATGATCTTTGCCGCCCCATGCTGGCATGACGGCGATAGAGTTGGTGGACGCGATACCGGCAAAGCCTTCTCTGGCCATTTTTAACACGTAGGCCCCGCCTCTCATCCAGTGGTTTGAATTGCGCATCCCGACCATACCAATGCCAAATTCTCGGGCTAGTTCCATCGCGCGTTCTGAGCAAATCAGGCCGTTTAAAACGCCCGGGCCGAAATTGCAATCCCATTGCTCCAATGCGCCCATACTGTTGACGCATTCTGGTTCAGCATTCAATTTGATTTGACCTTTATCCACTTGCTCAATGAACACCGGAAAACGGTTGATACCATGGGAATAAGTACCTTCGTTTGCCATTTCTACAAAACCCGCAGCGAGTTTGGTGGCCATCTCCGGTTTCATATCTCGAGCGAGTAAAATACGTTCGTATTCTTGTTGTAATCTGTCTGTGGATACTAAAGGCATGTCGTCTCTCCAATGTGAAATTCCATAATTCGGAATTTATTATTGTGAAAGTTTCAAAATAAAACTGTGAGCCAAGTGGTGATCCATTTTCTGGGCTTATGGATTTTGCCCAAACTGTTAGCTGGCTAATAAATGAAATAAAAAGTTTGGTTAATTCCGAACTGCGGAACAAATAGTGAGGTCTGGATCAATAATCGATAGAAACTTTGCGTGAAACGAAGGGAGATAACGAATACAAGGCATGAAGTTGGGGGCTTACATCGTCATTTTCGGTGGTGCGCTCTAGTTTTGGTCAGACCCTTTAACCAAAAAAAAGGGCCGTGAATGCGTAAGGTCGGGCAAAGGGAGGCGCACTGAGCGGAATTTATCGGGCTTTTCTTTTTTCCCTTGCTCTAATCAAGTAAACTTGGCTAGCCGAGTTTACGTCGATGACGTGACTCCTCATTCCTTTCCTTTGCGCAATCAGTGAGCCACTATGCTACAAAATCCTCTTCAGCTTCGCCTAGAGAAGTTAGAGCCTTGGAAACAGATTACCTTTATGGCGTGTCTGTGTGAACGTATGTACCCCAACTATGCCCTATTTTGCGAAACTACCGAATTTGCGCAGCCGCGCATCTACCGTGACATTCTAGACAGTATTTGGGAGCAACTGACGGTAAAAACCGCCAAGGTGAACTTTGAGCGCCAGCTTGAAAAACTCGAAGAGCTGATCCCAAGCTCGGAAGATTTTGATTTCTACGGCGTGTTCCCGGCCATTGATGCGTGTGTCGGCTTATCGACGCTATTGCACGGCTTGCTTGACCGAGACTACCTCTACGACAACATGCAGAAAGTCAGCCAGCTTTCCGTGATGACGGTCGCCAACCTCGAAGAAGCGCAAACTGGCGTCGCCATTACCAATGACAACCAAAAGCAAAACGAAGCCGTATGCGCAGAGTGGGATGTGCAGTGGGCGATCTTTAGACCACTAAAAGAGGCCACCGAACGCGACATCGATTTGATTAAAGACTTACGCCTAGAGCTGAAAGAAGAAGGTGTAAGTAATATAGGGGTGAGTTTCTAGAGGCGAGTTCCTAGATGAGAGTGCCTAGTTTCTAGTGCCTAGTTCCTAGAGGTGGGTACCTAGATACTTGAAGTGGGTTTCCTCATTGAGTACCGACTTCTTCTAGAAGCGAGCCCCCCGAAACCAGTGCCCAGATCCTAACATTTTCCCTCTAGAAACTAGGATCTAGGCACTAGGAACTCCCCCACCTACTTCGGCGGTTCGGTTGGCTCTTCAGCCACCTTTTCCGCTTCACCCTCATCCTCATCACGCTTTTCAATCACGCCATGGGTTTGTTTCCACACTTCCCAGCGCTCAAACGCCAACTCTTGCATGTTGGTGGTATGGTCGGCCTCGTCGACGATGTTCTCACCGACTAAGTGCTCGAAGATGTCCTCTAGGGTCAAAATCCCCTGAATGGTGCCGTACTCATCGACCACCATCGCCAGTTGTAAGCGTTTTGCCATCATCTGCTCAAAGGCTCTTGGCAGCGACAGAGTGTTGAGCAGCACATGAATCGGGCGCATCACGGAACCCAACTGTTTGTCGCCGTGGCCCTGCTGCTTGAGCTTATACAGCTCCAATCGATGCACAAAGCCTAGGATGTTGTCCTTTGACTGGCTGTAAATCAGCGGGCGCGAAAACGGCGTATCTGGGTAGGCTTTGAGAAACTCTACAATCGTCATCTCAGCATCGACACGAAACACCACCGGTCTTGGCGTCATCACTTGGGTGACAGGCACATCTTGGATGCCGAGCAAGTTGGTGAGGATCTTTGACTCCCCTTCGGCAAACTCACCGCTTTCACGGGCTAAGATCGCCATCGCGGAGAGCTCATCGCGCATTTTTGGCGCTTGATGACCGCTGGCTAGGCGCTTGGTGATTTGCTCTGAAAACCACACGAACGGCGTTAGGGCCCACACCATCCAACGTAAAGCAATGGCTGAGGCCGGTGCGAGCTGACGCCAGTAGGTCGCGCCTAGGGTTTTCGGCACAATCTCAGACAGCACCAAAATGCCAAGCGTCAGTACGCCAGAGAACACGCCCAACCACTGACTGCCAAACACCACCGCCGCCTGAGCGCCTGCACTGGCCGCGCCAATAGTGTGGGCGATGGTATTGAGGGTAAGAATCGAGGCCAATGGGCGGTCGATGTCCTGTTTTAAGGTTGCCAGTTTGCTTGCCGCAGGGTGACCTTGCTGGCGAAGCTGGGCAATGTAACTGGGGCTGATACTGAGCAGCACCGCTTCTAACACGGAGCAAATAAACGATACGCCAATCGCAACAGAGACGTAAATAATGAGCAGTAACATACAGTTCCTATAGCAAAAACAACCCGAAAATTGAACGCATTCGGGTAGCGTAGCATGGTATTGACGCCAGTGATAACCGACGTCGAAGCCCATTCTGAGGTTATAAATATGGCTAATTCACTGAAAAAACAAGCATCCGATCACAGTGTGAAAGTAACAAATTGTGAGTTGAAGCTCATATTATGGCTAAAAGTACGCCATGAAAGTCAAAGATCGCCGACAAACCTTTGCCAGATGGGGCATTTATGTTTTAGAGTGAGTTGAATTCGATAACCTATGAGAAGGGAAACCTAATGAACAAGACCCAATTAATCGACTTTATCGCAGAGAAAGCAGACCTATCTAAAGCGCAAGCTAAAGCTGCTCTTGAAGCAACTCTTGACGGTGTGACTGACGCACTTAAAGAGGGTGACCAGGTTCAACTAATTGGTTTTGGTACATTCAAAGTAAATCACCGTGCAGCGCGCACTGGCCGTAACCCTAAAACAGGTGCTGAGATCCAAATCGCAGCAGCTAACGTGCCAGCTTTCGTTGCAGGTAAAGCTCTGAAAGATTCTGTAAAGTAATCGACTTGTTTCATCTTCTATTGCCTTCCTAAGCACGATATTGAATCAATGACGTAAATCCGAGCACTCAGCGACAGGGTTTATGTTGTCAAATGTCATTAGGCAATGAAACAAAATGGGTTACACTACGCCAAGGTATCGATACCTTGGCGTTTTTTATGTCCGGTATTTTTCTGGCGTGTCCTTTCCTGCGTTGGTTTCTTGATATGAAAAGTCTTACTATGAAAAAGCTCATTCTTCCTCTCTTGTTGTCTTCATTGATGGTTGGCTGCTCGTCAACGGTCTCTACCCCTAATCTTGACCAGTTTTCCGAGTATTCTGGCGGCTCGGTGATGGGGGACACGACCAGTCTGTTTTGGTACACCGAATACCTCTCAAGCCCGTTTACGGCGGCCGATTACATTACGGCCGGGGAGTATGGTTGGTATAAGACTGATTACCGTTGGGATGAAGGTGAGCTGCGTGAGTTGATTCGAGAAGGTGAGCAACTGAGCCTGCAGCAGAGTAATGAGCAAGAACTCGTGCCATATCGTATTCATGCTCGCTTCAATAAAAACGGTGAGGCGATTTATCAGCAATACCGGATGGACGGCAAGGTGTTCCCGCTGCGCGCGTCCATGATGGATCAGTTACAGCAAGAGGCGCGCAATGTCGGTGTGCAAACCAAGCAGCAAGCGAAGCAAGGGATTGAGCTCCTCCAAGGCTACTGGGATGGCAGTGAGTTTGAAAGCTGTGAAGGGCGCAGTTACACCGAGATTGAGTTCAACCAGACGCTGCCGTCGTTTGTGGTGAGCCGTTTGGCGTCAATTGATAGCTATGTGGCGTTTCTAGGATCGACTCGCGGCAATCGTGTAGTGGTCGAGGAGTTGCTGATGTTGGCGGAAGATAGCCATGATTGTCTGCAGCGGACGGTGTTGGTGGAGTAGGGGGAAGTTCCTAGTTCCTAGTGGCTAGTGCCTAGAGGGTGATGGGTAATGGGTGGTAGGTAACGGGTGATAGGTAATGGGTAATGGAAAGAAAGAGAGAAAAGGCACGCGGGGCGTGCCTTTTGTGATCATGGGGCTTAGAGAATAGCTAGGGATTACTTTTCTTGCTCACGAGCGATGGCGCGGTAGCCGATGTCGTTGCGGTGGAACATGCCATCCCAGCTGATCTGTTTGGCCAGTTGGTAAGCGCGTGCTTGCGCTTCAGAGACCGTGTTGCCAAGGGCAGTGGCGCACAGAACGCGGCCGCCGTTGGTGGCGACGTTGCCGTCTTTCTCTGTGGTGCCGGCGTGGAATACTTTCTCGCCTTCCACTTCGCTGGTCGGTAGGCCAGAAATGACATCGCCTTTGTTGTAATCACCTGGGTAACCGCCCGCCGCGAGAACAATACCGATGGACGCACGTGAGTCCCATTTTGATTCTGCTTGATCCAGCTTCTTATCGATGGCCGCTAGGCAAAGCTCAACCAAGTCAGATTCCATACGCATCATGATAGGTTGCGTTTCTGGGTCACCAAATCGGCAGTTGTACTCGATCACTTTGGGCGTGCCGTCGCTATCGATCATTAGACCTGCGTAAAGGAAACCTGTGTATGGGTGACCTTCTGCTGCCATGCCGCGTACGGTAGGGTAAATCACTTCATCCATAATGCGGTTGTGGATCTCAGGCGTGACCACAGGTGCGGGTGAGTACGCGCCCATACCACCTGTGTTTGGGCCGGTGTCTTTATCGCCAACACGTTTGTGGTCTTGGCTGGTGGCCATTGGCAGGACGTTCTCGCCATCGACCATCACGATAAAGCTCGCTTCTTCACCGTCAAGGAACTCTTCGATCACCACGCGGCTGCCTGCTTCGCCAAACGCGTTGCCTGCGAGCATGTCTTTGATGGCGTCTTCCGCTTCTTCCAGTGTCATCGCAACGATCACACCTTTGCCTGCCGCTAGGCCGTCAGCCTTAACCACAATCGGTGCGCCTTGTTCACGGACGTAGGCAAGCGCAGGCTCGATGTCAGTGAAGTTCGCGTAGGCGCCCGTTGGGATAGCGTGACGCGCGAGGAAGTCCTTCGTGAATGCTTTAGAGCCTTCAAGCTGAGCCGCCGCTTCTGTTGGGCCAAAGATAGGCAGACCCGCTGCGCGAAAGGCATCCACCACACCGATAACAAGCGGTGCTTCAGGACCAACGATAGTAAGCTCAATCGCTTTCTCTTTGGCAAATGCCACGAGCGCTTCGATGTCTTCCACGCCGATGTTGACGTTTTCCAGTTTTGGCTCAAGCGCTGTACCCGCATTACCCGGTGCAACGAAAACCGTCTCTACTTTAGGGTTTTGCGCGGCCTTCCAGCCCAGTGCGTGCTCACGACCGCCCGCACCGATGATTAGAACATTCATTTAATAATCCTTTCAAAAGTTGGATTACTCTAAGCAGTGGGTGTGGTAGCAAGGCAGTGCTTGAATTCATCCCCGGGAGCATAGCCTAGCTATGTGACCGGGGTGAATGAAAGCGCTAACGCCGCTACCGCGCCCAATGCGACGAGTAATTAGTGACGGAAGTGGCGCATGCCTGTGAATATCATCGCCATACCATGCTCATCGGCCGCAGCGATCACTTCGTCATCACGCATTGAGCCACCTGGCTGAATTACACACTTGATACCCGCTTCTGCTGCCGCATCGATACCGTCGCGGAATGGGAAGAAGGCATCAGAGGCCATGACGCAGCCTTCAACCTGTAGACCTTCGTCAGCGGCTTTGATGCCAGCGATTTTCGCCGAGTAAACACGGCTCATTTGGCCAGCGCCTACACCAACAGTCATGTCGCCTTTTGAGTAAACAATCGCGTTCGATTTCACGTATTTCGCGACTTTCCAGCAGAATAGTGCGTCTTTCAGCTCTTCTTCTGTAGGTTGACGCTTAGAAACCACTTTCAGGTCAGACATATCGACCATACCTTGGTCACGGTCTTGAACAAGCAGGCCACCGTTAACGCGTTTGAGGTCAAAGCCTGTGGTCTTAGTTGTCCACTCGCCACACTCAAGCAGACGAACGTTCTTTTTCGCTGCCACGATGTCGATCGCTTCTGCAGACACAGAAGGTGCGATGATCACCTCAACAAATTGACGTTCAGTGATCGCCGTTGCCGTTTTTGCATCGAGCTCGCGGTTGAAGGCGATAATGCCGCCAAACGCAGAGGTTGGGTCTGTTTTGAATGCACGGTCGTAAGCGTCTAGGATGTTGTCGCCCAGCGCAACGCCACATGGGTTCGCGTGCTTAACGATCACACACGCTGGCGCATCGAACTCTTTCACACACTCAAGCGCGGCGTCAGTGTCCGCGAT
This sequence comes from Vibrio sp. R10-SG3-ISO3, assembly GCF_059834225.1. Taxonomy (NCBI): domain Bacteria; kingdom Pseudomonadati; phylum Pseudomonadota; class Gammaproteobacteria; order Vibrionales; family Vibrionaceae; genus Vibrio; species Vibrio sp. R10-SG3-ISO3. Next base: position 108,971 of record NZ_JCBDHE010000030.1, on the reverse strand, counting down.
GTTGTTGTAAGAGAGCGCTTTACCTTGGATTTGGCGCGCAGTAGACACAGACGCTTCTTCTGGGTTGGCTTCCACATAAAACGCCGCCGCTTGGTGGCTGTTTTCGCCGTAACGCATGTCTTGCTTTTTGATGAACTGCTGATTGAACGTGCGAGGGAATTTGCTCTCTTCGTCACCCTCTTTGTTCTCTCCATATGAAGGAACCATAGTGCCGAAGTAGTTCGCGATCATACCGTCGTAAGCTGCGGTGTGTTCGAATGCCGCGATAGCGAGGTCAAAACGCGTCTCTAGAGTGAGAGATTTCTCGTTCGCGTCCATTTCTGCAATAACGCGGTCGTAGTCGTGCGCGTTAACAACGATGGTCACGTCTTTGTGGTTTTTCGCCGCAGAGCGAACCATGGTTGGACCACCGATATCGATGTTTTCCACTGCGTCTTCGAGTGTGCAGCCTTCTTTGGCAACCGTTTGTGCAAACGGGTAGAGGTTCACCACCACCATATCGATTGGGTTGATGCCGTGCGTCGCCATCACGTCGTCATCTTGACCACGACGACCCAGTACGCCACCGTGAACTTTCGGGTGGAGCGTCTTAACGCGGCCATCCATCATTTCTGGGAAACCGGTGTAGTCAGACACTTCAGTGACCGCGATACCTTGCTCTGCCAATAGGCGAGCCGTACCACCAGTCGATAGAATATCAACACCACGGTCAGCGAGTGCTTGGGCAAACTCAACGATACCGGTTTTGTCTGAAACGCTTAACAGAGCGCGGCGAATAGGACGAGCGTTAGTCATGCTTCCATCTTCCTCAAATTCACGAAGTTCAATCAAATGAACGATTAACAATAGTCAGGGGTAATTTATGGCGCGTATTCTAACCAAGTTAGCGCTAAAAAGCTCGCGCAATCGTTTGGCATCGCAAAAAAATTCAAATTTATTGTTACTAGAGGGGGAGTGCCTAGTGGCGAGTTCCTAGTTCCTAGTTCCTAGAGGGGGAATGGGAGGAAGAGGGTTAGGAGGCGTAGAGGATTTTGGCGTTGGTTGCACCTGCTTTCATGTCAGGGAGACCATCGTGGTAGAGGGTGACTTGGTTGCGGCCGGTTTGTTTGGAGTAGTACATCGCTTTATCGGCTTGGATTAGCAGGTCTTTGCTTGAGGCGATGGAGGAGGTGACCTCCGAAATACCAATGCTGACGGTAGGATGAATGGCGTGGCCGTCCACTTGGCACTCGGTTGTCGAGATTGACTCCCGGATACGCTCTGCAACGTCGTACGCGTCAATCGCGTTGGTGTGGCTGAGCACGACACCGAACTCTTCACCGCCGAGACGCCCAAGATAATCGCTGCCTCGCACCACCTGTTTACAGATCTGCGCGACGTGTTTGATCACCTCATCGCCAGACAAATGACCGACTTGGTCGTTAATTTCTTTGAAGTGGTCGATGTCTATCATCAGACAAGCGAGCGGCACTTGCTGCTTTTGAGCTCGGAGCAAGGCGCTATCGAGGCCAGAGAAAAACGCGCGGCGATTGAGAATTTCCGTCAGCTCATCAGTCTCTGATAAGGTTTTTAGCTCTTGCTCTAACAGGTGCGTACGGGTGACATCGCGCACTGACCAAATCACTCGCGGGCCGTGGGCCGTGCTTTGCGGCACGTAGCGCAGGATCGCTTCAAACCAGTTTTCGCTCTCTGCACCCATCGACTCAATGCTATCAATCGGCATCATCAATAAGTCGGTCGGGGCGATGGCGTATTTGACCACTTTGTCGCGTTTGTGCTCAAACACTTCTTCTAAGTAGCTGAGCAGTTGATTGGCTTTGTTGGCGACCAAAACGTCGCTAAGGTGGAGGCCCGTATAGCGCTCGACATCAAACCCTGCGGCAAAGTGCGCGCCGCCAAAACTGTCGGTATAGTGACCTTGCTCATCAAGAATAAAGACGTGATCAGGCAACGAGCTTAGCACATAGCTCAGCCACTCTTCTCGGCTGTCTGTTGGCATGATCTATCTTCCTGATAATTGAGCAAAAACGTTATTTTAACGGATGAGACAGCCAGTGTAATCGCTCTAGGTCACACTTCGGGTCTAAGTTGTTGCTAAATTGTCAATCTAATTAGTGATTTGAATTACTGACTTTTCGCTCAATATCACAACGCGCTTGCAAATTGAGCTCAAATGCTCTCGCCCATTTCGATGCGATTTGATTGCTGAGGGCGTTGAGACACAGACGCAGGTTTCTTTCTTCGAGAGCAAGGGGGTGACTTTAATGCCATCAACACAGAAATGACTCACACTCAGATCGCTTTTAATCCCTGTGAGTCTGTATGGGTAGCTGCGATGTGTTCAAACTGCGTTTCAATGGCAATAAATGCATCAACCACTAGTGGGTCAAAGTGCGTTCCTGCTCCTTCAACAATAATCTCCCTTGCTTTTTGGTGAGAGAAAGCAGGTTTATAAACACGCTTAGAGATCAGTGCGTCATAGACATCAGCAACCGCCATCAATCGGCCAGAAAGTGGAATTTCCTCACCCACTAGTCGATTCGGATATCCACTCCCATCCCACTTCTCGTGATGGGTCAAAGCAATTTCTTTCGCAACAACCAAAAACGAGTTAGAGCCCAGTTGCTGTTCTGCAGCTGAGAGAGCATCCGCGCCAATTTGTGGATGGTTTTTCATTATATCAAACTCTTCATCTGTCAGTTTACCCGGCTTCAGTAAGATGCTGTCGGGAATACCGACTTTACCGACATCATGCAGCGGTGCTGATTTATGAAGGAGATCAATATAGTCAGGAGTCAAAGTGCTTGCCCAAGAAGGAGAGTGGCTCAGATACTCAGCCAATGCTTTAACGTAGTTTTGTGTACGAATAATATGTGCGCCAGTTTCATTATCCCGAGACTCAGCAAGGGAGGATAAACTGGTGATAGCAACATCTCGCGTCAGCTTTAACTCGTTTTGACCCTCTTCCAGTTTGTCTAGCATGCTATTGGCATACGTAGCAATTACGCTCAGTTCATCATTGCCAATAACTGGGACTCGGGAATGAATTTGACCACCCGCTACTCTTTCAAGAGCTTGCTGTTGAATCTCAAGTTTACGTGAAGTGAGCTTCCCTGAAGAGTGAACAATAGCCAGCGCATATCCCCCCAGAATCACGGAAACAAAAATCAATTCTTTGATTACGCTTATCTTTCCCGATCCATCTTGCACAAACTCTGGGTTATGTTCGAGCCAAAAGATGTCTTTTATCGCCACGCTAGAAAGCGATACCGTGAGTACTGTCAGCAGCAACATAACAAACAAGATTTGGTGCTTAAAACTGGCGCTTTTCGTCACATTATTAGCGGATAAACGAGAGGTGTTTTCTTCATTACTCAGCGCAGTAAGCTGTTTAGATAATTCAAGGAGAGCGCCACTAAAAAAGCCAAATAACGTTAAGCCAAAGATGACCTTGAGGTTGCTATCAAGAGTGAAGTCATAGAGAAGGTTATAAAATAGAGCAAAAGGAAGGCTGACAGCGAATAGCAAGCCCGAGTCGAGCTTGGTTAGATTAACACTGCCCCGTCGCTGGAAGATCAACGTTTGTCGAATCGTGAAAGTAAGCAGAAAAACACTTACTGAGTGCAGCATTATCACGCTTAGCGGCAAGGTGTCGAGCATAGGGCAGATTAAGCCGCCATAAAAACCAAAAATAATGGCGGCAATCAAGTAGTACTGTAGAGCCAGGCGATCTTGAAAGGTTTTTATTAGCATTTTTACAAACTTCAGCAAGCAATGTGAAAATCGAACATATCACGGCATGAGATTCAGGGCGAGATTTGGGGGGCATATGAGGGCGCATAAATGCAAAAAAGCAGCTATCCCTGAGGGGTAGCTGCTTTTATATCAATAAGTTAAGGCTTGTAGATTAGTTCATGCCGTACTTTTTCAGTTTCTTGCGAAGAGTACCGCGGTTGATACCCATCATGGTTGCTGCGCGCGTTTGGTTACCGCGAGTGTACTGCATGATGGTGTCTAGTAGTGGCTGTTCTACTTCAGCTAGAACTAATTCGTAGAGTTCTGTGACTTCTTGGCCGTTCAGTTGTGCCAAGTAGTTTTTAAGAGATGCTTTAACAGAGTCACGTAAAGGCTTTTGAGTAATCTGGTCTTGCGAGGTTACTGTAGTTACTGTTAATGCTTCTGAAGTCAGATTTTGTTCGAACATATTCGGTCTAGCTCTTCTCTTAATTATGATGCAACGTTAAACCCGCATGGCTGCGTCGTAGCGACCGCCAATTAGGCTAAATCAAAGTACCCTTCTAACGCTTCAAGTTGCAGCTCTGCTACATCAATGGCGTTGAAGGTCCGGCGAAACTCACTTGCTTGTTCATGCTCTTTTAGGTACCAACCCACGTGCTTACGCGCGATGCGTGGACCTAAATACTCACCATAAAACTCATGGAGAGCGTTCACATGACCGAGCAGGATGTCTTTCACTTCCGAAACCGGAAGGTCAGGCATCGTGGTACCGTTTTCCAAATAGTGTTGGATTTCCTGGAAAATCCACGGACGACCTTGGGCAGGGCGTCCAATCATTAAGGCGTCCGCACCGGTATACTCCAGTACGTGTTTGGCTTTCTCTGGGCTATCGATATCACCGTTCGCGATAACCGGTATTGAGATGGCCTCTTTTACCGCTTTAATGCTGTCGTATTCGGCCTCACCTTTGTACATACATGCTTTGGTTCTGCCATGCAGCGCCAAGGCCTGAATGCCGCAGTCTTCGGCTAATTGAGCGATCTGGACACAGTTTTTGTTATCTGTATCCCAGCCTGTGCGAGTTTTGAGTGTCACAGGGACATCCACTGCGTTGACCACCGCTTTCAGAATCTCTTCGATGATGTCTGGAAACTTGAGCAGCGCAGAGCCCGCGAGCTTTTTATTCACTTTTTTTGCTGGGCAACCCATGTTGATGTCGATGATTTGCGCACCGTTCTCAACGCTAAATTGCGCTGCGTCGGCCATCAACTGTGGATCGGCACCCGCAATCTGCACAGAGCGAATGCCCGATTCGCCTTCATGCACCATGCGTTGCTTAGATTTGGACGTTTTCCAGAGTTTCGGATTGGACGACATCATTTCACTGACGGCCATGCCTGCCCCATATCGAAGACACAACTCACGGAACGGTCTATCCGTGACACCCGCCATAGGCGCGACGATGAGATTGTTCTTAAGTTGGTAGTGTCCGATTTTCAAAACGTCTTCACAGCTTCTGTTCGATGAATAGTCCCCAGCAAGGGCGCGCATTTTACGCATTTTTTTACGCCGTGAAAAGACTAATATTTGAGCATTGACAATTTGTTTTGTTAAATTGTATGAAATTCAGTCAATTAGCCTTGAAAGTCTTATCTAGCCTTGCTTGCGACCCGCTATGCGGCACCACTCACTCTGCTCTTTGATAGGATCAATGTGAAACTCATCACGGTAATAGTCGGCCACATCTTCCGCTTGGGTGTCGAGGACGCCAGACATCGCGAGCTCGCCATTTGGCTTAACTAAAGACTTGATGATGGCAGAAAGCTCACGCAGTGGACCGGCCAAAATGTTCGCCACTACGACGTCGGCAACCAGACCTTCTGGTTGATCTTGAGGAAGGAAGACATCGAGTTTGTCGGCCACACCGTTACGCTCTGCGTTGTCTTTTGAGGCGAGCAGGGCTTGCGGATCGATATCGATGCCGATGACGCGCTCTGCGCCCAGTTTGATCGCCGCGATCGCCAAAATGCCCGAACCACAACCAAAGTCGATCACGGTTTTGCCCGATAGATCGAGACTCTCTAGCCACTCTAGGCAGAGCGCCGTGGTGGGGTGAGTACCAGTACCAAATGCGAGGCCAGGGTCAAGCATCACATTGATCGCGTCTGGCTCTGGGACATCTCGCCAGCTTGGGCAAATCCACAAACGCTCACCAAACTTCATTGGGTGGAAGTTGTCCATCCATTCACGTTCCCAATCCTTATCTTCAAGCTGTTCCACTTTGTACGCGAACCCTTGAGGAAGCAGGCCGCTTTGCGTCATTTGCGCCAGCACAAAATCGGTGTCCGCTTCGGCATCGTAAAGTGCAAGGATGTCGGTGTCGCCCCACAAACGCGTTTCACCCGGCAGCGGCTCGAAGACCGGCGTATCGTGCGCGTCTAAAAAGGTGACCGATAGGGCGCCGGTCTCTTCCATTAACATGTCGCCGATCGGTTCAGCGTTTTCGTTGGTCGCGTTGAGTTTGATTTGAATCCAAGGCATGGTCTGGCTCTGCTCGATAAAAAGGAAATTGGCGCAGAGTGTAGCAGAATTGAGCGAGAGGGGGGAGTTGCTAGTTCCTAGTTGTTAGTTCCTAGACGGGACTGTGAAGAATAAAAACGCCCAGCGGTGGCTGGGCGTTAGGAGAGAGCGTTATAACTCAGAGAATTAATGGTCTAGACCAAGTTTCTTCTCTAGGTAATGAATGTTGGCACCGCCGTGTTGGAAGTTCTCATCATTCATGATCATCTCTTGCAGTGGCACGTTGGTTTTGATGCCTTCGACGATCAGTTCGCCGAGTGCATTCTTCATGCGTGCGATCGCGACATCACGGTTCTCACCGTAAGTGATCAGTTTGCCGATCATCGAGTCATAGTGCGGTGGCACTGTGTAACCAGAGTAGATGTGCGATTCCCAACGTACGCCCATGCCGCCAGGGGCGTGGAAACGCTCAATTTTACCTGGTGAAGGTAGGAAGCGCTCTGGGTCTTCGGCGTTGATACGACACTCAATCGCGTGGCCGCGGATTTTGATGTCATCTTGCGTGAACGACAGAGGTTGACCTGCAGCAACACGCAGCTGCTCTTTGATTAGGTCGATGCCAGTGACCATTTCAGTGACTGGGTGCTCAACCTGAATACGGGTGTTCATCTCGATGAAATAGAACTCGCCGTTTTCGTACAAGAACTCGAACGTGCCTGCGCCGCGGTAACCGATTTCGATACACGCACGGGTACAACGCTCACCGATGTACTTACGCATTTCAGCCGTGATGCCCGGTGCGGGTGCTTCTTCGACCACTTTTTGGTGACGACGCTGCATAGAACAGTCACGTTCACCAAGGTGGATAGCGCCGCCTTGACCGTCTGCGATGACCTGGACTTCAACGTGACGCGGGTTTTCAAGGAATTTCTCCATGTAGACCATGTCATTGTTGAAGGCCGCTTTCGCTTCTGCGCGCGTCATGGCAATGGCTTGCACCAAGTCTTTTTCAGCACGGACCACACGCATACCACGACCACCGCCGCCGCCAGAGGCTTTGATGATCACTGGGTAGCCGATGCGTTTCGCGTGGGCTTTGTTTTTGTCTTCGTCGTTGTCGAGCGGGCCATCTGAGCCAGGTACACAAGGTACGCCCGCTTTCTTCATTGCGGTGATGGCTGATACTTTGTCGCCCATCATGCGAATGGTCTCCGCTTTTGGACCGACAAAGATGAAGCCGCTGCGCTCGACTTGCTCTGCGAAGTCTGCATTTTCCGACAAGAAGCCGTAACCTGGGTGGATAGCGACCGCACCGGTCACTTCTGCCGCAGAAATAATGCGAGGAATATTGAGGTAACTGTCGATACCACGTGCAGGGCCGATACAGACGGTCTCGTCTGCCAGCAGGACGTGTTTAAGATCGCGGTCAGCCGTTGAGTGGACGGCTACCGTCTTGATACCGAGCTCTTTACAAGCGCGAAGGATACGAAGTGCAATTTCACCTCGGTTCGCGATGACTACTTTATCTAACATAACAGAGGGCCTCTATTATTCGATAACAACAAGCGGTTGATCGAATTCTACCGGTTGGCCGTCTTCAGCAAGGATGGCAGTCACGACGCCAGATTTATCGGCTTCGATTTGGTTCATCATTTTCATCGCTTCAACGATACATAGCGTGTCGCCGGCATTCACTTTCTGACCGACTTCAACAAACGCTTTCGCATCTGGGCTTGGTGAACGGTAGAAAGTACCAACCATTGGAGAAAGAACCTGGTGACCAGACACTGCTGCTGGTGCAGACTCTTGAGCTGCAGGAGCAGGGGCAGCTGCTGGTGCAGGCGCCGCAACCGGTGCTGGCGCGGCTGCGTATTGGATAGGAGCAGGCTGCGCAGGCGCTGCAACGCCGTGACGACTGATGCGTACCGACTCTTCACCTTCAGAGATCTCTAGCTCAGCAATGCCAGACTCTTCAACTAATTCGATAAGCTTCTTAATTTTACGGATATCCATTGTGTCTTTCTCTTTTATCTTGTGAATAAGACAGCGCCTAAAGGCGCTGCAGAGTAGTGAGTATCGGCGTCCATCTGTCCGCCGCGTGTTGTCTTGTTACGCTGACTTGAGCTTGTCTATCGCAGCCATCAACGCAAATTGGTAACCTTGTGCACCTAAACCACAAATCACACCTACTGCTTTATCAGACAGGTAAGAGTGATGACGGAAGGGTTCGCGTGCGTGCACATTGGATAAGTGCACTTCAATAAAGGGAATCGCGACGCCGAGCAGCGCATCGCGCAGCGCGACACTCGTATGAGTAAAGGCCGCTGGATTGATGATGATAAAGTCCACCTCGTTGAGCGAGGCGTGGATTTTCTCAATCAGTTCATACTCTCGGTTTGACTGCAAATGCTCCAGTTCGACATCCGCTTGCTGGGCTTGTTCCATCAAGCTATCGACAATGTCTGCTAAGGTGTGAGAGCCGTAGTGGGCAGGCTCTCTTAGCCCAAGCAGGTTGAGATTTGGACCATTTAGGACAAGAATGCGTGATTTTGCTGTCATTGTGTCGCTATCTTCCTAGTTATTGAGATGAACTCAAATATTCCCATATTATCAAGGATTGGGCATGTCATTTTTAATGCAAACGGAGCCGAATCTTTGAAATTGACCAAGATTATAGCTAATTCAGCGCATTTAGCAGCAATTTACTGGTCTAATCACCTGTAGGGGAGCCAGGAAGTGGGACGAGGATCTAGGCTTGATGCCTTCTCGCGCACGAATAAGAGTGGGATAAGGGTGGAATAAGAGTGGAAGTGGGGAGGTAAAAACGCCGCGCTTATTGTAAGCGCGGCGGGTAATTTTAGTTCCTAGTTCCTAGTTCCTAGTTCCTAGTTCCTAGTTCCTAGAGTGGCGATAGTGTTGGAGTGGTCCCCCTCTAGGAACTCGCCTCTAGGAACTAGGTACTCGCTTCTAGGCACTCAAACCAACTCTGCTTTCTCTTTGATGAGCTTGTCGACCACGCTTGGGTCGGCCAATGTGGAGGTGTCGCCGAGGTTGCTGGTGTCTCCGGTGGCAATCTTGCGCAGGATGCGGCGCATGATTTTGCCCGAGCGGGTTTTCGGTAGCGAATCGGTCCAGTGCAGCACATCTGGGGTGGCAATCGGGCCTATCTCTTTTCTTACCCAGTCTTTGACCTCTTTGTGCAGCTCGGCAGAAGGGAACTCGCCGTCGATGAGCGTCACGTAGGCGTAGATGGCTTGGCCTTTAATGTCGTGCGGAATGCCAACAATCGCCGCTTCGGCAATTTTCTCGTGCGCAACGAGCGCCGATTCAATCTCAGCAGTGCCCATACGGTGACCGGAGACATTGAGCACGTCATCGACACGGCCGGTGATCCAGTAGTAGCCATCCTCATCACGACGGGCGCCGTCGCCAGTAAAGTACATGCCTTTGAAGGTGGAGAAATAGGTTTGCTCAAAACGCTCGTGATCGCCATATACGGTGCGCATCTGCCCCGGCCATGAGTCGAGGATCACCAAGTTACCTTCAGCGGCTTGCTCTTCAATCACGTTGCCCATGTTATCGACCAGCGCAGGTTGAACGCCAAAGAAAGGACGGGTCGCCGAGCCGGGTTTGAGGTCTGTTGCGCCTGGTAGTGGGGTGATCAAAATGCCGCCGGTTTCGGTTTGCCACCAGGTATCGACAATCGGAGATTGCTCATTACCGATAGTTTTGTAGTACCACTCCCACGCTTCTGGGTTAATGGGTTCCCCGACCGAGCCCATGATGCGTAAGCTGTCGCGTGAGGTGCCTTCGATGGCTTCATTGCCTTTCGCCATCAAAGCGCGAATCGCAGTGGGCGCGGTGTAGAGAATGTTGACTTGGTGCTTGTCGACCACTTCGCTCATGCGGCTGGTGTTGGGATAGTTAGGCACGCCCTCAAACAAAATGGTTTTGGCGCCATTGGCGAGTGGGCCATAAATCAGATAGGTGTGACCGGTAATCCAACCCACATCGGCGGTACACCAGAAGGTTTCGCCTGGTTGATAGTCAAACACGTATTTGAATGTCATGGTCGCATAGACTAGGTAGCCGCCGGTGGTGTGCAGCACGCCTTTGGGTTTGCCCGTTGAGCCTGAGGTGTAGAGAATAAACAGCGGGTCTTCGGCTTTCATCTCTTCGGGTGGGCAGTGATCAGAGGCTGCGGCGGTGGCTTTGTGCCACCACACATCGCGGTGATCGTGCCAATCAATGTCGCCGCCTGTGCGTTTGAGCACCACGACTTTTTCAATCGTTTTTACTTCGGGGTTGGTGAGCGCTTCATCGACGTTTTTCTTCAAAGGCACTGCACGACCGCCGCGCACGCCTTCATCGGCGGTGATCACCACTTTGGCGTCGGAGTCAATAATACGGCCAGAGAGCGCTTCCGGTGAAAAGCCGCCAAACACGACGGTGTGCACCGCGCCAATGCGGGTACAGGCGAGCATGGCGATCGCCGCTTCCGGTACCATCGGCATGTACAGACAGACCACATCGCCTTTGTGTACGCCTTGCTCTTTCAGCGCGTTAGAGAAACGGCACACCTCTTTGTGCAACTCGTTAAACGTGAGCGTTTTGTCATCTGCCGGGTCGTCCCCTTCCCAGATGATGGCGACGTCATCGCCGCGCTCGGCGAGGTGGCGGTCAATACAGTTGGCGGAGACGTTCAGTGTGCCATCTTCAAACCAGCGAATATCGACGTGGCCGGTATCGAACGAGGTGCTTTTGACTTTAGTGAAGGGTTTGATCCAATCCACCACTTTGCCGTGCTCGCTCCAAAACGCGGTTGGGTCAGTAACCGATTGCTGGTACATGGAAAGGTAGGTGTCATTGTCCGCGTGGGTCGTGGCTTTGATGTTCTCTTTGACTGGATACACGTGGGCTTCACTCATGGCTAATCTCCTTATGCTCTGCTTGGGCTTGCCAAGCAAAGGTGTCCTGTTTGTTGTCGTTTTAAACGGTGAGCGTTTGAATTACTGTTCACTTTCGGCCACCGCCCTCGATTCGACAATTAGACTTTAGGATGAATGGGCGAGATATCGGTGGCCGTGGTCGGCGTAATGGCAAACTTTGCGATCTCGCGCACTCTCCTTGTGTACGTTCTCCTTGCGTACGTTCAGCGTGAGACGTAGGGCAAGTTAAGGCTCGGTAGGTCGCCGTGGGTTAAACGCACAAACACCATCGCTGCGGCGATGGCGTCTTGCAGCGCGTCATGGCGGCTTTGCAGCGGCAGGTCGAGATGTTTGCAGATGGCATCGAGGCTCAAATCGAAATAGGCGTTGGGCAGATGCTTTTCCAGCTTGTCGTGGTAGATCTGGCTCACTTCGATGAGTGGGTTGGGCAGAGGAAAGCCCAACTGCTTGCGACACGCTAAGTCGAGGATTTTCTTATCGTAGCGGATGTGATAGCCGACCAAAGGCCGATTGCCGATAAAATCGAGCAGTTTGATCAGAGCGCGTTTTTCATCGATGCCATCGAGCAAGTCTTGGTGGCGAATGTGGTGAATTTTCACTGAGCCCGAGTCGAGCGATTGCGGCGCGCGCAGGCGCACTTCAAAGGGCGCACTGGTGAGGATGCGATTGTCGATGATTTTGGTCGCCGCAATGGTGACCAGCTCGGCGCGGTTAGGGTCGAGGCTGGTGGTCTCACAATCGAGTGACACGTACTCCCCTTTTTGCAACGCGCCAAATAACGATTGGTAAGGGCTGCCTTTGAGTTTGTAGTACCAGTAACGACGCATCAATAGGTTCATGGATGACCTCAATCTCGGATCTGGTAGTGATAGCTGAGAAACTGCTTAAATTTCTTTACCACGTGCAAACTGTGGCGCAGCAGATCGCGCTCGGTGCGATCGAGCTGTTTGAGGTCAATTCGGTTGTGGGTGTGCTGGTTGCCAAGCTGCTGATGAAGGCGCAGTTTAAAAAACAGTTTCAGCGCTTCACTGAGGTTATCGGCGGTATCGGGCTCGAGGATTTTTTTGCGCGCGAGGCTTTCGATGCGTTCAAAGGTGTTGTGCGCTTCAATGCCGTATTCCAGCGCCAAGGTACGAATACCATGCACGATGGGGAAGATGCCGCCACTTTTCAGATCGACCCCTTGTTTGTCGGTTTTGACGTTGCCAAACAGCGTCAGTGGCAGAGAGAATCGCAGTGCCGGACGACAAAAATCCTGGAGCGCCAACATGTTGTTGAACATTAAGCGATGCAGGTGTTCCATGATGGGGTCGAGGAGCGCGAGATTGCCCGCTACCGCATGTGCGTCACTAAAAATCGCCAAGTTCATGATCTGCTCGGCGCTGCTCGCTTTGGCCCAGCGGCTCAAGGTGGCGCTCCATTGCGATTGGCTTTTGACCCACTGCGGATTGTTGACCATCACATTGCCCGGGCAGAGCGGATAACCCAGCTGCTGCAAGGTATGGGTCAGCTGCTGCATGACGGCTTCACATTGCGGCCATTCGAGGTCGGGGGCGAGAATCAGCGCGTTGTCTTGGTCGGTTTTTAAGATCTGCTCCCCACGCCCTTCTGAGCCTAAAACGATCAAACAGCAGTGATCGTGAAGGGCGGGAGGAACAATCAGTTCAAAGGCTTTCTCGATAATTTGTTCATTAACGGCAGAAATCAGCTCCATGATAAAGCGGGTGCGAATACCATTACCAAGCAGGCTTTCGACCAAGTGGCGCTGGCGGTTCGATGCGAGCGCGAGCTCTTCGACACTGCTCGCTCTGGCAATGCTCAAACTCAACACGTGTGAGTGAGTGGAAAAGGCACTGAGGATTTGCGTCATATCCAGCATGCCGACCGCTTCTTTACCATCGGCGACCATCACGCGCTTCATGCGTTTACGCGTCATTTTGATCATCGCATTAAACAGAAACTCGCCATCGTCGACATGGATGACCGGAAAGGTTGCGATCTCGCCCACTGGGGTGTCGAGCGGGTGGTCATCCAACATGACCGCATGGAGCATATTGGTGCGCGTGACAATGCCAAAGGGCAGCTCATGAGGATGGTCGGCAAGCCTTGGGTCATCGTCTTCTAATCGCACCAGCGCGGCATCAATGGCGTTCTCTTTGAGTGTGCGCGTCACCTCATTGAGCGGCATGTTGGGGGCGATCACCATCGGCGGATGATAGATGGCTTTATCGACTTTGGTCAGAATGAACTCGGCCAGGTTTTGCTGCTGCTGCGCGGCTTCAATCAATTCCTGACGGCGCGCCAGATTGGTATCAAAATAGGCGGCAAACTGGCCATTCTCGTTGTAGAGCGACATAAAGGTCGCTTCGGGCAGTAGGTAAGCGAGGGTATCTTCTAGCGCCACGTAATGGTGCTTAGATTGGCCATCAAACAGGCCGCGCACATCAAACAAGTCATCATTGGCGTAGTGAGCAAAAATTTCGTTGCCATCCTGAGAGCGCTCTTCCACCGCGCCTTTGATCAAAATATGCAGATGATCCACACGTGCGCCGGGCTTAATCAAGCTCTCCTTAGTGCGGAAATAGGCGACATCCAGCGCCGAGCGCAGCTCGGTTTGCTGCGCTTCACTCAGCCTATCAAACGGTGGTGACTGCATATTGAATTTATCAGGCATAGCGGCTCTACACTCTCGCTCTACAGTTCGGGGTAGGTGAATAAATAAAGTGTGCGCGATCAGCGTATAAATGCCAGACGACTTTGGTCTTATAGGGGGGGAGTGCCTAGTTTCTAGTGCCTAGTTCCTAGAGGTCTGATTCTAAGAACTCGGCTCGTGCTTCTAGCAACCCACTTCTAGGAACTAGGCACTGTCTTCTAGGCACTGTCTTCTAGGAACTAGGAACTAACCTCTAGGCACTTCTTCCCTTTTTATTCCATGCAAACGCGGTCATAATGCCGCCGTTATCTACTCCCTTATCCTGACTGAGGTTTGCATGTTCACTCCTTCTCCCTATGGTTGGATCTCACAATATTTTGCGGGGTTCTTTTTTGCTTATGGCGTCTATTTGCCGTTTTGGGCGCTGTGGTTTGAAAACCAAGGAGTGACGCCGACCGACATTGGTGTCTTGGTCGGGATTGGCTTTGCGACGCGCTGCGTGGCGAACTTGGTGTTAACGCCGCGCATTCATAAGGTGGAGCATTTAATGCCGGCGCTGCGTTGGTTCAGTTTGGCGGGGCTGCTGTTTGTTGGTTTCCACTTTTTTACCGGCGGAAGTTTTTGGTTAATGGCGCTGGCGACGGTGCTGTTTAACCTTTGCTGCGGGCCGATTGTGCCGCTCTCTGATGCGATGGCCAACTACTACGCGCGGCTCAATAAGCTCGATTATGGTCGCACGCGCTTGTGGGGCTCGATTGCCTTTATTGCCGGCTCGACCGTGGTCGGGTTTATGGTTGCCCATTTTGGCAGCGACATGATTGTGTTGACGGCGATGGCGGGCATGTTGGCGGCTTGGCTAATGAGTTTAAGGCGCATTCAGCCTATGCCGGTGACCAGTGATGTCAGCGCAGGCGTGAGACCGAAATTGATGGAGCTGCTGCGTGAAGGGCCAGTGGTGAAGTTTCTCCTGCTGGTGGCGCTGATTCAGGGCAGTCATGCGGCGTACTACAGCTTTAGTGCGATTCATTGGAAAGCGGCGGGGTACTCCGAAGACATCATCGGCTATTTGTGGAGCTTAGGGGTGGTGGCGGAAGTGGCGGTGTTTGCCCTGAGCAAGCGACTGTTTTCTGGTTGGTCACTGCGCGCTATGTTTGCGCTCGCCTCAATTGGGGTGATGGTGCGTTGGGGCATGACGGCATCGACGACGCTACTGCTCGCTTTGGTGCTGATTCAACTGCTGCACGGCGTGACCTTTGCGGTGGCGCACATTGCCGCGATTCAATACATCCAACACTCCGAGCAGAGAAAAATGGTGGCGCTGCAAGCCTTGTACAATGCCATTCCGCTTGGCGCTGTGATTGCCTTGATGACGACATTAAGCGGCTGGGGCTTTGAGCACTGGGGCGCGAACGTCTTCTGGGCGATGGCCTTGATGGGCGCTGTGTCGCTATTTATCAAAGTGGCGCCACAAGAGAATCCCGTGACCTCTGAGCAATTTGTCAATGAAGCGCAAGCCGCCAAAGAAGCCGAGCCGCAAGAGGGAGAAAAAGCCACGGAAAGCGGCGCGTAAAGCACAGAATTTACTCAAGTCGATTGAGTTGCCGCCAGCAAATTCGTTTAATAAGTTAACCCTTATCGCTCACCTCACTGGCACGGCGATGGGGAGTACCGATAAACGACGATAAGGATATCGAATGCAAGGTTGGTTGGTGATCGCGGTTTCGCTTCTCTATCTTGGGCTGCTTTTTTTGATCGCATGGTATGGCGATAATCGCGTCAAGTGGTTGTCGCGCTGGCGGCCTTGGGTCTACAGCCTTTCGATTGCGGTCTACTGCACCTCGTGGACGTTTTATGGCACCGTCGGTCAGGCGAGCAGCAATCCTTGGTCCTTTCTGCCTATCTATGTGGCGCCGATTCTGGTCTTTACCCTCGGTTGGCGCGTCCTCGCTCGCTTGGTGATCACCGCCAAGCGTGAGCATATTACTTCCATCGCCGACTTTATCGCGGCTCGTTATGGCAAATCTCAAGGGCTGGCAGTGGCGATCACCTTTATTGCTGTGATTGGTATTTTGCCCTACATCGCGCTGCAACTGCGTGGCATTACCATGGGGCTAGAGATTATCGCGCCGAGTGTTAGTGAGGATTTCGCCCGCTTTGGTTTTGATGTGTCATGGTTTGTGGTCGGGGCGCTGGCGGTGTTTACCATGCTGTTTGGTACGCGTCATATTGATAATACCGAGCACCACCGCGGCATGATGATGGCGATTGCGTTTGAGTCGCTGGTCAAGCTGGTGGCGTTTTTGGTTGTCGGCTGTTTTATTCTCTATCTCGCCTTTAGCCGCAGTGACATTCAGTTGATGGCGATTGCCGCCGAGACGTATCAATCCCCCAATATCCCGACGTTGCTGATCCACACCGCCCTGACCATGATGGCGATCGTCTGTTTGCCGCGTCAGTTTCATACCATGGTGGTGGAGAACGAACGCGCGCAAGATTTGCATACCGCGCGCTGGCTCTTCCCGCTCTACCTGGTGTTGATGGGGCTGTTTGTGCTGCCGATTGCGTGGGTCGGCCAAGGCATCTTAAGCGGCGAAAGCCCAGATACGTATGTGATCAGCTTGCCGATGGCGGTGGGCGCGCAAGATTTCGCTCTGCTGGCGTTTTTAGGCGGCACCTCGGCGGCCAGTGGCATGGTGATTGTCTCAACCATCGCGCTGGCGATCATGGTGTCGAATGATATGGTGATGCCATTACTGCTGCGTCGCATGCGCCTCTCGCATCGTAACCATCGTCACTTCTCTGGCTTGCTGTTGATCATTCGTCGCGGCTTGATTTTGCTGCTACTGCTTGGCGCTTGGGGCTTTTATCAGGCGCTGGGCAGCATTCATTCGCTCTCTGCAATTGGCTTTCTCTCGTTTGCGGCGATCACCCAGTTTGCCCCGGCGCTGATTGGCGGCATGTACTGGCGTCAAGGCAATCGCAAAGGCGTGTATGTCGGGCTAGGTTTTGGTTTTACCTTGTGGCTGATCACCTTGATGAGCCAAACCGGCATCTTAGCGGGGGATGCACAAAGCAACTTCCTGTTGTGGATCATCACGCCGCCAGAAGGGTTGGCATCACTGGGTATTGCGCGCTCTGATTGGGGGATGCTGCTGAGCATCAGCGCTAACCTGTTCTTCTATTTGCTGGTGTCGAGCGCGACGCGCTCGAGCCTCAGTGAGCGGTTACAGTCAGCCTCGTTTATCGGTACGCCGCTGCCAGAGAGTGAGAACATGAGCCTCTACCAGAGCCGAGTGACGGTCGGTGAGTTGGAAATGCTCGCGTCGCGCTTTGTCGGCAGGCAGCGGGTGCGCAGCGCGTTTCGTCAATATTGGCAGCAGCAACGTGAGACACTGATGCCTAATCAGCAAGCGCCCTCGACCTTGATTCGCCATACTGAGCGGGTGCTGGCCGGTGTGTTTGGTGCCTCGTCAGCGAAGTTGGTGCTCACCTCTGCGCTACAAGGGCGCAACATGCAGCTTGAAGAGGTGGCGACCATTGTCGATGAGGCCTCCGAGCTGTATGACTTTAGTCGCGGCTTGCTGCAAGGGGCGATTGAGCATATTGGCCAAGGCATTGCCGTGGTGGACAAGCAATTGCGTTTGGTGGCGTGGAATCAGCGTTATCTTGAGTTGTTTGAGTTTCCGCCCGGCTTGATTCAAGTGGGTAGGCCAATTGCCGATGTGATTCGCCACAACGCCGAGCAGGGGCTGTGTGGCCCCGGTGACCCAGAAGATCACGTTCGCAGGCGGGTGTATCATTTAGAACAAGGCACACGCCACACCTCTTCACGTGTCAGGCCCGATGGACGCGTGATTGAGGTGCAAGGCAACCCGATGCCCGGCGGCGGCTTTGTGATGAGTTTTACCGACATTACCGTGTTCCGCGATGCCGAGCAGGCGCTGATCGACGCCAATGAAACTCTAGAAGAGCGCGTTCGAGAGCGCACCTTTGAGCTGGAAAAACTCAACAAAAAATTGGTCAGTGCGACCCAGCGTTCCGAGCGCGAATCTCAATCCAAATCACGCTTTTTGGCCGCGGTGAGCCACGATTTGATGCAGCCGCTTAATGCCGCGCGCTTGTTTGCCTCCTCCTTATCTGAAGTGACGAAAGCTGACTCGGTCTCTATTTCTTCTTCGACTGCTATGGAGGAGGGGAAAGAGTCCGAAGCGCAGCGCCTTGCTCACCATATCGAAAGTGCCCTTGGCGCGGCAGAAGATTTGATTGGCGATCTGCTCGATATTTCGCGTTTGGAGTCTGGCAAGCTGGAAGTGCACATTCACCCCTTTGCGCTCAATGATGTGCTCTCCAACCTCAACGCCGAGTTTAGCGCTCTAGCGAAAAAGCAAGGCATCGACTTTCGCATGATGCCGAGTGATTTGGTGGTTGAGTCGGACCCTAAACTGCTGCGCCGCGTGGTTCAAAACTTCCTCACCAATGCGTTTCGTTATAATCCACAAGGCAAAGTGGTGCTCGGCGTGCGCCGCATCCAAGGTGAGGCGCGCATTGAGGTGTGGGATAACGGCGTGGGGATTGATGAAGACAAGCAGCAAGAGATCTTTGAGGAGTTTAATCGCGGCAGTCATGCCCAAGATGGCCAAGGGCTACGCGATCAAGGGTTGGGTCTGGGGCTCGCCATTTCCAAAGGCATCGCGCATGTACTCAATCATGAAATAGGGATGCGTTCATGGCCTGGGCGTGGCAGCGTGTTCTCGATTCGTCTGCCGCGCGCGGTGCATGCCAGCCCAGCTCCTGCGCCTGCCGCGGCGCCAAGTGTCGGCGATCTCAGCCACTTGCGCGTGCTGTGTGTCGATAACGAAACGGATATTTTGGTGGGGATGGAGACACTGCTTGGCCGCTGGGGATGTGAGGTGCGCAGCGCCACCGATCTGGTCAGCGCGCTGGCGGCGATGGACGAGCAGTGGCAGCCGGATGTGATTTTGTCCGATTACCGTCTCGATCACGGCCGAACGGGTTTAGAAGTGTTGCAGCAATGTCGCTTGCGACTGGGCGCGCGATTTAAAGGGGTGATCATCAGCGCCGATCGCACCCAAGAGATGATGCAAGGCATCGAGTCGAGCGGATTTGCGTTTATCGCCAAGCCCGTCAAACCGCTGAAACTGCGAGCTATGCTGAATGGGCTTTAGCCTGACGGAAAATTCATCGGTGTACACGAAAAGGGAAAGCGAACATCGCTTTCCCTTTTCGTTCATGGTTCCTTTGCGGCCCATCATTCATTGCCAGTAAACAAGGTCTCATACGTCACAAACGCCGTTTGGGTATCACCGTAGTAGAGGGTGCCATCGGATTGCGCCGCGACGCGCAGCCAGCTCTCTTGGGAGGCGGGGCTGGGTAGGGTGATGAACCACTGTTTGCCCTCACTGTCGGCGCGTTGCATGTCGACGGGGGTCGTGGTGGTGTCGATGTCATTCACTAGCGAGAGTTTGACCCCTTGCAATGGGTGCAGCGAACTCATTGAGAGTTCTAACGTCTCTTCGGTCAACTTTTCAGAGCGAAACTTAATTTTGAACTCGCCATTTTCCATGTCACACAGACCACTGGTATAGCGGCAGTTGGATTTGCTGACCAACTTATACGCTTGGCCCTCTTTGGCGGCGTGTGGCTTTTCACTCACGGCCAAATCGGTACCGAAATAGGCGATGATGGAGAGAATCGGGGCAATCAATAGAGCAATGATAAAGTGTTTATTTTTGAACATCTTGGCTTCCTTGCAACAGCTCCAAGTTTTTCTTTACAACAGTAAGTTAACCCAATTTGAAGAATAAAAAAGCCCCAAACGGGGCTTTTGTGGTAGAGGTTAAGGATTAATGGTCAACCGCTTCGCCAGCACCGGCTGGAACACGCACGTGCTCGACCAAATCTTTCACTTCTTGTGGCGTTTCTGCGGTCACTTTTGATACCGCGAACGCGACGATGAAGTTGACGACAGCACCGATGGCACCAAAGGCGTTAGGCTCAATGCCTAGGAACCAGTTGCTGCCCCAGCTCTCTAGGTAAGTCCAGTCAGAGATAAACAAGATACCCTTGTGCTGGAATACGTAGAACAGCGTGATGGTGATACCGGCGATCATGCCTGCAATCGCGCCCTCTTTGTTGATGTTTTTGCTGAAGATACCCATCATCAATGCTGGGAAGATCGACGAGGCGGCAAGACCAAAGGCCAAGGCTACCGTACCTGCGGCAAAGCCGGGAGGATTGAGACCAAGATAGCCCGCCACTGCAATGGCGACGGCCATGGATATCCGGCTCGCCATCAGCTCTTTCTTCTCGGAGATGTTCGGGTTGATGACCCCTTTGATCAAGTCATGGGAGATGGCGGAGGAGATCGCCAATAGCAAGCCCGCGGCGGTCGACAGTGCTGCCGCTAGGCCACCGGCGGCGACTAATGCAATCACCCAGTTAGGCAGTTTCGCAATCTCAGGGTTAGCCAATACCATGATGTCGTTGTCCACCTTCAGTTCGTTAGTGGCAGCGCTCGATGTGTATTGAATCAAACCGTCGTTGTTTTTGTCATCAAAGCCAAGTAGGCCGGTTTTTTCCCAGTTCTTAAACCAGTCAGGACGCTCATCATAAGCCAGATGTTGGCCTGGCGCTGGGTTCACTGTGTCCATCAGGTTCAAGCGAGCCATCGCCGATACGGCTGGCGCTGTGGTGTAAAGAATCGCGATGAACACCAATGCCCAACCGGCAGAGGTACGCGCATCACGCACTTTTGGCACCGTGAAGAAACGGATGATAACGTGCGGAAGACCTGCCGTACCAATCATCAGTGACATGGTGTAGACGAACATGTTGAGCGTATCGCCCCGCACTTGGGTGGTGTACTCGGTAAAGCCGAGTTCGGTCACCACTTGGTCTAGCCGGTCGAGCAGATAGACATCCGTACCGGAGAGGGTACTACCTAGGCCAATTTGTGGCAGAGGGTGCCCAGTCAGTTGCAGAGAGATAAAGATTGCAGGGATAGTGTAAGCAAGAATGAGGACGCAATACTGAGCAATCTGCGTGTAGGTGATGCCTTTCATGCCGCCCATAACCGCGTAGACAAACACGATACACATACCGATCAACAGGCCAGTCGAGTAGTCCACTTCCAAGAAGCGACCAAACGCCACGCCCACGCCTTTCATCTGACCGATAACGTAGGTCACCGATGCGATGATAAGACAGACAACCGCCACCACGCGCGCGGTGTTGGAGTAGAAACGCTCACCGACAAACTCAGGTACGGTGAACTTACCGAATTTACGTAGATAAGGGGCGAGCAGCAGCGCGAGAAGCACGTAGCCGCCAGTCCAACCCATTAAGAAGACGGAGCCGCCGTAGCCCATAAAGGCAATCAGACCCGCCATTGAGATAAACGACGCCGCTGACATCCAGTCCGCTGCCGTCGCCATACCATTGGCAATCGGGTTAACCCCGCCGCCTGCGACATAAAACTCTTTGGTTGACCCAGCGCGTGCCCAAATCGCAATCCCGATATAGAGAATGAAAGTGGCACCCACAACAAGGTACGTGATTGTTTTCAAATCCATCTGAGTGACTCCTTACTCATCCACGCCGAATTCACGGTCCAGTTGGCGCATCTTCCACGCGTAGTAGAAAATAATGCCAAGAAACGTATAGATGGAGCCTTGCTGGGCAAACCAGAAGCCGAGTTTGTATCCACCGATTTGAATTTCATTCAGTACGTCGACAAATAATATGCCGCAGCCAAAAGATACGACAAACCAGATGACCATTAAGGTGATCATCAGTTTTACGTTTTTATCCCAGTAGGCTTTGGCTCTTTCCTGACTTTCGAATGCCATTGCCGCCTCCTTACGATTTCGCTAGTTAAATGGGGTGTTCGGTTTACCTGCTAGTGAGGTCAGTGCTTGTTAAAAAAATGTTTCACCATGTACATTAGCAAGGCAATGGGCGAAAAACCTTTCAACTTTAGTCGGGGCGATAAGGATAAAAAGGGCCCTAAAATGGGCGCTTAGCGAGGTTTACTGATAAATTTGTGATGTTAATAACTTGTTAAGTTAGCCAAAGGTCTAATGTCTTGAGAAGGGAACCGCTCAACTAGTGTTGATATGTTGACCGACAATTTGCATAGGTTGACCATTTCCCGCTACTGCCAAGAGAAAACTATGGGTAGAATAACTCATTGACTCCAACTGTATTTAAGGGGGTAAAGCTTGACGGTAGATATGATCAATGGACTGTTTCTTACTGGGACGCTTCTTCTTGTTATCAGTGTGTTATTCAGCCAGCTCTCCTCGCGCCTCGGTGTACCTATCCTCGTTTTGTTTCTCTGCGTCGGTATGCTG
Organism: Vibrio sp. R10-SG3-ISO3; assembly: GCF_059834225.1. Taxonomy (NCBI): domain Bacteria; kingdom Pseudomonadati; phylum Pseudomonadota; class Gammaproteobacteria; order Vibrionales; family Vibrionaceae; genus Vibrio; species Vibrio sp. R10-SG3-ISO3. Next base: position 86,739 of record NZ_JCBDHE010000030.1, on the reverse strand, counting down.
GCCGGGCAAGACGGCCCGGGAGGCATCAAGTTTGATAGCTACTCCACGACCTATCTGGTCAGTAACTTAGCGCTGGCGATCATCTTGCTCGATGGTGGGCTACGCACACGTATCAGCAGCTTTCGTTTGGCGTTCTGGCCGGCATTTTCTTTGGCCACCTTTGGCGTATTTTGCACCACGTTTCTCACCGGTTTGCTCGCCACCTGGCTCTTCAATCTCACTTTGCTACAAGGCTTGCTGCTTGGCGCGATAGTCGGTTCCACTGATGCCGCGGCGGTCTTTTCACTCCTTAAAGGGCGCAGCATCAATGAACGGGTGGGCGCGACGTTGGAGATTGAATCAGGCACCAACGATCCGATGGCGGTGTTTCTCACCATTACTTTGATTGCGGTACTGGCGGATCCAACCGCGGTGCTCAGCGTTGGGTTCGTGTCACTGAGTTTTGTGATGCAGTTTGGTATCGGCATCGCCCTTGGGCTTGGTGGCGGCTGGTTGTCTTTGCAAATCATCAATCGCATCCAATTACCAGAAGGCATGTACCCGATTCTGGTCTCAGGGCTTGGCGTTGGGCTGTTTGCATTGTCGAACACCTTGGGCGGCAGCGGCATTCTCACCATTTATCTGTTTGGTTTGCTGCTGGGTAATTTGCCGACGCGCTCAAAACACTCGATTTTGAATGTCATGGATGGACTGACATGGTTTAGCCAGATCATCATGTTTGTCGTGCTTGGTCTGTTGGTCAATCCGAAAGATTTGCTCGACATCGCACTGCCGGCACTGGCGCTCGCGTTCGGCATGATTGTATTTGCTCGTCCTATTGCGGTGTGGCTCAGTTTGCTGCCGTTTGGCAAGTTTCGCCCCAGAGAGAAGTGGTTTCTAAGTTGGGTCGGATTGCGTGGCGCTGTGCCGATCATTTTGGCGGTATTCCCTTTGATGGCAGGGCTGCCCAATGCGCAGATGTATTTCAATATCGCCTTTTTCGTCGTTATGGTCTCGCTGATCGTGCAAGGCGTGAGCTTAACCAAGGCAGCAAAATTGGCCAAAGTCGAACTGCCACCTCAGCCCGCGCCGGTGGCGCGGGCAGGGATCGAGATTTTCCCAACCAGCAATTGGGAGCTCTATGTCTATCGCTTGGAAGCGGAGAAGTGGTGTATTGGTGAGCCATTGAGTAAGTTGGCGATGCCGGATGGAACGTGGATTGCGGCGCTGTTTCGTCAGCGAACCTTGCTCCACCCATCGGGCAGTACTGTGCTGCAAGCGGGTGATACCTTATGCGTGCTGGGCCGAGAAGAGAACCTTGAGCCGTTAAGTCAACTGTTTAGCACCGCGCCTTTGGCGGAAACTCAAACCCGTTTCTTTGGTGACTTCTTTTTTGCCGCCGAGGTTTCGCTTAGCGATGTGTGTCAGCACTACGGCATTGATGTGCCAGTTGAGTACGCGACGTTCACGCTAAAGCAGTTGGTGGCGGAGCAACTGCCCCATCAAGTGGTGCTTGGCGACAGTTTTGATTGGCAGGGGCTGAGGTTTGTCATCTCCAAAGTGGAGAACTACGAAGTGACGCAGTTGGGTCTGTGCCTTCCGGACTCGCAAGAGCCAGAGTAGGGGTGGCCTATCTACCCGTAGTGCTAGTCGTTGAGTTCGCTAAGCAGTATCACCGCTTGGGTGCGATTTTTTACGCCCAGCTTGCGGAAAATGGCGGTCATGTGTGCTTTGATGGTCGCTTCTGAGACGTTGAGCTCATAGGCGATCTGCTTGTTGAGCAGGCCGTCGGAGAGCATGCCCAGTACCTTGTACTGCTGCGGGGTGAGGGTCGCCATTTTCTCAGCTAGATCATTGCAAGCGGCATTCTCGACAATCGAACCTTCAGGGAAGTAAGGATCGCCCGCCAACACTTGATTGAGGGCTTTCACTAGCTCGCGCATGTCACTCGATTTAGGGATAAAACCAAACGCACCGTGGCTTTTCACTTGCGTGACCACCGAAGGCTCTTCACTGGCTGAGACCACCACAATCGGCAACTCTGGGTATTCGGCGCGCAGTTGAATCAAGCCAGACATGCCATTGGCGCCCGGCATTTTCAGATCGAGCAGCAGCAAGTCGGGCTCATCTTCTTTGGCGAGTAACGTCATCAAGGCATCGAGAGAGTCGGCCTCGAGCAGATTAGCCCCACTGACCGCCATATGTACCGATTGGAACAACGCGTTGCGAAACAGCGGGTGATCGTCTGCGATGATGATGGTGTAGGTCGAGTCCATGACGTTGCACACTTATGATGATGTAGTTAATAGAATTATTGTCAGCTTTGCCGCGGTGGACAATCTTTATCCGCTAAAAGTCTGAAGTGTATCGGGTTTTGTTTCATTTAACACTTATTGTTGAGTATTTATACTAGATGCATATGATGTTAAATATCATTAATATCAATAAATTAGATTGTCAGTATGCCCTTGTTCACATATTCATCAATTTGATCTTAAATATTGCTCATATTTAAGAAGTGAATAGCTGTTTGTTGCATAATCGCTTCTAGGTTTTGACCTACTTCAAATAATGATGCAGTAAAGGAAACTGATAATGAAAAAATTAAGTCTATTCGCAGTGTTGGCCGTCGTTGGTTTGTCTGGATGTCAAATGACTGGAGGTTCAGATACAGATATCGCAAATGCTGATTTTAATTCAATGTCTTGCGATGATATTCAAGCAATGTTTGCAGAGTACCGTGAGCAGATGGATAACGTTGACACAGGTGCAAGCTTGCTTTCAGCAGTAGGTGTTGATTCGGGTACGAGTGAAGCAAAAGCGGTCATGGCTCAGGCATACTCGCAAGCAGCGACAACGGCTCGTCCAGTACTAAAAGTTAAGCAGTGTTCTTTCACTGTATAATTGAAGTGCAGATTTACGTTGAAAAGGCTGGCGATCACGTCAGCCTTTTTACTTTCTAATTTAGCCTGTCTCGATGAACACCTAATGGTAAGTTAGAAGACTGGTCAAAGGGCTGAGCCTTCAAATGCGCCAAAAACGTCTCGGCTGGCATAAATCCTGTGATGCGAGCATTTGGCATCGGCTGGCCATTGGCATCCCAAAAATCAATGGTCGGCAAACCGAGTACGCCGAGTTGTTTGAGTAGCTCGATGTCTTGCACTTGGTTGCGGGTGACGTCGGCTTGCAACAACACAAACTCACTCAGCTTGGCTTCCACATCGGCTTGGTGGAAGGTGTACTTCTCAAATTCCTTACACGCGACGCACCAGTCGGCATAAAAATCGAGCATCACAGGTTTGCCTTGCTCTCGGGCTTGGCTGAGGGCCAAGTTGAGCTCGGCGACGTTGTTGATACGGGTAAACTCAATGCTCGGCGCGGCTTGCGAGTGGGCGCTTGGACCATCAAACCAAAGATTGAGCAGCGGCTGAGCGCTGGCGAACAAACCGAGCACTGCAACAATGCCCACCACACTTTGCTTCCAGCCACCAAAAGGCAGTGCATTTTTACTGTGATAGAGCCAGCCAAACGCCGCGATACCGAGCCCCGACCACAGCGCACTGCTCCACAGATCGGGCAGGATGCGTTCAAGCAAGAAAATCGGCGCCGCGAGGAGGATAAAGCCAAACAGCGTCTTGACGCGATTCATCCACTCTCCCGCTTTTGGCAATAGCTGATTGCCAAAGACCGCGACCAAAATCAGAGGTATGCCCATACCGAGCGCCAACGCGTAGAGGGTGATCCCTCCGGTAAACAAGTCGCCGCTTTGCGCCACATACAAGAGCGCGCCCGACAGCGGCGCCGTGGTGCAGGGTGAGCAGACTAAACCAGAAATCGCCCCCATGCTAAACACACCGAGCAGGTTGCCACCTTGCTGCTGACTGCTCAGTTGATTGAGCCAAGTTTGCAGGCGACTCGGCAGTTGCAGCGTGTAGAGCCCAAACATCGACAAGGCCAGCGCGACGAATAATATACTGAGTCCTATCAACACTGCGGGGTGTTGCATCGTTGCTTGGAACTGCAAACCGGCTTGCGCCACCACCAAACCGAGCAGGGTGTAAGTCAATGCCATGCCTTGCACGTAGACAAACGAAAGACCCAATGCGCGGCGCGTGTTGATCTGACCGCCGCCGAGCACAATGCTGGTCAAAATCGGGTACATCGGCAAGACACATGGGGTAAAGGCGAGGCCGATACCCAGTGCAAGAAACAGCAGCGGTGTCCAAACGCTCTCGCTGATGCGATCGGCTAGCTGTGCCTGTTGTGAGCGTGATGAGTCTGTCGCCGTGTCAGTCGTAATAGGCGTCTTTTCTGAATTGGTGGAGGTAGGCGCGATGACGACATCGGCGTCTTGAAAGTCAAACGAGGTCAGGTCAATGACCTTAGTTTCGGGCGGATAGCAGAAACCGGCTTTCGCGCAGCCTTGGTATTGAACCATCAAACGAGCCCCGGCTTGATACTCGGCCAAAGGCACCTCGACAAACAGCGGCGTGGTGTAGATGTTCACGTCACCGAAAAACTCATCATGATAGGGCTCACCTTGACGCAGTGTGATGTCGCCTAACGTGATGTGCTCGCCGCTAATGGCAATCTTATCTTGATAGAGGTAGTAATCTGGCTTGATTTGCCAATCGAGATAGACCCGCGCGCCTTGCTGCACCGCATTGAAGGCAAACGCCTCATCAACAGTGACAAAGCGATTGTCCTCATTGGCAGGACTGAACGTAGATTGCGAATTGCCAAACAGAGCCCACACCGAGCTCGAAAACAGAGAGAGAACCAGTACAACAAGCGAGAAAGCGAAGCGCATAAGACCGTCACGTTAACTAAGATGGATTCAGTGTAACTCAATCAGACAGGAGATCGGATGGATAAGTTTCAAATAGTGCCTAGTTTCTAGTTCCTAGTGCCTAGAAGATCGCACCCATCACCCATCACCCATCACCCATCACCATCCCTCTAGGAACTAGGCACTCGCCTCTAGGACCTATTCCCTATGAACTCACTCCTAACCTCATCCGCACAATCCGCTCACACGCATCAATCTTTTGTGTATCTTTTGGGATGATGAGCACGGTGTCGTTACCGCCGACGGTGCCGAGGATCTCGGTGTGTGGGTCGATGTCGACGAGACGGGCGACCAGTTGGGCGCTGCCGGGGTGGGTTTTGACGACCACCATGGATTGGTTGTGGGTAATGAACTCGATTTGCGAAGAGATGGAGGACTCGACGCGTACTGGCGCGGTTTCGACCGTGATGCAGTAGACTTTTTTGCCGCAGGCATTTTGCACTTTGACGACGCCAAGTTGCGACAGCAAGCGAGAGACGGTCGATTGACTGATGCCCTCGAAACCAATGTTCACTAGGGCTTCTCTGAGCTCATTTTGAGTGGAAAAGCTTTGTTGTTGCAGTAGCCGTTTGCACGCTGAAGTGAGGGTTTTGTCATCGGCAAATTGGTCGTCCGCGAGATGAAGAGTGTCACTCATAAGGACCCCTTATTATGATTATCGCCATCCTGATGGGAATGAGTACACAGCTCCATCTATGTACCCTTGTGGGTTGTTCAATGAAAAAACGCCGTCGCGCACGCTGAGTTTATCACCAATAAAAGTGTGGCTATATGACACTTGTCACCAAATAAAAAACTAATGACAAAGTGTTTTTCTGGTCATTTATTCTAATAAAGCGAGGCTGTTGTCAGCCCCGCGAGTCTCTTAGTTCATCCAAAGCAGGGTTACGCGCCGAGCGTCGCCACCATCACCGCTTTGATGGTGTGCATGCGGTTTTCCGCCTCGTCGAAGACAATCGAGTAGTCCGACTCGACCACTTCATCCGTCACTTCACAGCCGTCTTTGAGCATGGGATATTCGCTCGCGAGCTGTTTGCCGACCGTGGTGTCTTCGCCGTGGAAGGCGGGTAAGCAGTGCATAAATTTCACGTGCGGGTTACCGGTGGCTTTGATCATCGCCATGTTGACTTGATACGGCAGCATCAAATTGATGCGCTCAGCCCACGCTTCTTTCGCTTCGCCCATGGACACCCAGACATCAGTGTAGAGGAAGTCACAGCCTTGCACGCCCTCTTGCACATCGTCGGTGAGCGTAATTTTCGCGCCTGTGGTCTGGGCGATGTCGCGGCAGGTAGCGACCAAACTCTCTTCTGGCCAGAACTGTTTTGGCGCAACGAGGCGGATGTCCATGCCCATTTTCGCTGCGCCCACCATCAAAGAGTTGCCCATGTTGTTGCGTGCGTCTCCAAGGTAGGCAAAGGAGATGTCGCGCAGCGCTTTGCCGCGGCCATGTTCCATCATGGTTAAGAAGTCAGCGAGGATTTGGGTGGGGTGGAACTCGTCGGTCAAACCATTCCAGACGGGCACACCGGCGTATCGGCCGAGCTCTTCGACGATCTCTTGACCAAAGCCGCGATATTCGATGCCGTCATACATGCGGCCCAGCACGCGTGCGGTGTCTTTCATGGACTCTTTATGACCGATTTGTGAGCCAGAGGGGCCCAAGTAGGAGACTTGCGCGCCTTGGTCAAACGCCGCCACTTCAAAGGCGCAGCGAGTGCGGGTTGAGGTTTTTTCGAAAATCAGCGCGATGTTTTTGCCTTTGAGGCGCGGCTGCTCGTAACCGTTGTATTTGGCTTTTTTCAGTTCAGTAGAGAGCGCGAGCAGATGGTCAATCTCACGTGGGGTAAAGTCGAGCAGTTTAAGGAAGTTGCGGTTACGTAAATTGAAAGCCATGGTGAATATCCTTCTTAAAAAGAGATGATGACGTGCAATGTCTGTTTCGGCTCGGCGCGAAGATGGCCCGAGCCTCGTTGTCTGTTGTTAGCCTTTGGTGATGTTGTTAGCCTTTGGTGATATTTGTGCCGGCGGTGCCTTGCAAAATCGCTAGGCCATCTTCGAGGGCGCCGATGCCGACCACCTTGCCTCCTTGGCGAATGAATTCGCACGAGGCATCAATTTTGGGGCCCATTGAGCCTTCATCGAACGTATAGTGCGCCAGCTCGCTAGGATTGGTGGCACGCAGCGGATGCTGAGTGGGTTTGCCCCAATCGAGATAGACGGCGTCAGCGTCAGTCAGAATCAATAGCGCGTCGGCGTTGAGCTGTTTGGCGAGATAGGCGGCGGACATGTCTTTGTCGATCACCGCTTCAACGCCCATCAATTTGCCGCCTTCCCGTTTGACCGGAATGCCGCCGCCACCGGTACAGATCACCAAATGCCCTTCGGCGATCAACTTGGTAATGGCTTCGTGTTCAATGATGCCTGTCGGTTTAGGGCTCGGTACGACGCGGCGAAAATGCGCGCCATCGGGTTTGACGGTCCAGTGATAACGCTCGGCCAGTTCGCGCGCTTCGGCTTCTTGGTAAATCGGTCCAATTGGTTTGGTTGGATTGGCGAAGGCCGGGTCATTTGGGTCGACGGTCATTTGCGTCAACATGCAGGTGATGTTGGTGCTTGGCATCTGGTTTTTAAACTCTTGCATCAGCATGTAGCCGATCATGCCTTGGGTTTCACTGCCCAGCACATCAAGTGGGTAGGGCGCGACTTTTTTGTACTCAAGACCTTGCAGCGCAAGCAGCCCCACTTGCGGACCATTGCCATGCACCAACACCACGTTGTAGTGCTCGGCGATTTTGGCGATGGTGTTGACCGCAATTTCAATGTTGTGGCGCTGCACCTCGGCTTCGAGCGGCTCACCGCGGCGAAGTAGCGCATTGCCCCCTAGGGCGACAACGACGGTTTGTTTGTTCATAGCTCTGTCTCCACAGAGCAAAAGCGCCCGCTTTTGCTCCTTGTTGATCCGATGATAAGGATGAATGGGTTGGTAACGATGGCGTCTGTGATGACCGCGGGCTTAGATGCCATCGCGCTCAATCGGGCAGCTCATGCAGCGAGCGCCGCCGCGGCCTCGTCCCAATTCATCCCCAGGGATAGGCAGTACCTTGATGCCGGCTTTGTCGTATTTTTCATTGGTGTAGGTGTTGCCCTCATAGCCAATCACGACGCCCGGTTTGACGGTCAATACGTTGTTGGCGTCGTTCCACTGCTCACGCTCAGCGTTGAAATTATCGCCGCCCGTGGTGATGAGGTTGAGCTGGCCAACGCCGAGCGCTCTTTCAATCGCCGAGACAAAGTAACCTTCCTCTTTGACACGCACCGCGCCAGACTCGTCACCCGTCAAGCTCCAACATTTGACGTCTTTGCGCACCACTTCTGGGTAGACGGAGAAGGTGTCTTCGCGCATGTGGGTCATCACGGTGTCCAAATGCATGCAAGAACGATGTTTAGGCAGCTCCATCGCAATCACTTGTTTGGCTTGGCCGTGTTTAAATAGGCCAGCGGCGAGGTGTTCCACCCCTTGCGGTGTGGTGCGTTCGGACATACCAATCAAGACGCTGCCACGGCCAATGACCAATACGTCACCGCCCTCAATGGTTGAGTTGTCGTACAGCGCCTCTTCATCACCAAAGTATTTGATGAAGTCTTGCCCTGCGAAGGTTGGGTGCCAGCGGTAAATGGCGCGCACGTGGTTGGTTTCACGTTGGCGGGCCGGCTTCGCCATCGGGTTGATGGAGACGCCACCGTAGACCCAGCAGGAGGTATCACGGGTAAAGAGGTGATTTGGCAGCGGCTCGATAATAAAATCGGTCGGTGCATGCAGCGCTTGCATCATCGAGGAAGAGCGCATAGGCATTTCCGCGTAGGAGAGGCCACCGGTGAGGATCTTGGCCAATTCAAGATTGGGCAAGTCGCCCAGATAGCAGCGCACGTCGTTGGCAAAGGTTCGGCCTAAGCGGTAGTCAGATACCTGACGATTGAGTAGCCACTCCTTGGCTTCTGGTACTGCCAGCGTCTCTGCCAGCAGGTCGGTCAATAGCAGCACTTCCACCCCTTGATCGCGCAGCGTCTGGGTAAACACATCGTGTTCATCACCGGCACGTTCGACCGCTAACACGTCGTCAAACAGTAGCTCGTGGCAGTTCGAGGGGGTTAAGTGGGTGAGAGCACGACGCGGGCGGTGAACCAACACGCGACGTAATTGACCGATTTCAGAACCTACGTATAACTTACTCATAATCGTATCTCTCTATTTATTTTTTTATTTAATGTATCTGTGACAAATTAAATAAGGGTGTAGGGATTATTTGAGAGTGAATTTAATTATTCACTTTGTTGTTCTGATATTCATATTACGCCCTAGAGAGGAGGATTCTCTGCGCTCAGTCACACTTCATTTTTTCTTGCAGCCCTTGCTAGATCTAGGGTTTTAACAATATCCATGCAGTTGTTACCAAGCTGTGATGATGTTGGTTTTTCGCTCTGTAAGGATTTTTATTCACCGAATGACAGTAAAATAGTGCGGTAAGAGTCAATCATGGTAAAGAGAGGGAATTGTATTCATGTCGATATTTATAATGGATAGAATGAGCGTGCGGTTTTATGCGTTGTTTTTATTTATATAGTGACTTTGTTTCGCTTTTGACGGCATTTGTTAATAAACGAATGTGTTAATTTGTCTAGGCGATCACGCTTGTTTTTGTGTTTATTCACAAAAGTGTGGGTTTTATTTTTGGATAAGAAAAAGTAACCCAGTCTATAAAACAGGATTATCCAAATGGAATAAAAATTGAAACGTAAAGATAAAGAAAGTGCAGATAGAGAAAGAGTAGATAAATAAAGTGCAGACAAAGAAAAAGCCACACACGTGGCTTTTCTTGATTGAGTCTTGCAAGCAGGGAGAGAGCAGGACAACCGTTTCGTTATCCTGCTTAACGGCGCTTTTGCGTGAGCAGTTACAGTAGCGCACCTAGGCTTAACGCCAACACACAGAACAGAGTCAAGATAGCGAGCAGCGGCGCGACCCATTTCACCCAGCGCACATAAGGCACGCGGGCGATCGCAAGGCCACCCATCACCACGGCTGAGGTTGGCGTGATGAGGTTCACCAGCCCTGATGCTGATTGGTATGCGGTGATAACCAAATCACGACCGACGCCGGCAAAGTCGGCCAATGGCGCCATAATCGGCATGGTGAGTACGGCAAGACCAGAGGTGGACGGCACCAAGAACGAGAGCAAAATCTCTAGGAAGAACATCACGTTAATAAAGACGACAGAGGAGAGCCCAGTCACCATCTGCTCCGCTGAGTACAAGATGGTATCGGTGATCATGCCGCGATCCATCACGACCACAATACCGCGCGCAATACCGATGATGAGAGCAACGCCAAGTAGGTCGCGGGCGCCATCAATAAAGCTGGTGGTGAACTCCTCTTCGCTCATACGTGCCACGATACCGACAATGATGGTAGCGGCCAGGAACATGGCTGAAATTTCCGCCATCCACCAACCGGCAATGGAGACACCGTAAATCATGACCGCGAACGAGAGGCCAAAGATGGTCAGAATCGCTTTGCGTGTAGTGGTGAACTCAAGGCCTTGCTCGGATTGGTTGCCCAAGAAGTGCGCTTTGTTCTCTTCATACTTATCAAACACAATCGATTTGGATTGGTCTTGGCGCACCATGCGTGCATAGCGCATCACATAGGCGACACAGATTGCCCAGCCAATCACCAACATGATGGCGCGTAGCATGATGCCATCGGTGAACGGAATGCCAGAGGCGTTGGCGGCAATCACAGTGGCGAACGGGTTGATGGTTGAACCCAAACAGCCAATCCCGGCGCCGAGCAACACGGTCGCGGCGGCGACCACAGGGTCAAAACGTGCGGCCATCATCACGGGCACAAGTAAGGTATAGAAAGGCAAGGACTCTTCCGCCATCCCATACACAGTGCCGCCCGCGGCAAACAGTGCCATCAAGATGGGGATCATCATCTCTTCGCGTCCTTCAAGGCGGTGAGTGACGCGCTCTATCCCAGCATCAATCGCGCCGGTTTTTGTCACTAGGCCCAAGAAACCGCCGATGACGAGGATAAACAGCGACACATCAATCGCTGCCGCTTCGTAGCTGTTGTGGTCGTAAAAGCCATCAATCGGCGCAAGCAAGACATCAATCACCCCTTGTGGATTGCCTTCCACAGGCTGATAAGTGCCCGTCACGGGCACTTCACGGCCAAGGTCTTCATTCATGGCGCGGTCATATTGGCCAGCGGGGATAATCCATGTCAACATGGCCACAAGGGCAATTAGGACAAATAAAATGGTGTAGGCGGAAGGGAATTTAAAGTTGGCAAAAAAGCCGCGTTTTTTCTCTTCGCTGTTTTTATGTTCTCTAGGGACAGTTTGAGTGGTCATGATGATCTCCTTACTTGTATTGCAAAGGGTGAATACAAGTGAATCTGTGACAATAGATAGCGTTAATATTGATAGGCATGATCGAATTTAGAACTAGTGTAAATTTCGTCTCAAAGATTAACCTTGGAGCGGGTCACAAATTACTGCCCTATATTCTTTGCCAAAATTTGCATGGAAAAATCGCTAGGGTATTCAAGTGAAATAGTTGGATTTCTATGCTGGTTTTTGGTTTTTTTTAGAAAGAGTGAATGGATTTAATAGCGGCATAAATAAACGCTGGGAATTTTATTCAATCGATTTGGTTAACGAGAAGGTTTTATTAATTAACGCTATTTTGATGTCAATCAAAAACCGTCTGTGATCTGTGATTTTTTATTCAGTGCAAAATAAAAGGGAGCACTCGGCTCCCTTTGTATCGAATTATTTTTATGACGTCTTATTGAGACTAGATCAGCAGACCGCCAAAGGTAAAGCCAAGTGCCACCGCCGAGGCAATGGTCACCACACCAGGAATAAAGAACGGGTGGTTAAACACGTATTGGCCGATGCGCGTTGAGCCAGTGTCGTCCATCTCAACCGCGGCCAACAGCGTTGGGTAGGTCGGTAGTACAAACAGGGCACTGACGGCAGCAAAGGACGCAACGGCAGTCAGCGGCGCGACACCAATCGCTAGCGCGGCAGGCATAAGCGCCACTGTGGTCGCGCCTTGTGAGTAAAGGAGCATAGAGGCAAAAAACAGCACCATCGCCAACATCCAAGGGTGATCAGACAAGAGATCGCCTGCCAGCTCTTTGATTTCTGCCACGTGCGCATTAACGAACGTTGAACCAAGCCATGCAACACCCAGCACGCAGACACACGCCGTCATACCTGAGCGGAAGGTCGCGGCTGATGGGATTTTCGCTGCATCGATTTTGGTCACCAGCACAATGGCTGCTGCTGCCGCGAGCATCACGGTCATGATGGCTTCGTTACGGCCAAGCGCAGGGTCTTTAATTAGGCCGACTGATCCTGAAATCGCCGCTGCGTAGCAGACAACAAAACCAATCGCCGCCAAGAAAATGTAGGTCGCGGTTTTCGCTGTTGGCAGGATCTCGCGTTGTGTGTCGCTGCTCAATTTGATCAACCCTTTTTCCAAACGCTCTTGGTAGATAGGATCGTCTTTAAGCTCTTTACCCATGAAGTTGGCGACAAACGCACCAATCATACAAGCAATAAAGGTGGTCGGAATGCAGACCGCCAGTAGCGTGAGGTAGTCCACGCCCATTGGCGCCAACATCGCCGCAAACGCCACGACCGCCGCTGAGATTGGCGATGCGGTAATCGCAATTTGCGAGGCTACGACAGCAATCGACAGCGGACGAGAAGGACGCACGCCTTGGCCTTTTGCCACTTCAGCAATCACAGGCAAGGTTGAGAACGCCGTATGGCCAGTCCCCGCCATCAAGGTCATTAAGAAGGTGACGATCGGTGCGTAAAAAGTGATTCGTTCAGGGTGTTTGCGCAAAAAGTTTTCCGCTACTTGAACCAGCCAGTCCATACCACCGGCCACTTGCATGGCGGCAATCGCGGTAATCACTGACATAATGATTAAGATAACGTCAACAGGAATGAACGCCTGACTGGTGGGCACGCCCAACACCAAAGACAGGGCAATCACACCCGCACCACCGGCAAGGCCGATGCCAATCCCGCCGATTCTTGCTCCCAAGTAAATGAAGAGCAGAACAACAATGAGCTCCACTGCGACCATAGCTATATCCTCGTATAATGTTTAACGTTTGATTTTGATTATCTAATGCTTCGCGCTGCTGAGAGTCGGCCAGCGGCATGAAGGTTTAGATAATCACTGCGTGTTGTTTACCTTGTGTGAGAGTAATCCATAGGAAAAGTGTGGTTACCGGATGCGTGCCTAAAAAAGGGCCCGCAGGCCCTATTTTTGCGCTTACTCGTAGCGCTTGGCTTTATACGTTGGACGCATGAAGTTTTCAACCGAAAGAATGTCATCGAGCTCTTCTGGCGTCAGCAATCCACGCTCTAGCACCACCTCACGTACGCTCTTACCGGTTTCAGCACAAATCTTACCGACGATGTCGCCTTCGTGGTGTCCGATGTATGGGTTGAGGTAAGTGACGATACCAATCGAGTTGTAGACGTAGTTTTCGCACACTTCTTTATTGACGGTAATGCCGTCGATGCATTTGTCGCGCAAGTTCACGCACGCGTTAGACAGAATCGAAATCGACTCAAACATGCTTTGGGCAATCACTGGCTCCATCACGTTAAGCTGCAATTGACCGCCTTCTGCCGCGAAAGAGATGGTGTTGTCGTTACCCAATACTTTGAAGCAGACTTGGTTAACCACTTCAGGCACCACAGGGTTGACCTTAGCAGGCATGATGGAAGAGCCCGCTTGCAGCTGTGGCAGGTTTAACTCGTTCAAACCCGCGCGAGGACCAGAAGAGAGCAAGCGCAAGTCGTTACAGATTTTAGATAGCTTCACCGCTAGGCGTTTGAGCGCGCCGTGCGTCATCACGTAGGCGCCGCAGTCTGAGGTGGCTTCAATCAAATCTTCCGCAGGGACCACATCAAGACCAGTCACTTGTGCTAAGTGTTTGACTGCCGCTGCTTGATAGCCCGGCGCCGCGTTGAGACCAGTACCGATGGCCGTTGCGCCTAGGTTCACTTCGAGCAGAAGCTTTGAGGTGTACTCAAGCGCGCGGATCTCTTCGTTGAGTGTCACCGCCCAAGCGTGGAACTCTTGACCGACCGTCATTGGCACCGCGTCTTGCAGCTGAGTGCGGCCCATCTTGAGGATATCTTTGAACTCTTGGCTCTTAAGCTCGAACGCACCTTTGAGGTATTCAATCGATTCAATCAGTTTGTGCACGCTGTTGTACACCGCAATGCGAAAACCGGTTGGGTAGGCACAGTTGGTCGACTGGCTCTTGTTGACGTGGTCATTTGGGTTGATGAAGTCATACTCGCCTTTTTCCTTGCCCATTAATTCGAGGGCGATATTGGCGATCACTTCGTTGGTGTTCATGTTGACCGACGTGCCCGCGCCACCTTGGTAGACGTCTGATGGGAATTGGTCCATGCACTTGCCGGTTTCTAGAATCAAATCACACGCTTGGATAATATAATTCGCCACATCCTTTGGAATTACACCCAGCTCTTTATTGGCCAGCGCCGCGGCTTTTTTGGTCATCACCATACCGCGGACAAAATCCGGCACGTCGGAGATGGTCATGTTGGAGATGTTGAAGTTTTCAATCGCACGTAGGGTGTGGATGCCGTAGTAAGCGTCGGCAGGGACGTGACGCTCACCCAATAAATCTTCTTCAAGACGTGTTGCAGGGGAAAGTGCCTTAGTGGCATCGGTTAGGGTAGCCATACAGGATCCTTAGAGTATTATTCTGATAATAAAGTTAAATGCTAGCCATTCTGTAGTCTAAGAATCCATTCATCAGAATTTTGGGCTATAAATCCGTCCTGACTTATGTGGCACATCATACTGCACCTAGCGCATAAAAATAGTAACTTGATCACCTTTTTTGTATTTATTTACTGAAAGTTTCATCGTGAGAGGTAAACACTTTTTTACCGCTTAAATTTGTGCCTGTGCAGGCTTTGCGCGTACACTGAGGGCAACAAAGGAGGGCGTGTGTTTCCTATCTTACTCTTACTATTTATCATCGTACCTATTATTGAAATCGGCCTGTTTATCCAAGTGGGTGGGTTTCTTGGTTTATGGCCGACCATCGGTCTGGTGCTGGTCACCGCGTTTGTCGGCGCTTCTTTAGTGCGTAGCCAAGGCGTTGCGACGTTACTGTCGGTGCAGCAACGCCTGGCACAAGGCGAGCTCCCCGCGCAGCAGATCATGGAAGGCGTGATGCTGGCGGTGGCGGGTGTCTTACTGCTCACTCCCGGTTTTTTAACCGACGCGTTAGGCATGTTGGTGTTACTGCCAGCGCCCCGTGCCATGATCGCCAAAACGCTGATGAGCAAAATGGTGATTCGATCAGTGGGTGGGCAGAGTGGCTTTGGTCATGATCCATTCTCTCATGATCCCTTTTCTCACTCTCATCAAGATCCTTCTCATCAAGACCCTTTCCATCGTGACGGCGCCTCGCCGTTTGAGTCTGACTCGACGCAGGGGAAGACGTTTGAAGGCGAATACGAACGCAAAGACGATGAGAATGACAAGCCGAAATTAAAGTAACTCCGCATAGACGAGTTGAACCTCTGGCCAGCGTTTGCTGGCCTTAATTTTGCGCTTTTCCCTTGCCTTTCTGGCATGGTGTTGCACAATACCGCCCCAGTGAAAACCAACCTGTGTGTCATCGTCACTCATGCTACTGATCATCGACAATTACGACTCGTTTACCTACAACCTCTACCAATACTTTTGTGAGTTGGGCTGCGAGGTGTTGGTGCGCCGTAATGATGAGATCACGCTTGAGGAGATTGAGGCGCTGTCGCCAAGCCATTTGGTGATTTCGCCTGGGCCATGTACGCCCAATGAAGCGGGGATTTCCCTAGCGGCCATTCGCCACTTTGCCGGTAAGCTGCCGATTCTCGGTGTCTGTTTGGGGCATCAAGCGATTGCCCAAGCCTTTGGCGCCAACGTCGTACGGGCGCGTCAAGTGATGCACGGTAAAACCTCCCCCATTATCCATACGGGTAAGAGCGTCTTTAAAGGGCTCAATAACCCCCTAACGGTGACGCGTTACCATTCGCTGGTGGTCGAGGCAAACAGCCTGCCGAGTGAGTTTGAGCTCACGGCTTGGACGACACTCGCCGATGGCAGCATGGATGAGATCATGGGCTATCAACACCGCACTCTACCGATTGACGCGGTGCAGTTTCACCCGGAATCGATCAAAACCGAGCAAGGACATCAATTGCTGGCGAATTTCCTGACGCGCATGGTTTAACGCGCATGATTGAATGCGCATAGTTTAAAACCGTCTTCAAATCGGTCAGCAAGCCGCGTGCAACGTTTGTCTCTTTCCCCTGTGCTGAAAACCGCACTCAGATCACTTTTCTTAACATTTCTTTCATAACTTGCCGTTTGCATAGCGAGTGAAAAACTATTCGCTAGCCAAGTGGCGCTCTGGGCTCACGCCTTGTTGCGTCTGGGTTAAACCCCTGCTTATCTTTGTTATAAGAATAAATTGCTTCATAAAAGGGGTGGCATCGTGCATAAATACTCAAGCTCAATAGGGTTTTGCCTCCTATGGTGCCTCTAAAAAGAATAAATCACTATTGAAATGGTTAATTAATTGTAAATACAATGCTGTGATGGCTGATATGCAAAACATTCTGTTTTCTGTCTCTGTTGGTAACGTGATAAGCGAACGTCGTGAACGACACCAATGAACGAAGAGACGTTTAATGAAGAGATATCGAGCAACAGCGATCCAGTGAGCAGTATCGAGAGGGAAAGACGATGACAACTGAAATGAACGTAGAACGCGGCCTGTTTGATGAGGTGATGGTGCCTTGTTACAACCCAATGGAGATGATCCCAGTGAAAGGCGAGGGTGCTCGCGTATGGGATCAGCAAGGTAATGAGTATATCGACTTTGCAGGGGGGATTGCCGTGAGCTGCTTGGGGCATTGTCACCCTGCGATGGTGAAGGCGCTGACCGAGCAAGGTCAAAAATTGTGGCACCTGAGCAACGTGATGACCAATGAGCCGGCGTTGCGTTTGGCGAAAAAGCTGACCCAAGTGAGCTTTGCCGAGAAAGTCTTCTTTGCTAACTCAGGCGCAGAAGCCAATGAAGCGGCGCTCAAACTGGCGCGCCGCGTGGCAGCCGACAAGTTTGGCCCTGAAAAGTCGGAAATCATTGCTTTTAAACAAGGCTTCCACGGCCGAACCTTCTTTACGGTAACGGTCGGCGGTCAAGCAGCTTACTCTGATGGCTTTGGCCCGAAACCGGGCGATGTCACGCACTTGCCTTACAACGATGTCGAAGCACTGAAAGCGCACATCTCAGATCGCACCTGCGCCATCATGATGGAGCCGCTGCAAGGCGAAGGCGGGATTATCTCACCAACGGACGAGTTTGTTGCGACTGTGCGCGAGCTGTGTGACAAGCACAATGCGCTGCTGATCTTCGATGAAGTGCAAACCGGCAACGGCCGTACTGGCAACTTTTACGCCTACCAAGGTTTGGGTGTGACGCCTGATATTTTGAGCACAGCGAAATCACTCGGTGGCGGTTTCCCGATTGGGGCAATGCTGACCACCAATGCGCTCGCGGAGCACATGAAAGTGGGCACGCACGGTTCGACTTACGGCGGTAACCCGCTAGCGTGTGCGGTTGCTGAGGCCGTGGTTGATATCGTTAGCCAACCAGACACATTGGCGGGCGTTGCTGAGCGTGAAGCCCTGTTCCGTGATGGTCTGAACAAAATCAATGCCAAGTACCACCTGTTCGACGAAATTCGCGGTAAAGGCCTACTGCTTGGCGCTGCACTGAATGAGCAGTGGCAAGGCCGCGCTCGTGATGTTCTGGTCGCCGCAGGTAAAGAAGGCCTGATGGTACTGGTTGCCGGCGCCAATGTCGTGCGCTTCACGCCATCACTGGTGATCAGCAAAGAAGAGATCGAACAAGGTCTCGCTCGTTTAGATAAAGCCATCGCAAGTTTGGTTTAGGTTTTGTGAGTGCCTAGTTTCTAGTTCCTAGTGCCTAGAGTGAGGATTTCCTTTCTCTAGGAACTCGCCTCTAGGAACTAGGCACTTAAATAGCATCAGGAGGGAGTATCGATGCTGGTTGTTCGCCCTATTTCTATTTCGGACTATGACGCGTTGCACACATGTGCGGTGGAGTCTGGTCACGGATTTACTTCTCTACCCGTCAACGAAGAGCTGTTGACGAACCGCATTACCCATTCCGAATACAGCTTCGGCAAAGCCAATGTGACCGAGCCCGGTGACGAAGGCTATTTGATGGTTGGGTTTGACAGCGAGACGGGGGAAGTGGCCGGGTGTACCGGAATCGAAGCCTCGATTGGCTGGGATGTCCCGTTTTACTCGTACCACATTAGCACCATTGTTCACTCATCCCCCAAACTGGGCGTGAATAACGTGGTGAAACTGCTCACGTTTGGCAACAACTACACCGGATGCAGTGAGATTTGTACGCTATTCCTCAGACCCAGTTTCCGTGGCGGGCTCAATGGTCGTTTGATGTCGAAGTGTCGTTTTTTGATGATGGCCGAGCATCCGCATCGCTTCTCGACAACGGTGTTTGCCGAGATGCGCGGTGTCTCTGATGAGAACGGCAACTCGCCATTTTGGCAATGGCTACAAGAGCACTTCTTCTCGATTGATTTCACTATGGCGGATTATCTTACCGGGATCGGTAAAAAAGGTTTCATTGCCGATTTGATGCCTAAGCTGCCGATTTACATCAACTTGCTCAGTAAAGAGGCACAAGCGGTGATCGGCCAAGTGCACGAGAACACCAAGCCGGCGCTGCGCCTTCTAGAGAAAGAGGGTTTCACCTGTCGTAACTACGTCGACATTTTTGACGGCGGCCCAACGGTTGAGTGTGAGGTGCGCAATATTGAGTCGGTGCGAGAATCGTTTCGAGCCAAAGTGAGCATCTCTGAACACGCCAGTTCTCAGGATTACCTGATTGCTAACACCTCATTTGAGAACTTCAGAGCCACCGCCGCCAAAGCGGCGTACGACAAAGAGTCGGGTTCGGTCATCCTAGCGCCAGAGGTGGCGAACGCGCTGCAAGTCGGCGATGGTGACTACGTGCGCATGCTGGCTCAGTAATAGTCAGCCCAGCGATAGTCAGCCCAGTACTGGCAGTAGAATTGGACAAGGAAAACAACATGACTCATTGGATTGCAGGAGAGTGGCTGGCCGGACAAGGCGAGCCGATGAATTCAACCAGCCCGTACAATGACGAGGTCATTTGGCAGGGTGACAGCGCGTCTAGCGCGCAAGTCGAAGCGGCGGTCAGCGCGGCGAGAAACGCCTTTCAGACATGGAAAAAACTCAGCTTTGCGCAGCGCGAAGCCATCGTGCTGGCGTTTGCTGAAAAAGTGAAAGAGAGCAGCGAGCAGATAGCCGAAGTGATTGCTAAAGAGACCGGCAAGCCGTTGTGGGAAACGCGCACAGAAGCCGCGGCCATGGCGGGCAAGATTGCCATCTCTATTCGCGCTTATCATGATCGCACAGGCGAAAGTACCCGTGAAGCGGCGGGTAACCAAATTGTACTGCGCCATCGCCCGTTGGGTGTGATGGCGGTGTTTGGCCCGTATAACTTCCCGTGTCATTTGCCCAATGGTCACATTGTCCCAGCGCTGCTGGCGGGCAACACCGTGGTGTTCAAGCCGTCAGAGCAAACGCCGCTGACCGGTGAGCTAGCGATGAAGCTGTGGCAACAAGCGGGATTGCCTGCGGGCGTGATCAACTTAGTCCAAGGGGGCAAAGAGACGGGCATTGCGCTAGCAGAGTCGAAAGGCATTGATGGCCTGCTGTTTACTGGTAGCGCCAATACAGGTCACCTGCTGCATCGCCAATTTGCCGGTCAGCCAGACAAGATGCTGGCACTGGAGATGGGCGGCAACAACCCTATGGTCATCAGTGAGCACTATGGTGAGCTGGACGCGACGGTCTACACCATTTTGCAATCGGCCTTTATCAGTGCCGGGCAGCGTTGCACCTGTGCGCGACGTCTCTATGTGCCTGTGGGCGACAAAGGCGATGCCTTGGTCAATCGCTTGGTTGAGGCCACACGCAAGCTGCGCGTCGATCAGCCGTTTGCAGAGCCAGCGCCTTTTATGGGCCCACAAATTTCGAAAGCTGCGGCACACTTTATCCTCAACGCACAGGCGAACTTGCAGAGCCTTGGTGGTGTGAGCTTGGTGGAAGCGAAAGCGGGCGAGGCGGCGTTTGTCACTCCGGGGATTATTGATGTCACGGCCATCGAAGCGCTGCCAGATGAAGAGTATTTTGGCCCGCTGCTGCAAGTGGTGCGTTATCAAGGTCTTGAGCGCGCCGTTGAGCTGGCCAATGACACCCGCTTTGGTCTCTCTGCTGGGCTGGTGTCCACCGATGATGATGAGTGGGCCTACTTTGTTGACCACATTCGTGCAGGGATCGTCAATCGCAACCGCCAATTAACTGGGGCAAGTGGCGATGCGCCGTTTGGCGGACCGGGCGCCTCGGGCAACCTTCGCCCAAGTGCTTACTACGCTGCGGATTATTGCGCTTACCCTATGGCGTCGATGGAAGGCGAGCACACCTTGCTGCCTGAGACGTTAAGCCCGGGTGTAGAACTGTAAGACGCACCTTGGGCTCGCTTGGAGCCCAAGGTGTTCGATTCATTGCTAGGTTTGTGATTAAGCCATTCTTTTAAAGAACCAGCTTTACGATTCAGCTTCACGATTAACATGGAGACGTTATGACGCCTGCTCAACTGTTCGATTTACTGTGGCAAGACTATATTTCCCGTCTATGTCCTCAAGCGGCCAAGGTTCATCAGCTTTTAGAAGAAGATGAGCCGCTGATCAATGACCATATTGCGCTGCGCACCTTTAACATTGCGCCGCTCGGTATCGAGACATTGGCTGCGCCATTTATTGCGCTAGGTTACCAAGCGTGCGGTGACTACCTGTTTGAGAGCAAACACTTGGTCGCCAAGCACTACGAGCACGCCGATCCGACGTTGCCAAAAGTGTTCATCAGTGAGCTGAAAGTCGAAGAGTGCTCAGCGCCGCTGCAACGCATTGTCAGCAAGCTGGTGGCACAAGTGGAGGCATCCGCACTGCAAAGCCATGAGTTTTTGTATGCGGGCCGTTTGTGGGATCTCAGCTATGAAGATTTTCAAACCCTCGCCCAAGAGAGTGAGTACGCAGCATGGCTTGCGGCGCACGGCTATGGGGCCAACCATTTCACCGTAAGCGTTAATCAGCTCAAGGCATTTGACGAGGTCGCGGCGGTGAATGAGCACCTGCGCCAAGCGGGCTTTGTCATCAATGAGTCGGGTGGCGAAGTGAAAGGCTCACCAGAGGTATTGCTTGAGCAATCGTCCACCATGGCAGACAAAGTCGAGGTGAGCTTTAGTGACGGTACGCAAGTGATCCCAGGCGGCTTCTACGAATTCGCCAAACGCTATCCGATGAGTAATGGTGAGCTCTACCCAGGGTTTGTCGCGGCGTCAGCGGATAAGATATTTGAGAGTACGAATGGGTAGGGAGTGCCTAGTTCCTAGTTGCTAGAGGGGCTGGTGAAATGGGTGATGGGAACTGGGTACTGGTAAATAAAAAGCCACCGCTGGTAGACAGGGTGGCTTTCTTAATCTTTAAAGGTTTTCTCTAGGAACTAGCCACTAGGAACTCGCCTCTAATGCCCTATCGCGTGCCGTAGACGACGATGGTTTTACCGTGGGCGGAGATCAGGTTTTGCTCTTCAAGCATCTTCAAGATACGGCCAACGGTCTCACGTGAACAGCCGACAATCTGACCGATCTCTTGACGCGTGATCTTGATTTGCATGCCGTCTGGGTGCGTCATGGCATCTGGCTGTTTCGCTAGGTTAAGTAGCGTCTGCGCGATGCGGCCTGTCACGTCTAGGAAGGCGAGGTCACCGACTTTTTGGCTCGTCACTTGTAGGCGGCTTGCCATTTGCGCAGATAGACGCATCAGGATGTCAGGGTTGACTTGGATAAGCTGACGGAATTTCTTGAATGAGATCTCTGCAACTTCACAAGGTGATTTAGCGCGAACCCAAGCGGTACGCTCTTGATCTTCTTCAAATAGACCAAGTTCACCGATAAAGTCACCTTGGTTTAGGTAAGAAAGGATCATTTCCTTACCTTCTTCGTCTTTAATCAGTACCGCCACAGAGCCTTTGACGATGTAGTAAAGCGTCTCTGCTTTCTCACCGGCGTGGATCAATGTGCTTTTTGATGGGTACTTATGAATATGACAATGTGACAGGAACCACTCTAATGTTGGATCGGTTTGAGGTTTACCTAGAACCATAATATCTCACTTCCTCTGCAGGGTACGCTTGCCGCTTTCCATTTTTGTCGCGCCAGTAAAAGGCGCGAAGCCTTGAACAAGGCTTTTTAGGATAAGAGCACTTATTCAATGCTGCAAGCCATCTTTGTTTCGGTTACAAATAGTAGCCTTTTTCAAAAGGGATTTCTTGATTTTAATCGTGTCAAGTTGGTGATTGTTTACGCAAAAATGTGCACATGATCACGGTATGACAAGTAAACGGGTCTTAGGACTGATCGCTAGCCAATTTTACCCGTCTCGATAAGCTGCTGTAGGATAGGTCTGACGATGAGCTCCATCGCAAAACTCATCTTACCCCCCGGCACGACAATAGTGTTGTGGCGCGACATGAAAGAGCCATCAATCATAGCGAGCAGGTATGGGAAGTCGACCTGTTTGATGCCGCGCAAGCGGATCACTACAAAGCTTTCATCCAAACTTGGGATGCCTTTAGCGTTAAGTGGGTTGGACGTATCGACGGTCGGCACGCGTTGGAAGTTGATGTGGGTGCGCGAAAATTGCGGGGTAATGTAGTTGAGGTAGTCATCCATCGAGCGGACAATCGAGTCCATTACCGCTTCGCGTGAGTGACCGCGATCGCGCGTGTCACGGACGAATTTTTGAATCCACTCCAAGTTCACAATCGGTACCATGCCAATCAAAAAGTCGACGTGTTGGGCGACGTTGACCTCACCATCCACCACGCCGCCATGCAGTCCTTCGTAGAACAGCATGTCAGAATTTTCCGGCAAATCTTGCCACGGCGTGAAGGTACCCGGCATTTGATTGTAGGGCACGGCTTCATCGAAGGTGTGCAAGTAGCGACGAATTTGCCCTGTGCCTTCATTGCCATACTGCTTAAAAAACTCAGACAGCGCAGGGAAGTCGTTCGCCTGCGGACCAAAGTAGCTGATGTGGCGTCCTTGCTCGCGCGCTTTGCGGATCTCGACATCCATTTCTGGGCGCGTAAAGCGGTGGAAACTGTCCCCTTCCACCCAAGCCGGTTTCACGCGCATCATGTTAAACATTTTGCGAAACGCTTCAGAGGTCGTGGTTGTGCCCGCACCGGAAGAGCCCGTTACGGCAATAATGGGGTGTTTTGCTGACATGACAAACCTTATGTGTAATACCTGTCCTTGTATGTTCGCACTATATCACCAAAACGAAGGCGAGTGTGCCCCTTGAGCAGTTTGCTACTCGTCAGTATTCTTATTTTCGCAAGTGGCATTTTAACTACGTAGTATAATGAGAAGGGAAGTACTTTATTGATATGTTAATACTCTATATACTGCATATCTTTGTGATTGATGCAGTATGATCGGGCGTGCTTATTTGTAGCTAGTTCACCATTTCATCGAAAACCAAAATTCTAATAAGCTAATAATAATTATAGGTTATGTCAGTGGGATTCAAAGAGAATCAAAGGTTCTAATTGTGGTAAATGGATGTTTAGGACGTCGGCTCTTTATAAAAGACACGTTTTCAGAGGTAACACTGCAAGTATTTTTCGGTTTAATGTGGGTGTTGTCTCTTTTCTGTCTTCCCTTTGGTGTAAAAGCGTCACCATGGCTAGAGTCCCATGACCCTTTCCTAAGAGCATCACTCAATCAACTCTCAAATATTGGCCTGATGAGCTCTCCCGTTAGTACATTTCCTCTACGTTGGCTTAGCATCGGCGATGATCTCACCAACAATCATATATCAGATGAACAAGCCTTAGTAGCAAATCGACAGTTGCGGCATGCAATGAGTAATGCGCAATATGGACGTGGTAAATTCATGTCGAAAGTGAAGTACCAGACAGGGCCGCTAGTGTCTTTAGGATATGGCGCTAATGATAGTGATAGTTGGGGAATTTACTCTAGCTATAATCATCTAGATGACCGTTTTGCGTACAGGCTTAACTTGAACTACGTAAACCAAAGGATATCCCAGCAAGATTTGCTACCCATAGAGTATGATCAAGATATTGACTTTAGCGGTTCGTATATTGCCTTTAATGTTGGTTACTCGTTAGTTGCATTGGGATACCTTGAACGTTGGTGGGGGCCGACATGGCAACATAATTTACAATTAGGCACATATGGGAATTCGACGCCTTCTTTATCAGTGTCATGGGTATCAAACAATCAGGGACTATTAGGCTATTGGCAACTGGATAGTGTGATCTCTGAAACGGATAGTGAGGCGGACTACTTATGGTCTAACCGCTTTTCAATGAAACCGTTTAATTTTGCAGAAGTGTCATTGAACTATCACGAATCCACTGACTTCGATTCCAGCGCCTCGTACCGCTCATTTGGCATTGATTTCAATGTTCCTCTTCCAAAAATGTTTGAGCTCAGTCATGCAATGTTTGCGTCCTTTCAAAAGGTTTCCTTGGGACAGGAGACCCAGTCTTTTGTTGTGGGGTGGGAAGGTCATAGACGTTTGCTTGATATTGATTGGACGTTGGTTTTAGAGAGTCAGCATGTTGACGAAGCTTACGTTAAAGTACTTCATCCCAAAGAGTATGAGTTAATCAGTGACTTGACCTCATTGAGTTGGGGAAACAGTCAATCTGTCGCTGTTTATGCTCAATTGGCCAATGATCATCGGCTAAGTATCGTTGCTCGAGATTCAGGTTCGAGCAACGGTCAAGAGAGGGTGATGAAAACCGACTACTACATCCCTTATCTGCAAGGGATGTTTAACTTGGGAGTGGGCTATCGAGACGTAGTCTCGGATACCTATTCTAACAATGAGCCTATTTTTTCATTTGGTTATGAGTATCGTTACTAACCTACCATTAGTTTGCAAGGGACCTAAAATTGTATGAAGGTGTTTAACTACCTGGTACTACTAGGCATTACTTTGATTAGTCAAGTTTCATTGGCCAATCAGCCTACACCAGCTCAAATAGAACAATTCAAGAAGCTACCGAAATCTCAGCAGGAGCAACTGGCACGCCAGTATGGGGTTGACTTGTCGCTCCTTGAATCCTCATCACAGGCTCCAGCGTCAGTTAACGTCGTATCTCAGCCAGTGAGAGTACAGCCAAGTGAACCCGAAGCTGAGGTTAAAAAAAATGTGGAAGTGCAAGATCAGTCGCTTCCTCTGTTTGGGTATGACGTATTGAACGGAGTCCCAGGAAGTTTTGTAACGCTCGACAACACTCCCATTCCCACAGATTATGTTTTGGGTGCGGGTGATGAGCTCTTGGTACATGTGTTTGGTAAGGAAGATCAGCAATATTCTCTCGTTGTTGATAGAAGTGGGCATATTACCTTGCCTAAAATCGGCCCTTTTAGTGTTTCAGGTAAATCTTTTAAGCAGGTCGATGAGCAGCTCAGCGCTTTGATTGAAGAACGGATCATCGGTGTCAACGTGACCGTGTCCATGGGAAGCATGAGGTTAATGCAAGTTTACATTACGGGGGAGGCTAATCAGCCTGGTGCTTACAATGTAAATGGTCTCACGACAATGACTCAAGCCATTATCGCGGCAGGAGGTGTGAAACCAACAGGTTCACTACGCTCCATATTTTTAAAGCGAAAAGGTAGAGTCGTTGCCCAATTAGATATGTATAAGCTATTGCTTGAAGGTGATTCAAGTAAAGATGTTCGTTTGCAAAAAGGCGATACCCTTTTTATCCCAACAAAACAGTCTAACATCACGATAAGTGGTGAAGTGACACGACCGGCTCACTATGAAATCGTTGGTGAAACAGCATTAAAAGATGTTGTATCGTATGCTGGTGGGACTGTGAATACCGCTTATCTTGCGGCTGTCACCATTCGAAAGCAAACTCAAAAAGGTATTGTTGTCGACACTATTGATTATACGACGCCTGCTGGTCGGCAATACAAAGTATCTGACGGTGATGAGATATTCTTCCACAAAGCTAGTCTTAATTTAGTCGATGCAGTGGCCGTTCGTGGTCAAGTAACCAAACAAGGTATTCATTCGTTTCGCAGTGGTATGAAAGTCTCTGACATTTTGTCTTCATTCGAAGAAGACTTGTTGCCGTCAGCAGATCTTGAATACGCTTTGGTAGTTCGAGAGAAAGGATATAGAAAAGGTATTGAGGTTCTGCAATTTGAGCTCGGCAAGGCAATGGCAAACCCTGGTTCAACAGACGATCTCACATTAAGTAATAGAGACCAAATATTTGTGTTTTCGACCAATCTTGATGTCGACTTTTGGTTGGGGAAAGGAGCACAAAAAAGAATTGAGTTAGAGAGACAAAGAGCCAACGATGCTCAAGTCGGCTCATCTGTTAGTGGCGTTTCCTCAGTAGCTAAAGCCTCTGATTTGGCAGACAATGATAAACTGTCTCTTCGCGAACGAGAGCTAATGCCTATTCTAGAGCGATTGCAAGAGCAATCCTCGCTCGCTCTTCCTGCGCAAATAATACAAATAACTGGAGAGGTGAAATTTCCTGGGAGATACCCTCTTACTCAGAATATGACGGTGTCTGACTTGGTCAAAGCCGCAGGTGGCCTCATGGAAGCTGCGTATGTAGAAGGCATTGAGTTAATCCGTTTTGATGCAAGGACAACAGATGAAACCAAACTGCTAGAAAAGGTGCAGCTTGATCTGAGTCGCAATGACACGAGAAATGGTGAGTTTGTATTGCAATCTAAAGATCGCGTGACGGTTCTCAAGAATACAGCGTGGCGTTCTGAAATGACTGTTGAGCTAACAGGGGAAGTCATGTACCCCGGCGTTTACGCGATCAATAGAGGCGATACTATCCTCGATGTTATAGAACGGGCTGGTGGACTAACAGAGTTTGCTTATCCAAATGGTGCTGTATTTGCGAGAGAGAGCTTGAAAGAGCGTGAACGAAAACAAATGGAGCACTTAAAAAGTTCCTTACAAAGTGAGATTGCGAACTTAACGTTGAGGCGTAACAGCTCGAGTGCAAGCTTTTCATCAAGTCCATCAGAAGCCATGGCCTTGGTAGAGAACTTGTCATCCACAGCGCCATTGGGACGAATGGTAATTGATTTACCAGCTATTCTTGCTGGTGACCAAGATGCCAATATATTGTTGACCAATCTTGATCGTCTTCATATTCCTGAGTTTGATAAATCGGTTTCCATCATTGGTGAAGTGCAGTTTACGTCTACTCATACTTTCGATTACGGAAAAAGTGTAGAAGACTATATTCGACTTGCAGGTGGGACCAAAAAACAGGCAGATACAGACCGAGTGTACGTTGTGCGAGCCAATGGTTCAGTAATGTTGCCCAACAACTCATTTTGGTTTAGCCGCAATAGTGAGTCATTACAACCTGGTGACACCATCATAGTACCTGTTGATGTCGATTATCTTGATGGCTTGAGCACAGTCGCTTCTGCTACACAAATTATGTATCAATTGGGAGTTGCATGGAGTGCCATTAGCGATTGATATGAGTTGATAGCGAGTTGTACGTTCTATGTACAACTCGCTTTAAATAATAATCTGCGTTATTGATAAGCCCATTCATCAGTAAGGTGAAATAACGCTCAAAGTTTGCGATTAAACAATTAGGCGATTCTTACGAACATGTCAGATATTAAATCCACACATACGCAGCAAGGTGGCTTTCACGTTATACCGCCTTTTCCTTCCGATACTCGAGATGATGAAATCGACTTAAAAGAGTTGTTTATTGCGCTTTGGCATGGCAAATGGACAATCATTTTAGTGACGTTTTTGTTTTCTGTAGCTGGGGTAGTATTTGCGCTAAATCAGCCAAATACTTATAAAGCGCAAGCCCTTTTGACGGCTACTCAAGGTGGAGGGTCGGGGGGGATATCTGGTTCTCTTGGAAATTTAGCCGCATTCGCAGGTGTTAGTTTGGGTGGAGGGAATCAAGCTGACCCTAAAGTTGAGGCTTTGGCTGTGTTACAGTCTCGAAAGTTCATTGAGGCGTTTATTGAGAAACACAAACTTCTAGCGCCTCTCATGGCCCTTGAAAGTTGGAATGAAAGCCACGAAGAGATACGTTACGACTCGGAACTGTACAATGTCAGCACAGGTAAATGGATGTTGGACGAAAATGGTGAGTCTTTAAAGCCGACTTTATGGGAGGCGCATAAAGCGTTCAAAGAGATACTTTCTGTTTCCGAAAACAAGGATAATGGAATGGTCACTGTTTCAGTGGTTAGTGAATCACCCTTTCTCGCTCGCCAGTGGACCACCTTATTGGTTGAAGACATCAACTTATGGATGAAAGAACAAGCGCTGAAAGAGGCAAGCTCGAAAATCGCCTACTTAGAAACACAAATCACTAAGACATCGATTACAGAGCTACAAAACATGTTTTATTCGTTGATTGAAGAGCAATATAAAACCCAGATGCTAGCAGAGGTAGAAGAAGAGTTTGTCTTTAAAACGATAGACCCAGCTGTGGTACCAGAAGACAAAGATGGCCCTAAACGAGCGCTGATTTGCGTACTCGCTACTTTGCTCGGGGGTATGTTAGGTGTCGCTGTTGTTCTCGTAAAGTACGCTTTTCGCAAAGAGGATAAAAATAACGACTAGTCAGTACGTTACATCAGCTCGCTGAGTTAATTGTTATGCTAATTGTTTTACATTGTTCTTCTGGTCTCATAAAATAGTTCATGAAGTGATTAAATATCCTTCAACTTTGTGATCACTGAGTCAAATTTTATAAGGAATATTCATGAAAAATATCGCGTTGGCACTATTAATTGCCTTTGGCGTTTCTGGGAATGCACTAGCTGCAGGTGAGGCGGCTGGCGCAGCTTCTGGTTCAACTGCAAGTGGTAGTGCCGCTGCCGGTGGTGCTGCTGCTGGTGGTGGTGCTGCTGGTGGTGCTGCTGCTGCTGCTGGTGCTGGTATTGGCGCTGCAACGGTTGGTGCAGTTGCTGCAGGCGTTGTTGTTGCTGGAGCGGTTGTTGCATCGGTTGCAGACAACAATGATGGCACAACAGGCGCAGATGGTACTACCAACTAATCCTCGTTTAGTCAAAAAACACCCCGGGAGGGGTGTTTTTTTTATTACTTTATCAGCATTTTTTAGGTTTTATGCATGCGCAAATTATGGGTTTTTGCCCTCTCAGTCGGAATGCTTTTGTCAGGTTGCACACAACGTTTTCAAAATGTCGGCGATACGATGAGAGAGGGAGTATTGGGCGGAGAAGACGCCTCGGTTACGCGGCAACACGTAGATTCTTTGCCATACGCGAGTATTTATGCGCGTATTAATGATGGCCCTCGGTTGTTTATGGCCTTGGCGTTTGCAGACAAAGAAACCAAATCAGATTCAATGTTGTTGAAGTGGGTTTCGTCAGACCGAGGAATGATCGTTACGAGGGATGGACGTATCGTGAAAACTGTTGGTCTGCCTGATACAAACTTAGTACACATATCTTCATCCGATGTAGCTCCCTTTCCCATTAATACATCACAAGCGCAACAATGGCAGGCTATTTATGATTGGCAACCTAACTATCGCTTCGGTCATATCGCCGTGCTTAACTCTTATGTTGTAGGCGAAGAAAGTATCGAGACGATCAGAGGCCGTCTGTCAGCGAAAAAGATTGTTGAAAAGGTTGAATTTAAGGGACTGAATAAACGGTTTGACAATATTTACTGGTTGGATCGTCAAGGTTACGTTGTTAAGACCGTTCAATGGCTGCATCCTGATGAATTGAAAATAGAGTTAGAAATATTGAAGCCCTATGGAATGAGAAGTAGGCAAGAGAATCCACGATGAAGAGCTTAGTTGCACTAATTATTACACTGTTGGTAACCGTTCAAGTGAACGCTCAACTTGTCATTCAGTTGCCTCAGGAAGAGATTGCTCTGGAGTATTCGATACCCGTCAGGTTGAGCCAAGTGCTGAGTGATATCCCTTCTTTTAGTCAAACCATTACTTTTGATGACTATAGTATCGCCAATAAAATGTTTAATCACGACAAACACAAAAAAGCTTCTCAGCTGAAACAGACTGTCTTGAATCGGCTGCAAGAACAGCTATCAAGCGACTTAACCAAGAATAAAACAATTGGCGCATTAATCGAGCAAGTTCGAACATGGCCAATTGGATACCGAGAATTTGTTTCGCTAGATTATGATCAAGTCAGGCTTCATCCTAAAAATGATCCTCTTTTGTCAGGTCGTTTTGAACTT
The DNA here is from genome assembly GCF_059834225.1 of Vibrio sp. R10-SG3-ISO3. Classification (NCBI taxonomy): domain Bacteria; kingdom Pseudomonadati; phylum Pseudomonadota; class Gammaproteobacteria; order Vibrionales; family Vibrionaceae; genus Vibrio; species Vibrio sp. R10-SG3-ISO3. The sequence goes on along the minus strand of NZ_JCBDHE010000030.1, from coordinate 56,328 downwards.
GTACAAGGTATGCGAACATCAACGATATCAATCGAAGGCGCTGTCTATCAGACCAGCAAGGTCTCTATGTCTGCAAACCAAACGTTATCGGATTATCTTACTTCGGTCAAACTACTGCCAGAGGCGCACAAAAGCTACGCTTGGGTCATTTACCCCGATGGTGAGAGTAAGCGGGTGGGTTATGCGTATTGGAATGATGAAGGGGTTTCTTTGACACCTGGAAGCACAATATTTATTGGATTTGACTCTGACTCCGATGAAACGATTGAACTAGAAAAATCGATAACTCAATTGCTTAGTATGAGGAAGGACCTGCCATGAAACGCTTTGTCGCAACTTTAATATTCGCACCTAGCGTTTTCGGTATTCAAAGCATGGCTTATGCTCAAGCTGATTGGCAGGTTTCACAAATGGATTTTGGTGGTGTGGGGTTGCTTCAAACTCCTACGGCCCGAATGGCCGACGAAGGTGAATTTAATGTCGGGTTGAATTACAACGATGACTACTACCACTACACGGCTTCAGTACAATTAATGCCCTGGCTGGAGACAACGGTTCGCTATACTCGAGTACCTGATGTGCTGTATAACTCGGATGCCGATTATAGCGGTGATAATCTCTATACCGATAAAGGTATAGATTTTAAATTGCGCCTCCTTGAGGAAAGCTACTGGTTACCTGAAACTTCAATAGGTGTTCGAGACTTTGGTGGAACCGGCTTGTTTGACGGAGAGTTTGTCGCCGTATCAAAGCGGTTCGGTTCTGTTGATTTTAGCGTGGGTCTGGGATGGGGCTATTTAGGTCAAAGAGGTAGCGTGACGAACCCCTTTTGCAAAGTCAGTGACTCTTATTGCCAACGCCCAAGTGATTTTCGCGGTTCCGGAGGCAGCGTCGATTACGCACGTTGGTTTAAGGGGCCATCAGCGGTATTTGGTGGTATCGAGTATCAAACACCTTATGAGCCTCTTCGATTGAAAGTGGAGTATGAGGGCAATGATTACAGCCAAGATTTTCCGGTTAGTCGTGGTGGGAAAACTATGGTCCAGCATACACCTTGGAATTTCGGTCTAAGCTATCGATTCTCAGACTGGATAGATGCCAAGGTCAGCTATCAACGCGGTGACACACTGACATTAGGTGTGAATATGTATACTAATTTTAACGACCTAAAAGCAACTTGGCGTGATGAACCCAAACCTATATCAAAAGGGCGACCTAGCGAGCGCGATACTGACTGGGATATGGTTGTAAAAGAGCTAGAGTCTAATGCAGGCTACTCTCAGGGAGTGTTGACCCAGAATGGCCAGACAATACAACTCTCAGCAGAGCAGGAAAAGTACAGAGATAGAAACGAGGCGTTGGAACGAGCCGCCATTCTGTTAAACAACGAACTGACCGATGAGATCCAAGAGTTTAACATTCAGGAAACTCAGAGTGGTTTGGTTATGACGGAAGTATCTATAGATAGGTCTGATTTTGACAAATATGCCAACTATCGAACTATGGATGGTCATGTGACGGACACTTTCAAGAAGACTCAGCCAACTTCTTTGAAACACATCCAACCTATAGTGAATTCGAAAGAGAAGTGGTCTGTTGGCGTCGAGCCTAAATTATCACAAACGCTTGGTGGACCAGAAAGCTTTTACTTGTATAGTTTTGGTATCAATGGGACATCCAACGTTTGGTTGACAGATAGTTTGGAGCTTAGTGGATCTATTTATCTAAACTTGTTTGATAACTACGATAAGTTTAATTATGTAGAGAACTCTCCTCACATCAATAACTATTCAACTCCTAGAGTTAGAACGATGTTCAGAGCTTACGTCCATGATAATACCTTAAGGTTAAATCGATTACAGTTAACTTGGTTCGAGCAGCTATCAGACAATATTTATTCGCAATCCTATGGCGGCTACTTAGAGATGATGTTTGCTGGCGTTGGTGGTGAGGTACTATATCGACCGTTGGATACTAATTGGGCTATAGGTGCTGATATAAACGTCGTCAGTCAGAGAGACCCGGACTCTTGGTTTGGAGTTTATGAAGAAGATTATTTTTTCTACGATGAGTCAAGCTGTGATGAAGCCATACCATCATGTCAGGCTTTTGTTTTGAGTCAGGGAGTGACAGGCCATGTTACCGGTTACTACATGCCAGAGTGGGAATTTTTGCGTGGCACCTTGTTTAAAGTGAGTGCAGGTCAATTCTTGGGTGGTGACATAGGAGCTAGGCTTGACGTTTCAAAACAATTCAATTCTGGAGTTATTGTTGGAGCCTACGCGACCAAAACAGATCTGAGTGCGGAGGAGTACGGGGAAGGTAGTTACAACAAGGGTTTTTATATATCGATACCATTAGATGTGCTTACGGTGAAACCAAGCACGGGTAGAGCTAGTGTTAGCTGGGAGCCTATTACACGTGATGGTGGTCAAATGTTAAATAAATTGCATAATCTGTTCGAAACTACTGATGCGCGTTCGACTTGGTATCAACGTTCTGGTAACTAGATGAAAGCCCTCGCTATTTTTTGGCGAGGGCTATTTTGATTGGCTAAACCCAAAGAGTAGTACGTGAAATGCCATTAGCAATACTAAAACTTTGATTTGAGTTGAATATCCACGCTCTCATGCAGCTCTGAATAGACCACCACCGCTTCACCACTCACCAAGCTCTGACGGATCTGGGCGATTTTCTCGTCAAGAGAGATTTCCTGCTCGCCATAGTCCGTCCCTTCACGCAGTACAAATTCACGGATCAGGTTGTCTAGGGTGTCAGGGGCGATCTGTTGCCAAGGGATGATCATAAATACCTCATTCATTTATGATGAAAGTTGAAGGCGGCTATTATGCCGAAAGGGCTAACGATTCGAAACGCTTAGGGATTCATAGTACGCCGGCAACGCCTCTTCCAACCAAAAGCGCGGTTTGATGGCGCTGCCAGTGAGAAACCCAACGTGGCCGCCTTGATCGAACAGGCGGTAGTCGATGTTGTCTGGCAGGACAAATTTCGGGATGACGTCGGGCGTCATAAACGGGTCGTCTTTGGCGTGGATGATTTGTGTCGGCAAGCGGATTTCTTTCAGGCGATGAATCCCAGAGCAGCGCTGGTAGTAGTCTTGCGCGTCTTTAAAACCGTGGAGGGGAGCTGTGATGAGGTCATCAAACTCCATCAGTTTAGTGACCCGTTTGATGCTTTGATAAGAGAGATCGAGCTCGCCTTTTAACAGATGATGTTTACGCAGCGCGTTTTTCTTAAGTGAAGAGAGCAGATAGGTTTTGTAGACCTTGGAGAAACCTTGCTCGATCCGCTCAGCGCAGGCCGACAAATCCAAAGGCGCGGAGACGATGGTTGCCGCGTCAAGCAGTGGCTCATCGCGGTAGTCGGCTAAGTAGTTCGCCAACATGTTTCCGCCTAGAGAGATGCCGACCGCGACTTTAGCTTGCTCGGGAAACAGGTGGTTGAGATGGCGTAAAAAGTGGCGAGCATCCTCGGTTTCGCCTGAGTGATAGGCGCGCGCGGTGTGGTTGGGTTTACCGCTGCAACCGCGAAAATGCATCATCACGGCGAGCCAGCCCTGGGAAGAAAACGCGTGCATCAATCCGTTGGCGTAGGGGCTGTAAAAACAACCTTCTAAGCCATGAAACAGCACGAAAATGGGTTTGCGCGCGGCGCGCTCTTGTTGCCAATCTTCGCTCCAAGCGAGATCGAGAAAGTCGCCATCGGGCGTATCAAGCGTTTGCCAGATAGGCTCAAACAAGGCTTTTTTGCGAATCAGGCGCGGAGCCAAGGTTTGCAGGTGCGGGTTGGTGAGTCCTTTCGCGGCGGTAAAATGTGTCATAAGCCTATCCCTTGCTCGCTTCTGTATTTGGCGGGTTGCCGACAGTCGGATACCAATCGGTATGCAGCGCGGCGTAGAGGGGCTCAGCATCCTGCTGCCGACAATAGTGCAAGGTGAGTGGTTCGCCTTGATTCTCTTGCAGTGTGAGCGTGTTGACGCCAGTGAGCAAATCGACCTGCTGCTGTTTTTCTAGCTCTAGCTCGAATTGCAGTGCCTCGCGGTAGAGCGTATCGGGCGCGCCAAGTTTTAACTTGCGGCGCAGCTCTCGATAGCTGTGCAGCAGAGGTTCACATCGCGCCAGGCTAGCGTGCAGCGTTGCCCAGCCCTGCTCGTCAAAGGTGAGCCTCTGCTCATCTAACCAGCGTACCAGCAGCAGTAAATTGACATTGCCACCATAGCGGTTTTGCATACTAAGACAGGCGTCTTTCACTTCACGCACGCTGTAGTATTGCAAGCAGAATGCCCACAGCTCGTCGTGTGACAGGCGCGCGGCTTGCGCGCTGTCTTGCGATGCTTGTGCTTCGGTGGTCTCTACTGGCTCGCGTCCGTGAACGCCGCTTCCATCTGTTCGAGTTGTTCTTGCCCTGCCATCCATTCCATTTCTACCTCCTCAAGCTCAGCTTTGCAGCTTGCTTGAGTCGCCAATACTTGATTAAGTTTAGCCTTATTTTCTGCTTCATACAGGCTGTTGTCAGACAGCTGTACTTCAGCGTCATTGAGCGCTTTACCCAACTTATCCATTTTTTCTTCGAGTTTTGTCAGAGTTTTGCGAAGAGGGGCGGTCTGCTTACGAAATTCTGCTTCACGACGCTTTTGCTCCTTCTTGGCGGCTGCGCTGTTGGTGGTGCTTTTTTCAGGTTGAGCGTCTTGCGCGTCACGCCTCTCTTGTTTTTGCTGTTCCGTCAGCCATTTATAGTAGTCATTGAGATCGCCATCGAAGGGCGCGACTTGTCGGTCGTGCACCAAATAGAGGTCGTCGGTGGTGGCGCGCAACAAGTAACGGTCGTGCGAGACGATGACCATCGCACCCTCGAAGGTTTGCAACGCAAGGGTCAGCGCTTCACGCATATCGAGATCGAGGTGGTTGGTCGGTTCGTCGAGCAGCAGCAAGTTCGGTTTTTGCCACACAATCAGCGCCAGCACCAAGCGCGCTTTTTCGCCGCCGGAGAAGGGCGCGACTTTTTCCAGTGCCTTATCACCTTGAAAGCCAAAGCTGCCAAGATAGTTACGCAGCTCTAGCTCGTTTTTATCCGGGGCGATTTGCATCATGTGTTGTAATGGCGTCTCTTCGGGATGCAAGGTTTCGAGCTGATGCTGGGCAAAGTAGCCAATTTTGACCCCTTGTGAGTAGGTCAAATCGCCACCTTGAGGCTTGAGCTCACGCGAGAGCAGTTTGATCAGCGTTGACTTACCGGCGCCGTTGCGCCCGAGCAGGCCAATTCGGCTGCCAGGAACCAGGTTGAGACGAATTTTGTCGAGGATTAAGGCATCGCCATAACCGGCACTGACCTCATCCATCATGATGATTGGGTTAGGTAGGGCCAACGGCTCACGGAACTCAAAGCTAAACGGGTTATCAAATTGTGCCGGCAGGACTTTCTCCATGCGCTCCAACGCCTTAATGCGGCTTTGCGCTTGGCGCGCTTTGGAGGCTTTGTAGCGGAAACGGTCGATGTAGCTTTGCATGTGCGCCATCTGTTTCTGCTGCTTCTGAAATTGCGCTTGTTGCAGGATCAGTTTTTGCGCGCGCTGCTCTTCAAATGACGAATAGTTACCGGTGTACTCATTCATCGTCTGATTCTCGATATGAATGATGCGACCGACAATCGGATCGAGAAAGTCTCGGTCGTGAGAAATCAAGATTAAAGTACCCGGGTAATTTTGCAGCCAGCGCTCAAGCCACATCACGGCATCCAGATCTAAGTGGTTGGTCGGTTCGTCGAGCAGCAGCAAGTCAGAGCGACACAGCAGCGCCTGCGCTAAGTTAAGGCGCATCCGCCAACCACCGGAAAATTGGGTCAAATTCCAGCTCATCTGCGTTTGGCTAAAGCCTAAGCCATCGAGCAGCTCCGCGGCGCGCGCTTTAATGCTGTAGCCGCCAATGGTTTCGATTTTGCCGTGGATCTCAGCGACGAGCGTGCCGTTGTCTTTCTGTTCCGCTTCGGCCAATTGCGCTTCCAGTGCACGATACTCGCGGTCACCATCAATCACATACTCAAGGGCGCAGCGCTCTAGGGCGGGCGTTTCCTGAGCCACCCAAGAGAGTTCCCAGTGAGCGGGTTTAGTGAAGTTTCCGCCATCGATAGAGAGTTCGTCTTTGATCAGCGCAAATAGTGTGGATTTACCACAACCGTTTTTGCCGACTAGGCCGACTTTGTCCCCCGGATGAATCGTCGCCGTAGCGTGTTCAAGCAGGGGTTTGCCGCCGCGCAGCAATTCGATGTCAGAAAAGGTGATCATAATGTTACCCGTTGGGTTCTCGCGATGTGGACTGGTCTTGCGTCGCATAGTAGGGGGATTGGCGTAAAAAGTCGATCATTGCGTCGGTGTTGCTGGCGTATGTGTTGTTTCGGGTTGCGCTTTTCTTGGGCCTATTGGTGGTGTGAATTGATTGATTAGCATTGAGAAATAGCAGCGAACCACGTATTGTCAAAGGCAACAGAGAAGAATGGATGGTGATTCACGGATGGAACTGTCATCGACCCCCACGTCTAAGCAGACACTTAAGCATAAACCTAAAGTGCTGGTGCTGTACGCGCACCCAGAGTCGCAAGGTTCAGTGGCCAATACGATCATGCTTAAGAAAATAGCCTCACTTGAGCACGTTACTGTGCGCGATTTGTACGCGCACTATCCTGAATTCTTTATTGATGTCGCTGCTGAGCACCAACTACTGCTCGAGCACGATGTAATTGTCTTTCATCACCCTCTTTATATGTACTCTTGTCCGGCGCTGCTTAAAGAGTGGATCGATCGCGTGTTAAGCAAAGGATTTGCCTTTGGCAAAGGCGAAGCGCTCAAGGGCAAAGTGTGGCGCAGCGTGATCACCACAGGCGGTCATTTTGATGCGTACGCCAAATCGGGCTACAACCGCTATCCACTGTCCGAGATTTTGCAGCCGTTTGAGTTGACCGCCGCCTTGTGTCAAATGGAGTGGATTGAACCGCTGGTGCTTTACTGGGCGCGCAATGTGACTGACTTGGAGCGTTATCAACATGCCGAAGAGTACCGTCAATGGCTCAACGATCCGCTTGCGCCGATGACTACGGGGGCCGAGCTGAGCGAGGCGAAAGCGCGCGCACAAGGGGGGCAAGATGGCTCTGGAAAGTGATTTTCTGCAAAGCAGTGTGATTTTCCTGACCGCTGCGGTGGTGGCGGTGCCACTGGCTCAGCGTTTAGGCCTGGGCTCTGTGCTCGGTTATCTGTTGGCGGGCGTGGCGATTGGTCCTTGGGGACTGGGGCTGATTAGTGATGTGGAAGCGATTCTCCATTTTGCCGAATTTGGTGTGGTGCTGCTGCTGTTTTTGATTGGCCTTGAGCTCAATCCCAAAAAACTGCTGAAAATGAAAGGGCCGATTTTAGGCTTGGGCGGCGCTCAAGTGGTGTTGACTACGCTCGTATTGGCGAGTATTGCCAATCTCTTTGGCGTGAGTTGGCAAACCAGCGTGGTGATCGGTATGGGACTGGCACTTTCATCTACCGCTATCGCCTTGAAAGTGATTGAAGAGCAAGGGCTAGGCGGCAGTGAGGCCGGGCAGTCAGGGTTTGCGGTGCTGTTGTTTCAAGATATTGCGGTGATCCCTATGCTGGCGGTGTTGCCGCTTCTGGCTGGGCACACCAGTGGTGATTGGCTCAGCGCCGTGTGGATGGTCGGCGGCGTGATAGGTTTGCTGGTCGGTGGTCACTATTTATTGCGCCCTTTGTTTCGCTACATCGTATTAAGTGGTGTTCGAGAGTTGTTTACCGCGTGTGCCTTGCTGCTGGTGATCGGCATCGCTTTGTTGATGCAGTCTTTGGGGCTATCCATGGCGCTCGGGACCTTTCTTGCGGGCGTGCTGCTGGCAGAAAGTGAATACCGACATGAGCTCGAGATAGCGATTGAGCCGTTTAAAGGCTTGTTGCTTGGGCTGTTTTTTATTGCCGTAGGCATGGCGGTCAATCTTGGTCTGTTGGCGCTAGAGCCGTTGGCGGTGCTGATATCGGTGATTGGCCTGGTATCGATCAAAGGGCTGATTTTGTACTTGCTGGCTAAGGCGTCGGGAAGCCGACCCAAAGCCCGCAGTAAAATGGCAGCCATTTTGAGTCAAGGCGGTGAGTTTGCGTTTGTGATTTTTACCGCTGCGAGCAGCCAAGGGTTGTTGAGTAAAGATCAAACCGCGTTTTTATTGGTGGTGGTCAGCCTCTCTATGGTCACCACGCCCTTGCTGTTGATGGCGCAGAACAAGTGGTATGCACGCGGGCTCAATACCTCAGGTCAGTCGGCGCAAAGCGACATCATCAACAAACGTCCGCGGGTGATCATTGCCGGTTTTGGTCGTTTTGGGCAGATTGTGGGTCGACTTATGTACGCCAACAAAATCAAAGTGACCGTATTGGAAAGTGACGCCAGCCAAATTAAGCTGCTGCGTAAATATGGCTACAAGGTATTTTATGGTGACGCGACGCAACTGGATTTACTGCGTGCCGCCGGCGCCGACAAGGCGGAAGCGATGATCATCTGTACCGACTCACCGGATGAAATCATGAAGATCGTTGAGCTTTGTCAGCACTATTTTCCGCACCTAAAGCTGCTTGCTCGTGCGCGCAGCCGAGTGGAGGCGTATCAGCTTCTCAGTCACGGTGTAGACAACTATTCGCGCGAAACCTTTTTGGGCGCGTTAGACTTAGGGCGTCAAGCCTTGGTTGAGATGGGCATGCACCCCTATCAGGCCAAACGTGCTGAGGCGCACTTTAGAAAGTTAGACAATGCGATGCTCAAAGAGCTTCTGCCACAGCACAACGAAGATAAGCAGTTGGCGCTGAGAGCCAAAGAGGCGCGTAAAGAGCTGGAAGAGATTTTTGGTCGTGAGATGGAAAGCGACCAGCAATCGAAAAACTACTGGGATTGAGCTCATCAAGCTCTACGCTTCCCATAACCGATAACCCATAACCCTACAAACCCAATAACAAGAGCACCATGAAAAAACGATTTATAGCTGGGGCGAGTTGCCCACATTGCCAAGCTCAAGATACCCTGCGCTGGTGGATAGAGAACAATATTGAGTGGGTCGAGTGCGTGGAATGCCAGCACACCGATCAACGAAAACCGCAAGAGGTGGAGAAAACGCCGCATGCTGGTCAAGATATGATCGGTATTTTTAAGCCAGATTGATTGAGTTTATAAAAATCATCCCCATAATGTCCGCTTAGACGACACTATTTTACGGAGCGTTTGTGTTGCTCCGTTATTCACTCTCCTTGGAGTCATTATGAAAATCGAAAAGAACGTAGTTGTAAGCCTTGCTTACCAAGTGAAAATGGAAGACGGCGTTGTCGTTGACCAATCAACTGCCGATGCGCCGCTAGATTACCTACACGGTAACAACAACCTGATCACGGGTTTGGAAACTGCGCTTGAAGGCAAAGAAGCAGGTGCGAAGTTCTCTGTGACGGTTTCACCAGAAGAAGCGTACGGCGAGCATAATGACGCATTGGTTCAGCGCGTTCCTGCTGACGTATTCCAAGGTGTGGATCAAATTGAAGTGGGCATGCGCTTTCTAGCAGACACTGACCAAGGTCCTATTCCTGTCGAAGTGACAGAAGTAGACGGTGATGAAGTGGTGGTTGATGGTAACCATATGCTTGCAGGTCAAACGCTGACGTTTGATGTGGAAGTGGTTGCGCTACGTGAAGCGACAGCGGAAGAGATCGAGCACGGTCACGTACATCAAGCGGGTGGTCACGACCACGAGCACGAAGGCGGCTGTTGTGGCGGTGAAGGCCATGACCATGGCGAGAAAAAAGACGGTTGCTGCGGTGGCGGTGGTTGCGGCTCGCATTAATAGTGAGTGCCTAGTTTCTAGTGGCTAGTTCCTAGAGGTGGGCAGAGAGGCTAAAAAGCTAACAGGAGCGTGAGTTGAGTGATCGACTTGCGCTTTTTTTGTTGTTTGGGGATAGGCTGACTGAGCCACGTTAAGGAGAAAAGAGTGAATTCACCGATTTCAATCGCCATACATGGTGGGGCTGGGACCATACTGCGAGAGCAAATGAGCGACTCACTAAAAGCGGCCATATTGTCTGATTTAGAGAGCGCGGTGCGCGCTGGGCACTGCTTGTTAGCGGCCGGTGGCGACGCGCTCGATGCGGCGGTCGCGGCGGTGAAAGTGCTGGAAGACTCGCCGCACTTCAATGCAGGGAAAGGCTCGGTGCTGACCCACAAAGAGTTTGTCGAGATGGATGCCTCAGTGATGCATGGCGCCCAGTGTGATGCTGGCGCGGTGGCGGGGGTGCGCCATATTAAAAATCCGGTAGAAGTTGCCCGCTCAGTGATGCAGAAGAGCGACCATGTGCTCTTGATCGGAGAGGGCGCGGAAGCGTTCGCCTTTGAGCACGGCTATACCTATACCGAGCAAGATTACTTTTTTACCGAGCGCCGCTATGAGCAGCTTCAGTCGATGAAAGAGAAAGGGATGTTTGCCCTGTCGGAGTCGCGCTATCCGGATGACAACAAGTACGGCACGGTCGGAGCGGTGGCGCTCGATGCCAACGGGAATTTGGCAGCGGCAACCAGCACCGGCGGTATCACCAACAAGAAGTATGGCCGAGTCGGTGACTCTGCGTTGATTGGCGCGGGCACGTACGCAGAAAATGGCGTTGTGGCGGTCTCCACCACGGGAATGGGTGAGTACTTCATTCGCAAAACCGTGGCCGTTGATGTTGCGGCGCGCATGCGCTATCTCAAGGAGAGCGTCCAGCAAGCCAGCGACAGCATCATTCAAGGGGAGCTCAAATCGTTAGGTGGAGAAGGTGGCCTGATTGCTCTCGATGCGCACGGGCAAGTGCACTTTGCCATGAACAGCTCAGGCATGTATCGCGCTAGTATTGATGCCGCGGGTAATTTATGTGTGAAAATTTACGCCGATGAATGAAAGCCGCCACTGACTGTGAGTCAAAATGGATAATAGGATCTGAAAATCTCGTTGCGTACCAGAGCACTAGCGGGGTTTCCTTTGGGATGATTAAAAAATGACTGCACGAAGTGTGATTCGGTGCTAGAATCCTTTTTTAACTAGCAATCAGACTTGGAAAGATGGGAAATAACGTAGTCGTTCTGGGCACCCAATGGGGTGACGAAGGTAAAGGTAAAATCGTAGACCTTTTAACTGAAGATGCAAAATATGTGGTTCGCTACCAAGGCGGTCACAACGCAGGTCACACTCTAGTCATTGACGGTGAAAAAACCGTTCTCCACTTAATTCCATCAGGTATTCTTCGCGATAACGTTAAATGTGTTATCGGTAATGGCGTTGTTCTTTCGCCAGAAGCGTTACTGAAAGAAATGAAACCTCTTGAAGAGCGCGGCATTCCAGTGCGCGAGCGTCTTTTCATTTCTGAAGCCTGTCCTCTTATTCTTCCATACCACATCGCTATGGACCAAGCGCGTGAAGTTGCGCGTGGTAAAAAAGCGATCGGTACAACAGGCCGTGGTATCGGTCCTGCGTATGAAGATAAAGTGGCGCGCCGTGGTCTTCGTGTTGGCGATCTGTTCGACATGGACGCGTTTGCTGAGAAACTGAAAGAAGTGATGGAATACCACAACTTCCAGCTTGTGAATTTCTACAAAGCGGAAGCGGTGAGCTATGACGAAGTGCTTGAGCAAGCCAAAGGCTACGCAGACCTTCTCACTTCTATGGTGATTGATGTCACTGACGAACTGGATGCGGCTCGTAAGCGCGGCGACAAGATCATGTTCGAAGGTGCACAAGGCACACTGCTTGATATCGACCACGGTACTTACCCATACGTGACCTCATCGAACACTACAGCAGGTGGTGTTGCGGCAGGCTCTGGCTTTGGTCCTCGTCACATTGGTTACATTCTTGGTATCGCGAAAGCGTACTGCACACGTGTTGGTGCAGGCCCATTCCCGACGGAACTGTACGATGGTCAAGACAAGCAAGATCCTATCGGTAAACACCTAGGCACGGTTGGCCACGAGTTTGGTGCAACGACAGGTCGTCTACGTCGTACCGGTTGGTTTGACGCTGTCGCAATGCGCCGCGCGATCCAAATCAACTCAGTGTCCGGTTTCTGTTTGACGAAATTGGACGTACTGGATGGCTTGAAAGAGCTGAAAATCTGTACGGGTTACAAGATGGATGATGGCGCTATCCTTGAAGTGTCACCAATGGCGGCAGAAGCGTTCGAGAAGGCAACCCCTATCTACGAAACCATGCCTGGTTGGTCTGAGAACACCTTCGGTGCCAAGTCTATCGATGATTTGCCTCAAGCTGCGCTGAACTATATCAAGCGTATTGAAGAGCTCACCGGCGTGCCTGTTGACATCATCTCAACCGGTCCTGACCGTAACGAAACCATCATCAAAGTTCACCCGTTTAACGCCTAATCTAGGCTGGCAGCCCTACTCGCTACTGGCTGCCACAACGGTGAATAGTGAATGTGATAAACCAGCGCTCTTGCGCTGGTTTTTTTATGTCTTTACAGCTTGAATTCTCTCCCTTTCGCGGCAACAATTTGCCTTGTAGCGGCAATTTTGATTAAAGAGTTATCAATCTTGGTCGATATAAGGTTCAAGCTTGCCACCTCTTTCGCCGGTTTGTTGGCGTCGACTCCAGCAGTGGAGTCATTCGGTGGTGGTCGCTCACAATTGAGGTGTAGTGTTGAGTCGCGCATCCCAGTTAACAATGGACAAACAATCGAAGTAAAGAGTGCAGATAATGACGCTAAAAACGTTAGCGGCTTCGATGGTATTGATGTTGGGCGCTCAAACGGTCACCGCGAATGAGCTAGCGGAGATTGGTGAACCGGTCCCGATTTATACCGAAGCTGAACTGATCAAACTGATTAACGACAACAAGCACCTTGAGCAAGTCAAAGCCGACAAATGTCAGCTGGTGGAAGACATTGTCGCGCGCGCAACGCGCATTAGCCTACCGTCTTACGAGTTTTTGTATGGCGATATGTTGGCGTGGGGTGTGTGTGTGGAGCAGGATGTGGAACTGGGTCTCTACTATATGGAGAACGCTGCCCATCAAGGTTTACCTGCCGCGCTGGAGCAGCTCGGGCGTTACTACTCTCGAGGCACCTTGGTACAAGAAGACAAAGAGCGCGCGATTCCTTATCTGCGTGAAGCCGCTGCGATGGGCAACCTGAACGCGCGTATTCATCTGGCAGAATTGCTGCTGCGTGATTATGGCAGCCCGCTCGATTATGAAGATGCCTACCGCTGGCTCTACAACTCCGTCACCGCGGATCAGCGCACCCACAAACGCATCTCTATTTTGCGTCAGGGGCTGGAGCGCCGTATGCCGCAAAACATCATCGCGCGCGCCAAAAAACGCGACACGTTCTGGTAACGCACTCGTTCTGCTAGGGGGCGGGGCTCGCGCTAGCAGGCGACGGACTTAGAATTCGAAACAGACACCACGCGGCTTATCCAACCTGCACTCTGGATTGGCCTTTGTGGCCAGTGATGGTGATACTCAGCTCGGCTGGGTATTTTGCTTTTATCTCCTCACCTTTTATCCGCTAACCCTTCTACTTGCAAACTCTGCCTAAAAAGACCACCTTTCACTTTAAAAACGCTAGCTTAGTATTAAAAGCTCACTTGAGCCGATATACTGTTATTAACTCCTCTGGAAAAAATAGGCGTGCCTATGTCTGACACAATGCCCAACGATCCGTTTGCCGATCGTGAATCTGAAAATTACGAAAACCCCATCCCAAGTCGTGAGTACATTCTTGAGTATCTCACTAACGCGGGAGTGCCCATGAACCGCAACGATCTGTTTGAGGCGCTCAAACTCGAAGGCGAAGAGCAATACGAAGGTTTGCGCCGCCGTTTGCGCGCGATGGAGCGTGACGGGCAGTTGGTGTTTACGCGCCGTCAATGTTACGCCTTGCCAGAAAAACTCGAGATGGTGAAAGGCTATGTGATTGGCCATAAAGACGGTCATGGTTGGGTCCGACCGGAAGGCAGTGTCGGCAAAGATAACGACATCGTGTTGCCGCATCATCAGATGAAAAACATCATTCATGGTGATTACGTCTTAGTGCAACCGACCGATAACTCGAAGCGCGGCCGCAAAGAAGGGCGCCTGGTGCGTGTGTTGGAAGAGCGTCAGACGCAGATCGTCGGCCGCTTTTTCATGGAGTATGGCTACTCCTATGTGGTGCCGGATGACTCTCGAATTAGCCAAGATATTTTGATTCCTAATGACCAGCGAGCAGGGGCTCGTATGGGCAACGTGGTCGTAATTGAATTGACCGACCGTGGCTCACGCTCACGTGGCATGATGGGCAAAGTGGTTGAAGTTTTGGGTGAGAATATGGCGCCAGGTATGGAGACGCAAATTGCCATTCGTACCCACCAAATTCCTCACGAATGGCCCGAAGCGGTTGAGAAGCAGATTGAAGGCCTGGGTGAAGAGGTCCCGGAAGAGGCGAAAGTCGGTCGTGTTGACTTGCGCGACTTGCCATTGGTCACCATTGATGGCGAAGACGCGCGCGATTTCGATGATGCTGTCTACTGTGAAGCGAAGAAAGGGGGCGGCTGGCGTCTCTGGGTGGCGATTGCGGATGTCAGCTATTACGTTCGTACCGATAGCGCGTTAGATAAAGAGGCCATCAACCGTGGTAACTCGGTCTACTTCCCATCACAAGTGGTGCCAATGTTGCCTGAGGTACTCTCTAACGGACTCTGTTCACTGAATCCACAGGTGGACCGCTTGTGTATGGTGTGCGAGATGACCATCTCAGAAACCGGCAAGCTGTCAGGCTACAAGCATTACGAAGCGGTGATGAATTCTCACGCGCGTCTGACCTACAGCAAAGTGCATGACATCCTCGAAGGGGATGAAGAGCTGCGTGAGCGCTACCAAGCTTTGGTGCCGCATCTTGAGCAGCTGCACGCGATGTACAAAGTGCTAAAAGAAGCGCGCGATCAGCGTGGGGCGATCGAGTTTGAAAGTGTCGAAACCAAATTTATCTTCAATGCGCAGCGTAAAATCGAAAGTATTGAGCCTGTGGTGCGTAACGATGCGCACAAGATCATTGAAGAGTGTATGATTCTGGCCAACATCGCCTCGGCTTCCTTGGTGGAAAAAGCCAAAGAGCCAGCGCTATATCGTATTCACGAAACGCCGGGCGAGGAGCGCTTAACGGGCTTTAGAGATTTCTTGGCTGAGCTTGGCTTGGATTTGAAAGGCGGTTTGGAGCCTTCTCCTACGGATTATGCGGATTTGATGAAGCATATCGGTGAGCGCCCTGATAAAGAGCTGATTCAAACCATGCTACTACGCTCGATGAAGCAAGCGGTGTACAATGCCGACAACTGTGGCCACTTTGGCTTGGCGTTGAAGCGTTACGCGCACTTTACGTCGCCGATTCGTCGTTACCCAGACTTGCTGCTTCATCGCGCGATTAAGTATTTGATTGCCAAACAAGCGGGCACTAATCACGATCGCTGGACCCCAACAGGCGGCTACCACTATTCATTTGATGACATGGACTTCTACGGTGAGCAGTGTTCGATGACCGAACGCCGCGCTGATGACGCGACGCGTGAGGTGTCGGATTGGCTCAAATGTGAGTACATGCAAGATCATGTTGGTGAAGAGCTAGACGGTGTGATTGCCAACGTCACGGGCTTTGGCTTCTTTGTCCGTTTGAGTGAGTTGCACATCGATGGCTTAGTGCACATCTCTAACTTGGCGAACGACTACTATCAGTTTGATCCAATCGGCCAGCGCTTGATCGGCGAGAGCTTTGGCGCCATTTATCGTCTTGGCGATAGCGTCAAAGTGAAGGTGCTGTCGGTTAACTTGGACGACAGACAGATCGATTTTGAGTTGGTGGAAAGTAGCCGAGTGCCACGTGGTAAAGGCAAAACGTCGAAAAAACGCGCGGCAGAAGCGCAGCGTAAAGCAAAAGAGAAGAAGCGTAACGCCAGCGGAAAAGGCGAGCGCCGCGCCATCCCTGCAGTGGAGCCGACTAAGCGTCCTGACACTGAGCGCGGTAAAGCGGGCGCGAAAGGTCAGTCTCGTGGCGACGCGAGCGCTGAGGGGGCGAAAAAGCCAAAAGTCAAAAAGGCCATCAAGAAAAAGCCCGGTCGTAAGCCGAAAAAAGCCACACGATAATCTATCGAAGAGAGGGGCGCATCACGCCTCTCTCTTGAATCAAAACAGGTTAACTAATGAGTAACGAATTTATTTATGGCATCCACGCCGTCAAAGCAGTGTTGGCCAAAGAGCCTGAACGTTTTGTTGAAGCGTATGTTCTTAAAGGGCGTCAAGACGACCGCCTGCTACCTATCCTCAACGAGTTGCAAGCGGTAGGCGTTTCCATCCAGCAGATGACGCGCAAAACCCTCGACGACAAAGCGCATGGCGCCAATCACCAAGGTGTGATTGCTCGTGTTAAGCCCGCCAAGCCGCTCAACGAGCATGATTTGGATGACATTATCGCCAAGCACGACAATCCACTGCTGCTAGTACTGGATGGGGTGACCGATCCCCATAACTTAGGTGCTTGCCTACGTAACGCTGATGCGGCGGGTGTTTGCGCGGTCATCGTGCCGAAAGATAAGTCGGCGCCAATGACGGCAACGGTTAGCAAAGTGGCGTGTGGCGCAGCAGAAACCGTACCCTTAGTGCGCGTGACTAATCTGGCGCGCACGATGCGCAGCTTGCAAGAGCAGGGCATCTGGTTTGTCGGCACCGCTGGCGAGGCGACGCACGATATCTATCAAGCCAAACTGACTGGCCCACTGGCCATCGTCATGGGTGCCGAAGGAGACGGTATGCGCCGCCTAACGCGCGAGACCTGTGATGACCTAATCAAAATCCCAATGGCCGGCTCAGTCTCGAGCTTAAACGTCTCGGTTGCTTCAGGCATCTGCCTCTTCGAAGCCGTCCGTCAGAGGTTGGGGTAAGGTCCTAGTGGCGAGTGCCTAGTTCCTAGAGGGCGACTTCTAGGAACTAGGCACTTCTTTTCACTTTTTTCTTCTTCCCCTCTCACTTTCTTTAAGCACCCCTCTGGCTCTCTATACGCTCCTTCTAGGAACTAGAAACTAGGCACTTCTTTTTCTCCCCCCTCTTTTTCTGCGACTATTTTTCAAACAACCCTTGCATGTGAAACTGTGATCTGTATAATCCCCCGCACTGGTTAAGCCAGTTGTGAACCAATGAGCAGCGAGGAGCTGATTTACCGCTTGGTAAATTAGGTAATGTAAACTCAGCTTATGTTCGCGGTTAATACAATTAGTTCACCTCTTGAAAACAAACAGCAATGTTTCTCTTCTCGAGAGCTAATCGAAAATTAGCTGACAATGCGTCCTAATCTTGGATGCTACGGTTTCACATAAATCAATCGTACATTCTCTCGCCTTAGCGAGTCTGAGTGGCGATATTGTTTGTGTAATAAATAACTATTGGAGCTCTGTCTCATGCAGAACCAACGTATTCGTATCCGCCTAAAAGCTTTCGATTACAAACTAATCGACGCTTCTACAGCGGAGATCGTTGAAACAGCTAAGCGCACTGGCGCACAGGTTCGTGGTCCAATCCCACTGCCAACTCGTAAAGAGCGTTTCACAGTTCTTATCTCTCCACACGTTAACAAAGATGCTCGTGATCAGTACGAAATCCGTACTCACAAACGTCTAATCGACATCGTTGAGCCAACAGACAAAACTGTTGATGCTCTGATGCGTCTAGACCTTGCAGCGGGCGTTGACGTACAAATTAGCCTAGGTTAAGGGAGATTAGAAGAATGATTGGTCTAATCGGTCGTAAAGTGGGCATGACCCGCGTATTTACTGAAGATGGCGTTTCTATCCCAGTTACTGTTGTTGAAGTTGAAGGTAACCGCGTTTCTCAAGTGAAAACTCTTGAAACAGACGGCTACGCAGCAATTCAGGTAACTGCTGGTGCTAAGAAAGCCAACCGCGTAAACAAAGCTGAAGCAGGTCACTTTGCTAAAGCTGGCGTTGAAGCTGGTCGTGGTCTTTGGGAATTCCGTTTGGAAAACGGCGAAGAGTTTGAAGTTGGCGCTGAGCTAACTGTTGAACTGTTCAACGAAACTAAGAAAGTAGACGTTACTGGTACATCGAAAGGTAAAGGCTTCCAAGGCGCTGTTAAGCGTTGGAACTTCCGTACTCAAGATATGACTCACGGTAACTCATTGTCTCACCGTGCTCCTGGTTCTATCGGTCAATGTCAGACTCCAGGTCGCGTATTTAAAGGCAAGAAAATGGCAGGTCACATGGGTGCTGAGCGTGTAACGACTCAAAACCTAGAGATCGTACGTGTTGACGCTGAGCGCAACCTGCTTCTTATTAAAGGTGCAGTCCCAGGCTCAACTGGCGGCAACGTGATCGTTAAACCAGCTGTTAAAGCATAACGTCTCAGGAGTAAGTAATGGAACTAATGGTTAAAGGTGCTGATGCACTAACTGTTTCCGAAACTACTTTCGGACGTGAGTTTAACGAAGCTCTTGTACACCAAGTAGTTGTTGCGTACGCAGCAGGTGCTCGTCAAGGTACTCGTGCTCAAAAAACACGTTCAGAAGTTTCTGGCGGTGGCGCTAAGCCATGGCGTCAAAAAGGTACTGGCCGTGCTCGTGCTGGTACAATCCGTAGCCCAATCTGGCGTACAGGTGGTGTTACTTTTGCTGCGAAACCACAAGATCACAGCCAAAAAGTAAACAAGAAAATGTACCGTGGTGCTATGAAGAGCATTCTTTCTGAGCTAGTTCGTCAAGAGCGTCTAATCGTTGTTGATAACTTCTCAGTTGAAGCGCCAAAAACTAAAGAGCTTGTAGCTAAGCTGAAAGAGCTTGAGCTAACTGACGCTCTAATCGTGACTAGCGAAGTAGATGAGAATCTATTCCTAGCGGCTCGTAACCTATACAAAGTTGACGCACGTGATGTTGCTGGTATCGACCCAGTTTCACTGATCGCGTTCGACAAAGTTGTAATGACTGCTGAAGCAGTTAAGCAAGTTGAGGAGATGCTAGCATGATCACTGAAGAGCGTATCCTAAAAGTTCTACGTGCACCGCACATCTCTGAAAAAGCAACGATGGCTGCTGAGAAAGCGAACACTATCGTTTTCAAAGTAGCAAAAGATGCGACTAAGAAAGAGATCAAAGCAGCCGTAGAAAAGCTATTTGAAGTTGAAGTTAAGTCTGTAAATACTCTTATCACTAAGGGTAAGACCAAACGTCAAGGTCTACGCCAAGGTCGCCGCAGCGACGTTAAGAAAGCGTACGTTACTTTGAAAGAAGGTCAAGATCTTGACTTCGTTGGCGGTGCGGAATAACAGGAGTAGTTAAACAATGGCTATTGTTAAATGTAAGCCGACTTCCCCTGGTCGTCGTCACGTAGTTAAAGTTGTTAACGCTGACCTTCACAAAGGTAAGCCTTACGCACCTCTTCTAGAGAAAAACTCTAAGAACGGTGGTCGTAACAACAACGGTCGTATCACAGTACGTCACATCGGCGGTGGTCACAAACACCACTACCGCGTTATCGATTTCAAACGTACTAAAGATGGCATTCCAGCGAAAGTTGAGCGTCTAGAATACGATCCAAACCGTAGCGCAAACATCGCTCTAGTTCTGTACGCAGACGGTGAGCGTCGTTACATCATTGCACCTAAAGGTGTTCAAGCTGGTGATCAGATCCAATCTGGTGTTGATGCGCCTATCAAAGCAGGTAACACCCTGCCGATGCGCAACATCCCTGTAGGTTCTACTGTTCACTGTGTTGAACTTAAGCCTGGTAAAGGTGCTCAGCTAGCTCGTTCGGCTGGTGCTTACGCTCAAATCGTTGCTCGCGACGGTGCGTACGTGACTATCCGTCTACGTTCTGGTGAGATGCGCAAAGTATTGTCTGAAGGCCGTGCAACAATCGGTGAAGTAGGCAACGCTGAGCACATGCTACGCGAACTAGGTAAAGCTGGTGCTAACCGCTGGCGCGGTGTTCGTCCAACCGTTCGCGGTGTGGTAATGAACCCAGTAGACCACCCACACGGTGGTGGTGAAGGCCGTACATCTGGTGGTCGTCACCCAGTTTCTCCTTGGGGTATGCCAACTAAAGGCTTCAAGACCCGTAAGAACAAACGCACTGACAAGTACATCGTACGTCGTCGTAACAAGTAATCTATATAAGAGGATAAGCCATGCCACGTTCTCTCAAGAAAGGTCCATTTATTGACCTACACTTGCTGAAGAAGGTAGAGAAAGCGGTGGAAAGCGGAGACAAAAAGCCTATTAAGACTTGGTCCCGTCGCTCAATGATCATTCCAACAATGATCGGTTTGACCATCGCTGTCCATAATGGTCGTCAGCACGTTCCAGTTTTCGTTACCGAAGAAATGATCGGTCACAAACTGGGCGAATTCGCACCAACACGTACTTACCGCGGTCACGCTGCGGATAAGAAAGCTAAGAAGCGTTAAGGAGTAGATGATGGAAGCAGTAGCTAAACATAACTTTGCTCGCATTTCGCCTCAGAAAGCTCGCTTAGTTGCAGATCAAATTCGTGGTAAATCAGTTGATCAAGCTCTAGAAATCTTGACGTTCAGCAACAAAAAAGCGGCTGAACTGATCAAGAAAGTTCTTGAATCAGCTATCGCGAACGCGGAGCACAACGAAGGTGCAGATATCGACGATCTATCAGTCGCTAAAATCTTCGTAGATGAAGGCCCGATCATGAAGCGTATTATGCCTCGTGCTAAAGGTCGTGCGGATCGTATCTTGAAGCGTTCAAGCCACATCACTGTTGTTGTTGCAGACGCTTGAGACTAGGAGAGTAAGCAATGGGTCAAAAAGTACATCCTAATGGTATTCGTCTAGGCATCGTTAAGCCTTGGAATGCTACATGGTTTGCTAACACCAAAGAATTCGCTGACAACCTAGACGGCGACTTCAAGGTACGTCAGTTCCTAACTAAGGAACTTTCGAAAGCGTCTCTTTCACGTATCGTTATCGAGCGTCCTGCTAAGAGCATCCGTGTGACTATTCACACTGCTCGTCCAGGCGTTGTTATCGGTAAGAAAGGTGAAGACGTTGAGAAGCTACGCGCAGCTGTAGCTAAAATTGCAGGTGTACCAGCGCAAATTAACATCGCTGAAGTACGTAAGCCTGAACTGGATGCGCAACTTGTTGGTGACAGCATCGCGTCTCAGCTAGAGCGTCGTGTGATGTTCCGTCGTGCTATGAAGCGCGCGGTACAAAACGCAATGCGTCTAGGTGCTAAAGGTATCAAAGTGGAAGTAAGCGGTCGTCTAGGCGGCGCTGAAATCGCACGTTCAGAGTGGTACCGTGAAGGCCGTGTGCCTCTACACACTCTACGTGCTGACATTGATTACGCAACTTCTTCGGCTCACACCCAATACGGTGTAATCGGCATTAAAGTTTGGATCTTCAAAGGTGAGATCCTAGGCGGCATGCCAGCAGCTAACGCTGTAGAGCCTAAAGGCGACAAGCCTAAGAAGCAGCGCAAAGGCCGTAAGTAAGGAGTCGACAGATGCTACAACCTAAACGTACTAAGTTCCGTAAGGTTCAGACTGGTCGTAACCGTGGTCTAGCTAAAGGTACTGATGTAAGCTTCGGCGAATTCGGTCTTAAAGCTGTTGGCCGTGGTCGTCTAACTGCTCGTCAAATCGAAGCGGCACGTCGTGCAATGACACGTCACGTTAAGCGTCAAGGTAAAATCTGGATCCGTGTGTTCCCAGACAAGCCTATCACAGAGAAACCACTTGAAGTTCGTCAAGGTAAGGGTAAAGGTAACGTTGAGTACTGGGTAGCCCAAATCCAACCTGGTAAGGTGATGTACGAAATGGGTGGTGTACCTGAAGAATTGGCACGTGAAGCGTTCCGCCTAGCGGCTCGTAAACTGCCATTCAAGACGACATTTGTAACTAAGCAGGTGATGTGATGAAAGCACAAGATCTACGCGAAAAAAGCGTTGAAGAGCTAAATGCAGAGCTTCTAGGTTTGCTACGTGAACAGTTCAACTTGCGCATGCAAGCTGCGACTGGTCAACTACAGCAAACTCATACTCTGAAAGCTGTACGCCGTGATATCGCACGTGTGAAAACTGTTTTGACTGAGAAGGCAGGCGCATAATGAGCGAAGTAAAACGTACTCAACAAGGTCGTGTAATCAGCGACAAGATGGACAAGTCTATCACTGTTGCTATCGAGCGTTTCGTAAAACACCCAATTTACGGTAAGTTCGTAAAACGCACGACAAAAGTACACGCACATGACGAGAACAACGAATGTGGCCTAGGCGACAAAGTTGAAATCGCAGAGTGTCGTCCACTGTCTAAGACTAAGTCTTGGACTTTGGTGAAAGTTGTAGAAAAAGCGAAGATGTAATCTCGTTAATTCTATGATGAAACGGCTCCAAAAAGTTTTTTTGGGGCCGTTTATTTTTTGACTACCCAAGTGAAAAAAAGGGTGGTACAATTCGCGTCCCTTTTAAAGAGGCAGCCCGACCCGTGAGGGTCTAGTTTTTTTATATATTTAGCGGAGCACTAACATGATCCAAATGCAAAGTATGCTGGACGCAGCTGATAACTCAGGCGCTCGCAGCGTAATGTGTATTAAGGTTCTGGGTGGCTCTCACCGCCGTTATGCACATATCGGTGACATCATCAAAGTTACTGTTAAGGAAGCAATTCCTCGCGGTAAAGTTAAAAAAGGTGATGTACTGAAGGCGGTGGTAGTTCGCACCCGTAAAGGCGTACGTCGTCCAGACGGTTCTGTCATTCGCTTCGACCGTAATGCTTGCGTACTGTTAAATGACAATACTGAGCAACCAATCGGTACACGTATCTTTGGTCCTGTGACACGCGAACTTCGTAACGATAAGTTCATGAAGATCGTTTCACTGGCTCCAGAAGTTCTGTAAGGAGCACGTAAAGATGGCAGCTAAAATCCGTCGTAATGACGAAGTAATCGTTCTTGCTGGTAAAGATAAAGGCAAGAAAGGTAAAGTAACTAAGGTCCTAGCTACTGGTAAAGTTATCGTTGAAGGTATCAACCTTGTTAAGAAACACCAGAAACCTGTTCCTGCTATGGGTATCCAAGGCGGTATCGTAGAGCAAGAAGCAGCAATCGACGTTTCTAACGTGGCGATTTTCAACGCAGCTACTGGTAAAGCTGACCGTATCGGTTTCCGTATCGAAGATGGCAAGAAAGTTCGTTTCTTCAAGTCTAACGGCGAAACTGTTTCTAACTAATAGAAAGTAATTTGGAGTTCTACTATGGCGAAACTGCATGATTACTACAAGTCGTCTGTAGTCGCTGAACTGACCAAACAGTTCGGTTACTCAAGCGTCATGCAAGTCCCTAGAATCGAGAAAATCACCCTTAACATGGGTGTTGGTGAAGCAATCAACGACAAGAAACTGCTAGAAAACGCAGCATCTGATATGGCAACGATCTCTGGTCAAAAGCCACTTATCACTAAAGCGCGTAAATCTGTTGCAGGCTTCAAAATTCGTGAAGGCTACCCTATCGGTTGTAAAGTAACCTTGCGTGGCGAACGTATGTGGGATTTTCTTGAGCGTCTAATTTCGATCGCTCTTCCACGTGTACGTGACTTCCGTGGTGTTAGCGCTAAGTCTTTTGACGGTCGCGGTAACTACAGCATGGGCGTTCGCGAGCAAATCATCTTCCCGGAAATCGACTTTGATAAAGTTGATCGAGTACGCGGTCTAGACATCACTATTACGACGTCTGCTGGTACTGATGAGGAAGGCCGTGCTCTGCTGGCTGCCTTTAACTTCCCATTCCGTAAGTAAGGTGAAGGGTTACTGTTATGGCTAAAAATTCTATGAAAGCACGTGAAGCAAAGCGTGCGAAGCTTGTAGCTAAGTTCGCTGAAAAGCGTGCGGCTCTTAAAGCTATCATCAGCGATGTAAACGCATCTGAAGAAGATCGTTGGGATGCAGTGCTTAAACTGCAAACTCTTCCACGTGATTCAAGTGCATCACGTCAGCGCAACCGTTGTAACCAAACTGGTCGTCCACACGGTTACCTACGTAAGTTCGGTCTAAGCCGTATCAAAGTTCGCGAAGCTTGCATGAAAGGCGAGATTCCTGGACTTCGTAAGGCTAGCTGGTAATTGCCACTTAATCATTTGGAGTAAATCATATGAGCATGCAAGATCCGATTTCGGATATGCTGACCCGCATTCGTAACGGTCAGGCAGCAGACAAAGTCTCTGTTAAAATGCCTTCTTCAAAGCTTAAAGTTGCAATTGCTGCACTACTAAAAGCTGAAGGTTACATCGTTGATTTCGCTGTTGAAGGCGAAGTAAAACCTGAGCTAGAAGTTACTCTTAAGTACTTCCAAGCGAAACCAGTAATCGAGCAACTTAAACGTGTTTCTCGTCCAGGTCTACGTGTTTACAAGAAGAAAGATGAACTTCCTTCTGTAATGGGTGGTCTTGGTGTTGCTATCGTTTCAACTTCCAAGGGTCTGATGTCAGACCGTGCTGCACGTAAAGCAGGTCTTGGTGGTGAAATCATCGCTTACGTAGCGTAATAGGAGTAGAAAATGTCTCGTGTTGCTAAAGCACCTGTCGCTATTCCAGCTGGCGTAGAGGTGAAACTGAACGGCCAAGAAATCACTGTAAAAGGTGCGAAGGGCGAACTAACTCGCGTTCTTAACGACGCTGTTGTTATCGCTCAGGAAGAGAACAACCTTACTTTCGGTCCTAAAGAAGGTGTTGCTAACGCATGGGCTCAAGCAGGTACTGCTCGCGCTCTAGTGAACAACATGGTTGTTGGTGTTACTGAAGGCTTTACCAAGAAGCTAACTCTTAAAGGTGTTGGTTACCGTGCTGCTATCAAAGGCAACGCTGTAGGTCTAACACTAGGCTTCTCTCACCCAGTTGAGCACGAGTTGCCAGCGGGTATCAAAGCTGAGTGTCCAAGCCAAACTGAAATTGTTATCACTGGTTGTGACAAACAACTAGTTGGTCAAGTTGCGGCTGACATTCGTTCTTACCGTGAGCCTGAGCCATACAAAGGCAAAGGTGTTCGTTACGCAGATGAAAATGTGCGTACTAAAGAAGCTAAGAAGAAGTAAGGTAACACTATGGATAAGAAAGCATCTCGCATCCGTCGTGCTACACGCGCACGTCGTAAGATTGCAGAACTGGGTGCAACTCGCCTAGTAGTACACCGTACTCCTCGTCACGTGTACGCACAGGTTATCGCATCAAACGGCTCTGAGGTAATCGCAGCAGCTTCTACTGTAGAAAAAGCGATCCGTGAGCAAGTGAAGAACACTGGTAACATCGATGCAGCAAAAGCAGTAGGTAAAGCTATTGCAGAGCGCGCGCTTGAAAAAGGCGTTGACGCAGTTGCATTTGATCGTTCTGGTTTCCAATACCACGGTCGAGTAGCGGCGCTAGCAGAATCTGCTCGCGAAGCTGGTCTGAAATTCTAAGGTAGGGTTGGAAGATGGCTAAAGAACAACAAGTTCAAGCGAATGATTTGCAAGAAAAGCTAATCGCAGTTAACCGTGTATCTAAAACGGTTAAAGGCGGTCGAATCATGAGCTTTACTGCACTAACTGTAGTTGGTGACGGTAACGGTCGCGTAGGTTTCGGTTACGGCAAAGCCCGTGAAGTACCTGCAGCGATTCAAAAAGCAATGGAAAAAGCACGTCGTAACATGACTACGATCGCGCTTAACGAAGGCACACTTTTCCACCCGGTAAAAGGTCGCCACTCGGGCTCTAAAGTTTACATGCAGCCAGCGGCTGAAGGTACAGGTGTTATCGCAGGTGGTGCGATGCGTGCAGTACTAGAAGTAGCAGGTGTACACAACGTACTATCTAAAGCATACGGTTCTACGAACCCTATCAACATCGTTCGTGCGACGATCGATGCGCTAGGTAGCATGAAGTCACCAGACATGGTTGCTGCTAAACGTGGTCTAACTGTTGAATCTATTTCGGAGTAAGAACACCATGGCAACTATTAAAGTTACTCAAACTAAAAGCTCAATTGGTCGCCTACCAAAGCACAAAGCTACTTTGCGTGGTCTGGGCCTTCGTAAAATCAACCATACAGTAGAACTTGAAGATACTCCGTGTGTACGCGGTATGATCAACAAGGTTTACTACATGGTTAAAGTTGAGGAGTAATCAGAATGCGTTTGAATACTCTAGCACCGGCTGCGGGCGCTAAGACTCCTGCGAAGCGAGTTGGCCGTGGTATCGGTTCTGGCCTTGGTAAAACTGGTGGCCGTGGTCACAAAGGTCAAAAATCACGTTCTGGCGGCAGTGTTCGTCCAGGTTTTGAAGGCGGTCAGATGCCTCTAAAACAACGTCTACCTAAGTTCGGTTTCACTTCTCGTAAGAGCCTAGTGTCTGCTGAAGTTCGTCTAGCTGAACTAGCGAAAGTAACAGGTGACGTGGTTGACCTAAACAGCCTTAAAGCTGCTAACGTCATCACTAAGAACATCGAATTTGTAAAAGTTGTTCTTTCTGGTGAAATTAACAAAGCAGTGACTGTTAAAGGTCTACGTGTGACTAAAGGCGCTAAAGCTGCAATCGAAGCTGCAGGCGGTAAAATCGAAGAATAATCTTCGAAGGAAGGGTACAGATGGCTAAAAAACCAGGACAAGATTTTAGTAGTGCAAAGAATGGATTGGCGGAATTAAAGTCGCGTTTATTGTTCGTTTTAGGCGCACTTTTGGTATTCCGTGCAGGTTCCTTTGTACCACTACCTGGTATTGATGCTGCTGTACTTGCCCAATTGTTCGAACAGCAAAAAGGTACCATCGTAGAGATGTTTAACATGTTCTCCGGTGGTGCTCTTGAGCGTGCATCTATATTAGCGTTGGGCATCATGCCGTACATTTCGGCATCGATTGTTGTCCAACTGCTAACTGTAGTTCATCCAGCGTTAGCTGAACTCAAAAAAGAGGGTGAAGCAGGCCGTCGTAAGATAAGCCAATATACACGCTACGGCACGCTTGTACTTGCAACCTTCCAAGCTATTGGTATTGCAACAGGCCTACCAAACATGGTCGACAATCTGGTTGTTATCAACCAAACCATGTTTACGCTTATTGCGACCGTAAGTTTAGTAACCGGTACCATGTTCCTTATGTGGTTAGGTGAACAAATTACAGAGCGCGGAATTGGTAACGGTATCTCGTTGCTGATCTTTGCAGGTATTGTTGCTGGATTGCCTTCGGCAATCGGCCAAACAATTGAGCAAGCGCGTCAAGGTGAATTGCATGTACTTCTTCTGCTGTTGATTGCTGTATTGTCTTTCGCTGTCATTTACTTTGTTGTTTTCATGGAACGTGGTCAACGTCGTATCGTTGTCAACTACGCGAAGCGTCAACAAGGTCGCAAAGTATTTGCTGCGCAAAGTACGCATCTGCCATTAAAAATTAATATGGCCGGTGTTATTCCAGCAATCTTCGCTTCGAGCATTATCCTGTTCCCAGGAACATTGGCTCAGTGGTTCGGTCAGAACGGTGAGAGCAGCGCGTTCGGTTGGTTAACTGACGTGTCTTTGGCTCTTAGCCCAGGTCAACCTCTGTATGTAATGCTTTATGCAGCAGCGATTATTTTCTTCTGTTTCTTCTACACGGCGTTGGTATTCAACCCGCGTGAAACAGCAGATAACTTGAAGAAGTCAGGTGCATTCGTACCCGGCATCCGCCCAGGTGAGCAGACAGCTAAGTACATTGATAAAGTAATGACGCGACTAACCCTTGCGGGCGCGCTTTACATTACCTTTATCTGTCTGATTCCGGAGTTCATGATGGTCGCATGGAACGTACGTTTCTACTTCGGCGGTACATCACTACTTATCGTAGTTGTTGTTATCATGGACTTTATGGCACAGGTACAGACTCATATGATGTCTCAACAATATGATTCTGTGTTGAAGAAAGCGAATCTGAAAGGTTATGGCCGTTAATTCGGCGGTAGTCTCAGATTTCATTTACGGAGTTTAGCAATGAAAGTTCGTGCTTCCGTTAAAAAAATCTGCCGTAACTGTAAAGTTATCAAGCGTAACGGTGTCGTTCGCGTGATTTGCAGTGAGCCAAAGCACAAGCAGCGCCAAGGCTAATTAGCAGAAATTTTTACTTGAAATAGAAGGTTAGGTCGAGTATATTCCTCGGCCTACCTTTTGCGTGCAAAAGAAGTAGTATTCCGCAACGTATCCATAACGGGCTTTGTTGCGGCTAATTCTTTTTAAGAAACACTAGGAGTGAATAATGGCCCGTATTGCAGGCATTAACATTCCTGATCAGAAACATGCTGTGATTGCACTAACGTCAATCTACGGCATCGGTAAAACTCGCTCTCAAGCTATCCTAGCTGAAGTGGGTATTGCTGAAGATGTTAAGATCAGTGAACTAACTGAAGAGCAGATCGATCAACTGCGTGATGGTGTAGCTAAGTACACTGTAGAAGGTGATCTACGTCGTGAAGTATCTATGAACATCAAGCGTCTTATGGACCTTGGTTGTTACCGTGGTCTTCGTCATCGTCGCAGTCTACCACTACGTGGACAGCGTACTAAAACCAACGCTCGCACCCGTAAGGGTCCGCGTAAGCCGATCAAGAAATAATCGGGAAGGTAGAGTACAATGGCTAAACAACCAACTCGCGCTCGTAAGCGCGTACGCAAGCAAGTTGCAGATGGCGTTGCGCACATCCATGCTTCTTTCAACAACACAATCGTAACCATCACTGACCGTCAAGGTAACGCACTAGCTTGGGCTACTGCAGGTGGTTCAGGTTTCCGTGGTTCTCGTAAGTCTACTCCGTTCGCTGCACAGGTTGCTGCTGAGCGTTGTGCTGAAATGGCTAAAGAATACGGTCTAAAGAACTTGGAAGTTATGGTTAAGGGTCCAGGTCCAGGTCGTGAATCTACTGTTCGCGCACTGAACGCTGCTGGTTTCCGCATCACAAACATTGTTGATGCTACACCAATCCCTCATAACGGTTGTCGTCCACCTAAGAAACGTCGCGTATAACGTTTTTTAGATTACTGGAGAAAGATCATGGCAAGATATTTGGGTCCTAAGCTGAAGCTTAGCCGTCGCGAAGGTACTGACTTATTCCTTAAGTCTGGTGTACGCGCGATCGATACCAAGTGTAAAATTGATAACGCACCAGGTGTACACGGCGCTCGTCGCGGTCGTCTATCTGAGTATGGCGTTCAGCTTCGTGAGAAGCAAAAAGTTCGTCGTATGTACGGCGTTCTAGAAAAACAATTCCGTAACTACTACAAAGAAGCTGCTCGCCTTAAAGGCAACACAGGTGAAAACCTGCTTCAGCTTCTTGAAGGTCGTCTTGATAACGTAGTTTACCGCATGGGCTTTGGTGCAACTCGCGCAGAAGCACGTCAGCTAGTTAGCCACAAAGCTATTCTAGTTAACGGTAAAGTGGTAAACGTTCCTTCTTTCAAAGTTGCGGCTAACGACGTTGTTTCTATTCGCGAAAAAGCGAAACAGCAATCTCGCATCAAAGGTGCACTAGAAGTTGCTGAACAACGCGAAAAACCAACTTGGATTGAAGTAGATGGCACTAAGATGGAAGGTACGTTCAAGCGTCTGCCTGAGCGTTCTGATCTGTCTGCTGACATCAACGAACAACTGATCGTCGAGCTTTACTCTAAGTAAGGTTTAAACTAAAGAGAGGACACAATGCAGGGTTCTGTAACAGAATTTCTTAAGCCACGTCTGGTTGACATCGAACAAGTCAGCACGACACACGCAAAAGTAACTCTTGAGCCATTAGAGCGTGGCTTTGGTCACACTCTAGGTAATGCACTTCGCCGTATTTTACTTTCGTCTATGCCAGGTTGCGCAGTGACTGAAGTTGAAATTGAAGGCGTTCTGCACGAGTACAGCACTAAAGAAGGCGTTCAAGAAGATATTCTTGAAATTCTTCTAAACCTTAAAGGTTTGGCTGTTCGCGTTGCCGAAGGCAAAGATGAAGTGTTTATTACACTGAACAAATCAGGCTCAGGCCCTGTGGTTGCAGGTGACATCACCCATGATGGTGATGTAGAGATCGCTAACCCAGAACACGTAATTTGTCACCTAACGGATGACAACGCTGAGATCGCTATGCGTATCAAAGTTGAACGTGGTCGCGGTTACGTTCCAGCTTCAGCTCGTATCCATACTGAAGAAGATGAGCGTCCAATTGGCCGCCTACTGGTTGACGCTACGTACAGCCCAGTAGACAAGATTGCTTACGCTGTTGAAGCCGCTCGTGTAGAGCAGCGTACAGACTTAGACAAGCTTGTTATCGACATGGAAACGAACGGAACTCTAGACCCTGAGGAAGCAATCCGTCGCGCAGCAACTATTCTTGCTGAGCAATTGGATGCGTTCGTAGATCTTCGTGATGTACGTGTACCTGAGGAGAAGGAAGAGAAGCCAGAATTCGATCCGATCCTACTGCGTCCTGTAGACGATCTTGAACTAACAGTTCGCTCTGCTAACTGTCTGAAAGCAGAAGCGATTCACTACATCGGTGATCTTGTACAGCGCACTGAGGTTGAGCTACTTAAAACGCCAAACCTTGGTAAAAAATCTCTTACTGAGATTAAAGACGTACTTGCATCACGTGGTCTGTCTCTGGGCATGCGCCTAGAAAACTGGCCACCAGCGTCTATCGCTGAAGATTAATCGATACTAGTTAGAAGGATTAGGTCATGCGCCATCGTAAGAGTGGTCGTCAACTCAACCGCAACAGCTCACATCGCAAAGCGATGTTCAGCAACATGGCTAGCTCTCTAGTACGTCATGAAGTTATCAAGACTACTTTGCCAAAAGCAAAAGAGCTACGTCGCGTAGTTGAGCCTTTGATTACACTAGCTAAGACTGACAGCGTTGCTAACCGTCGTCTAGCATTTGCACGTACTCGTGACAACGAAGTAGTTGCAAAACTATTTAACGAACTAGGTCCACGTTTTGCTGCTCGTCAGGGCGGTTACACTCGTATCCTAAAAGCTGGCTTCCGTGCTGGTGATAAAGCTCCAATGGCTTACATTGAGCTTGTTGATCGCCCAGCTGCTGAAGAAGCTGCTGAGTAATCAGTTCGTATAACGAAAAAGCCGAGCGTTAGCTCGGCTTTTTTGTGCCTGTCGTATAGGTAATGTCTCTGTACGTTATCTCATCGAGACATCAAGATTTAATGCAGAGCACCACTCTACTCACTGACGACTATTCTAAATCGGTCCAGAGTCCACCGAGTGAACCTAATAGACTGTCACTGGCGCCTTGGTCGCTAAGATAGCCAAGGATTACAGGCGCAAATTGGCTGATCATCGAAGGGTCCAGACCCACTTTTTCAAAGACGCCGCGCACCGCCTCGATACTTTCAAGTTGACTAAAGAGCCCACCCGCATCGTTGAGTTGCGAGAGGCCAGGTACTAAAGACTCTAATTCGTTGCTGTTTTCAGAAGATAACTGACTTTGTGCGAACGCCAACAGTGCGCCGCCGCCCGCTGTCGCTTGTTCGCTGGTCACAGGAAGCTGACTGGTCAACAGCTCGCTTATTGGTGAAGATTGCAGGTTGAGCCCTTGGCTAACCATGTCCATCAAACCCTCTTGGCTTGATTTTTCAGTAATGGAATTGAGAAAGGCGTGCGCTTGTCCGGCAGACAGAGCCAGCAGCGCCGCAGTAAGAAGGTGTTTGCGCATAGAGCCTCCATGCAGTGTTCGCTTTAACACTCTGATAGGCCAGAGTGATTGAATGGATCAATGGGTATATTGCTTCCATAAGCGATACTTGTATCACACTCATCTCACAGTGAATAGAGCCATCTCTGCGTCAAGATGAAAAAAAGCGGCGCTCATAGAGCACCGCTGTCTGTCTTGAACTTTCGGCTGTTCTGCCAGGCTATTACAGGATAGCCAGCAATTCGACTTCGAAGACCAAGGCTGCGAATGGAGGGATCGCCGCACCAGCGCCGCGCTCACCATAGGCAAGGTCTTGAGGAATATACAGTTTCCACTTTGAGCCAACAGGCATCAGTTGTAGGGCTTCTACCCAACCTTTGATCACGCCAGTAACTGGGAATTCTGCTGGTTGGCCACGAGACACTGAGCTGTCAAATACCGTACCGTCAGTCAATTCACCGTGGTAGTGAACGCGAACTTGCTTGTCTGAAGTTGGGATTTCACCCGTACCTTCAGTGATGATTTCGTACTGAAGACCTGACTCTAGTACGGTCACTTCTGGACGTAGAGCGTTGTCTTTTAGGAAGGCTTCGCCATCTGCCGCCGCCGCTTTTGCCGCTTCTTGACGTACTGCTTC
Source organism: Vibrio sp. R10-SG3-ISO3 (assembly GCF_059834225.1). NCBI lineage: Bacteria > Pseudomonadati > Pseudomonadota > Gammaproteobacteria > Vibrionales > Vibrionaceae > Vibrio > Vibrio sp. R10-SG3-ISO3. Next base: position 23,938 of record NZ_JCBDHE010000030.1, on the reverse strand, counting down.
TGCACGAGTGTGCAGCTCTTGCAGCGCTTTGTTGATTTCGTCTACTTCGATTGCTGGCATGTCACCAACCAATGCTGTTGCGATACCCGCAGCAATGGCGTCAACGTTTAGGCCGTCAAGACCAGAACCCGCAAGTTGTTGACCCATTTGTAGGCCGATTCCGTAGCTGGCTTTTTGCTCTACAGTTTCAAATTTCACTTCAGACATGATGTCTCTCTTGTTGGGTGTATAAAGTCATCAAGTCTACCAGTTCTCACACAGTGATGAAACGATAGCGCCCTTTTAACTGTCACTCTCGGGGGAGAATAACCATCACTCTCGGGGTGAAATGCGCCTATCGATGAGAATTCCGTGAGATTTGACCGAGTTATTACTTAACGCGCGCAAAATCCCTATACTCGGTTGATTATCATTTTTATACTTGGGGCAGGGTAGTATTGGGAGAAATAGGGCGATGAATCGCAGAAAGAAGAAACCACAACGTGTCGATTATGCTGAGGTATTGAAAACACAGTTGGCGCGCTTTCGTCATTCAAACCCGTTGGGCGCACTCAAGCTGAAAAAGCAAGGGCCTAGTCAGCCCGACTCAAGCACGCCTGAGACGAACCCATCGTCTCCCCTTGGGGCTAAATGGCGCACGTTACCCGAGCAAGGCAAGGCGCTTTGGCATCGTCTACCTAAGTGGCATCAACGTGGGTTGATGGTACTGGTTCCACTACTTGTCATTTTGCTGATGTTGCCCACATCACAGTCGACACCGGAGACGGCTTCGGTGCAGGTTGCGTCACCTCAACGTGTCTCCATTGATATCAACACCACCTCACTGAGCCAGCAAAGCTCAACGCCAGTCTCACATCAAGAACAAGTAACAAACCCAAGACAAGTCACGAACCCGTGGCAAGAAGATACGGTGAAAAGTGGCGATACCCTAGCTGAGATGTTTCGACGCAATGGGCTCTCAATGGCGGACTTAAACGCACTCGTCAAAGTCGAGGGGCAAGATAAACCGCTTAGTCAAATTCGCCAAGGCCAGTTGGTGCGCTACAAAGTGACCGATGAAGGTCAGCTTGATATTCTTCAGCTTGAGAAAAATCAGCAATCGGTGATGTTCTTTAGGTTATCAGATGGTGGATTTGGCCGCAGTAAGTAATCACTTACCCTCTGCCCGCTACCCATTCCCCTTTGCCCCTCAAGCCCCACTCTCTCGCTTCATATCAATATGAGGGATGCCATCTTCGAGATAGACCTCAGAGGTGGCAACAAATCCATATCGGCCATAGAAGGCACTTAAGTGCTCCTGCGCGCCGATTTCAATTGCGCTGTTTGGCCACAAACGTTGGCATTGATGAATCGCTTGCTCCAACAGTTGATGACCCAGCCCGTTGCCACGCGCTTTTTCATGTGTCGCCACTCGGCCAATACTGACGCTCGGATAACTGATCCCCGCAGGCAGTAAGCGCGCGCAGGCGACCAGTTGGCCTTGCTCATAACCCAGTAGGTGATACACCCCCGTGATTGGGTCTTTGTCATCGAGCTCGGGGTATGGGCAGGTTTGTTCGACCACAAACACATCCACTCTTAGTTTGAGTAATTGATACAGTTCGTGGTTGCTCAAAGCTTCAAAGGTACGCAGTTGCCAATCCATCGGACACCTATTGGTGGTAAATAAGGGACGCCATCATATCAACCTGAGATAAGTGGCTGCAATATTAACGATCTTTGTAAAATAGAGAGAAAAAAGCCGCAGTGACTGCGGCTTAATGAAAGACGCTCTGATTGAGCAAAGTGCTATTTTTGCAGATCGATTTGGTAGACCGCAAAGCCTACATCATCATTCTCAACGAAGGCCATTGGATATTGACCTTTATCTGCGATGAACTTAGCTGCCTTTTCACCCGGTGAGGTTTCGAAACGGATATCGAGTTTTTTATCCGATTGGATAGGGGCGAAAGACCAGTTGTTGTCTGCGCTTGGTACAAACTCACCGTTTTCTTCACTGACGCGGGTAATGTACGCAGCCACAACCGAGCGGTTTTCATCTGGCGAGTCAAACGCAACAAACTCGGCACCTGTGCCTGGGAACTTGTTGCTGTACGCACGGTAGTTGTTGGTCGCAATGATAAATGGCTGTTTCAGATCAATCGCTTTCCCTTGATAAGTCAAACCGACGATACGCTCAGCATCTTCATTGATGACGTTACAGTTGCCGTCGTATTTCGCTGGCTGGGTCACATCAATCTGGTAGTTAACCCCATCAATGACGTCAAAGTTGTAAGTACGGAAGCCATCCCAATCAATCAGGCTTTGTGCGGCGCTGCTGTTGGTATCGATCTGTTTAAATTGACCGGCGCTACACTCTAGCCACTCTTTCACTTCGTGACCGCTGACTTTCATCGCCACCAAGGTATTCGGGTAGAGATAGAGATCCGCAGCGTTACGGAAGGTCAACTGACCTGACTCCACTTCGGTGTAGTTATTCGGATCGTTTTTACGACCGCCCGCTTTAAATGGCGCTGCCGCTGAGAGCACAGGGATGTCTGATAAATCAGGATCGCCTTGGATAAAGCGCTCAACGTAATCTTTTTGTGCAAGGTTGACGATTTGTACGGTGGGATCGTCTTGCACCAAGGCGAGGAAGCTGTACATCACGTCGCTGGCTTTACCAATCGGCTGATTGACAAAGTCGCGCGTCGCTTTGTGGTCTGCTTCAAGCGCTTTGACGATACCGGCATCCGCGTCGACGATAGGCTGTTTAGTCGCTGAATCAAAGATTGGGCGTGCTTCGGACTGGCCTTTCACCACCACCCACTGCTCACCTTCTTGCTTAAGCTCTAGGTCAATCACACCAACGTGGCTGCCCCAACGTCCTGGCATGACGGCGGCAACGCCGTTGATGGTACCCATTTCATTATCCACACCTTGGATGTTTTCAAAGCCTTTCCCTGGGAAGACGGCGTGCGAGTGACCAAACGCAATCGCATCAATGCCTTCTACTTCAGAGAGATAGTAAGTGGAGTTTTCTGCGCCCATTTTGTGCGGATCAGAGGATACGCCTGAGTGCGGGATGGCGACAATCACATCTGCGCCTTCAGCCTTCATTTGTGGCACTAGGGCCATCGCTGATTCTTTGATGTCTTTGGCAAACACTTTGCCTTCGAGGTTTTTCTTATCCCACACCATGATTTGTGGCGGTACGAAGCCGATGTAGCCGACTTTGATCTCGTGCTCGACACCATCGACATCTTTAAACATGTGCGACTTAATCAGGTAAGGTTTGAAGTAGTGCTCACCGGTTTTTTGGTCAAAAACGTTTGCGCTGACATAAGGGAACTCGGCACCTTCCAGCGATTTTGCCAGAAACTCTAAGCCGTAGTTGAACTCGTGGTTACCGATGTTACCCACATCGTAGCCAAGCTGATTCATTGCCTTGTAAACAGGGTGAACTTCGCCCTTCTCAATGCCTTTGGCCGCCATGTAGTCACCCATTGGGCTGCCTTGAATCAAATCACCGTTATCAACCAAGACGCTGTTTTCGACTTCACTGCGCGCGGCTTTGACTAAGGTTGCGGCGCGAGTCAAACCAATCTTTTGTGACGGTTTGTCTTTGTAGTAGTCGTAATCCATCACGTTGGTGTGGATGTCGGTGGTCTCGATAATGCGAAGTTTGATGGTTTCTGCCATCGCTGGGCTGGCCATAACCAGCATCCCGCTAAGGACAGCCAGAGAGAGAGGTTTCACTGCTACGTTCATTTTTTGCTCCGATGAGGGGGGTCAACAGTACTGCATAATGTAACAAAGTTGTATGAAACAAGAATTTCATTCATCAGGAAAACGTGATCTTAACCGTTGGTATCAACGGGTTGTGGTGCCCAACTCTCACTTTTTGCCTCGATTCGGTGTCACAAGAATCGTCTCTTATCAGCAATTGGTATAAAAAATGAAATTTTAGAATTTCAGGTAATATGTTCGCAGCGCCATAATGCCATCCATAGATTAGCAAAAGGATGACGTTATGGCGCACAAGGAAACTGTCTCTCCCTTTCCACTTCGCCAGCCCCAAGTCGAGCGCAACCTACCGCCGTTGCACGCAATGGGCCGCAGTGGTTTGAAAGCCGGTGAAGTGGCATTGGTTGGCGCAGGGCCAGGCGATGTGGAGTTGCTGACGCTCAAAGCGTTGCGCTTTTTACAGCAGGCCGATGTGGTGCTGTATGACTACTTGGTGTCAGACGAGATCATGGCGCTCGTGCCAAGCGACACCATTTTGGTCTGCGTCGGCAAACGTGCGGGTCACCACAGCGTACCGCAAGAGAAAACCAATCAACTGTTGGTCGATTTTGCTCAGCAAGGGCACAAAGTCGTGCGCATTAAAGGTGGCGATCCGTTTATTTTTGGTCGCGGCGGAGAGGAGCTCGAAGTGTTGGCTGACGCGGGTATCGCCTTTCATGTGGTACCAGGGATCACCGCTGCTGCTGGCGCGACGGCCTACGCAGGCATTCCATTGACGCACCGAGATTACGCTCAGTCGGCGATGTTTATTACCGGTCATCTCAAAGCCGAACGTGATGAGATGGATTGGTCGACATTGGCGCGTGGCAATCAAACGCTAGTCATCTATATGGGGCTGATGAAGTCCGATTGCATCCAAAGCCAGTTGATTACGCATGGCCGCGCCGCGCACACGCCAATTGCCATTATCGAGCGTGGTACGCAGCAAGCCCAACGCGTACTGAAAGGTCAATTGAGCGATTTGAGTGAATTGGCCAAAAGCGCCGAGTCCCCGTCATTGATTGTGATCGGTGAAGTGGTGGCGTTGTCCGAAAAGCTCGATTGGTTTGCCCGCGAGCAAACCGAGGCGCCCATAAGCCAACTTGGCCGCCAGAGCGCATAGCGCTTAATTTTTGCACATCACCCTGAATTTAATAGTCAGAAGCTCAACGCGAGCCGTAAAGGAAGCACCAACATGGACCAAGAACGTTTAACTCACCTCAAGCAACTGGAAGCGGAGAGTATTCATATCATCCGCGAAGTTGCCGCTGAGTTTGATAACCCTGTGATGATGTACTCCATCGGTAAAGACTCCTCAGTAATGCTGCATCTTGCGCGTAAAGCGTTTTACCCAGGCAAGATCCCATTTCCATTGCTGCACGTCGATACCGACTGGAAGTTTAGAGAAATGATCGAATTTCGCGATAGAACCGCGAAGAAGTATGGCTTTGAGCTTTTGGTCCATAAGAACCCAGAAGGTCTGGCGATGGGCATCAACCCATTCGATCATGGCTCTTCGAAACACACGGACATCATGAAAACCCAAGGGTTAAAGCAGGCGCTGAACAAATACGGCTTTGACGCTGCCTTTGGCGGTGCCCGCCGTGACGAAGAGAAGTCTCGAGCGAAAGAGCGCGTCTACTCATTTCGAGATAAAAACCACACCTGGGACCCGAAAAACCAGCGTCCAGAGCTATGGCGCACCTATAACGGTCAAATCAACAAAGGCGAAAGTATTCGTGTGTTCCCACTGTCGAACTGGACTGAGCTCGACATCTGGCAATACATCTACTTAGAGAACATCGAGATTGTGCCTTTGTACTTGGCGGATACGCGTCCTGTTGTTGAGCGTGATGGCATGTTGATCATGGTCGATGACGAGCGCATGAAGCTGCAACCGGGTGAAGTGGTGGAAGAGAAAAGCGTGCGTTTTCGTACCTTGGGTTGTTACCCACTGACTGGGGCGATTGAGTCCACCGCCAACACGTTGACCGGTATTATCGAAGAGATGTTAGTGGCGACGTCGAGTGAGCGCCAAGGTCGAGCGATCGACCACGATCAGTCAGGATCGATGGAGCTCAAAAAACGTCAAGGTTACTTCTAAGTAGGATCTAAGGAAAGAAAATGAACAGCGCAGTCGTAGCGGAGCTCGCAGAGCTTGGTATCGAGGGATACCTAAAACAGCACCAATACAAGTCACTACTTAGATTCTTAACGTGTGGCTCAGTTGATGACGGCAAGAGTACCTTGATCGGTCGCTTGCTGCATGACTCAAAACAAATTTATGAAGATCAGTTGGCGGCGGTCCACTCTGATTCTCAGCGTGTCGGCACCACCGGAGAGCGCCCAGACTTGGCGCTGTTGGTCGATGGTCTGCAAGCGGAACGTGAACAGGGCATCACCATTGATGTGGCCTACCGTTATTTCTCTACCCAAAAACGCAAATTCATCATTGCGGATACACCGGGGCATGAGCAATACACGCGTAACATGGCGACCGGTGCGTCAACCTGTGATCTGGCGGTGATCTTGATCGATGCGCGTAAGGGCGTCTTGGATCAAACGCGTCGTCACTCCTTCATCTCTAATTTGCTTGGTCTTAAGCACTTTGTGGTGGCGGTTAACAAGATGGACTTGGTCGATTACTCACAGCAGCGCTTTGAAGAGATTCGTGAGCAATACCTTGAGTTTTCCAAGAACCTGCAAGGTGAGACGGACATTCAGATCATCCCGCTGTCAGCGCTCGAAGGCGATAACGTGGTTGAGCCCAGTGCCAACATGAGCTGGTTCAAAGGCCCATCACTGCTTGAGCTTTTGGAGTCTGTCGATGTAGACAGCGAAAAAGAAGTGGGCGATTTCCGCTTCCCTGTGCAATACGTTAACCGCCCGAACCTCGATTTCCGTGGCTTTGCCGGCACGATTGCCTCTGGCAGTGTCAGCGTAGGTGACAAAATTAAAGCGTTGCCATCAGGCAAAACCTCAACGGTGGCGCGTATTGTGACCTTTGATGGCGATTTGGAGAAGGCGCAAGCCGGACTTGCGGTGACGTTGACGCTGGAAGATGAAATCGACATTAGCCGCGGCGATCTGCTCGTACTGGAGTCCTCTTCTGTGGAGTCGAGTAACCACCTGCTGGCCGATGTGGTATGGATGACCGAGCAGCCGCTTAAACCGGGACGTGATTACGACATCAAGATCGCGGGTAAGAAAACGGTAGGTCAGGTGCAAACGATTCGTCACCAGTACGATATCAACAACCTCTCGAGCCACAGTGCTGACGAGTTACCGTTAAACGGGATCGGTTTGTGCGAATGGACCTTGAACGAGTCGGTCGCACTGGACAAATACCTCGCTTGCCAAGACACCGGCGGTTTTATCGTGATTGATCGCTTAACCAATGTGACAGTCGGCGCGGGATTGATTCGCGAAAGCTTGTCGCAGGTTGCGCGTGGTGAAGGTCAGTTCTCTGAGTTTGAAGTTGAGCTCAATGCACTGATTCGTAAGCACTTCCCTCATTGGGGTGCGGCTGATCTCAGCCAACTGCTTGGCCAGAAGTAAGCCAAGGTAAGCGAGTAGGGAGAGGCGAAATGTGGCAGCAAGGAGTGGTGCTGGCGTTGTTGGTCGGGGTTGTGACCTGTTTAGTCAGCACACGAGTTAAACCGAGCTATCTGTTTGCCAGCGCAGCGTTTATTGCCTTCATTGCCGGCTTGATTGACGTCAGTGAGATCGCCTCTAACTTCACCAATGCCTCATTGGTGACGCTGGTGCTGCTCATCTTGGCATCGTGCGCGCTAGAAAAAACGCGTCTGATCAGCTGGGTGAGCCGCTCTTTGTCGACGGGCAAATTAGGCACCGTCGTGGCGAAGTTGGGTATCTCCACGGCGCTGCTCTCTTCGTTTACTAATAATACGGCGGTGGTGGTATCGCTGATTGGCGCCATTAAGCGCAACCAGCAACACGCCCCGTCGAAGTTATTGATCCCTCTCTCGTATACCGCCATCTTAGGCGGTACGTTAACCCTTATTGGTACCTCGACCAATTTGATCATCAGCAGCTTTGTTGAAAACGCTGGATTGCCAAGTTTGGGCTTTTTTACCCCGACTTTGATTGGTTTATCAGTCTTGGTTGGCGGGCTGCTTATCTTGATCCCTCTGAGTTATCTGTTGCCAAACTATGATGATCACAGCCAAGACGACTTACCGTACTTTTTAGAAGCGCGGGTTGAGCCTGGCTCGCCGCTGGTTGGGCGCAGTATCAGTGAGAACAATTTGCGTGCGCTGCGTAAACTCTTTTTGGCCGAAGTGATCCGTGATGGGCAAACCATGCCATCGGTGGACCCTGATTTTGTCTTGCAGGCCAGAGACCGCTTGCTCTTTTGTGGCGATATAGAAAGCGTCGCGACCTTGCAAGAGATCCAAGGCTTAACGCTGTTTGGTCAGCACCACATCAACGGGCAAAACTACGTGGAAGTGGTGGTGAGCTCTTCGGCGAGCTTTTGCAACAAGACGTTAAAATCGAGTCACTTCCGCGATCGCTTTGATGCGGTGGTGGTGGCGATTCGTCGTGGCCATGAGCGTTTGGAAGGTGGCTTGGGTAACATAGTGCTGAATGCGGGTGATACCTTAGTATTGGTGCCTGGGAAACGTTTTGAGCAAGAAAGGCAAGCTCACCGCAAAGAGTTTGTGGTGATGAATGATCTCGATTCGAGTGCTCGCCTCGATGGCAACAAATCCGCCTTGGTGCTGCTGGGCTTTGCTCTGGTGATTGGGCTCGCCCTGATGGAGGTCCTGCCGCTCATTAAGGGGCTGTCCGTATTTTTGCTGGCGACGTTGATGACGGGCATTGTACATATCAACGAACTGCGACGCCGTTTTCCTATCGATATCGTCGTCATTGTCGGCTCGGCGCTGTCGATTGCCCAGCTGATGCTCTCTACTGGCCTGTCGGAAAACTTAGGACAGATGTTTATCGAGGCATTTAACGGTTGGGGCGTCTTTGGCGCACTGGTGGCGACCTACTTCTTAACCCTGATTTTGACAGAGCTGGTGACCAACAATGCCGCCGCGGCCTTGGCGTTCCCGATTGGCTACAGTATGGCGTTGGGCTATGGGGTAGACCCGATGCCGTTTATCATGGCCGTGCTGTTTGGCGCGAGTGCGAGCTTTATTTCGCCGTATGGCTATCAAACCAATCTATTGGTGTATAGCGTTGGCAACTACACATTACTGGATTATGTCAAAGTAGGAATTCCACTCTCTATCGTCTATTCGATACTGGTGCTTGGGCTTATCCCGATCTTTTTTCCCTTCTGATGCAGCTATTTCTCCGCTTTGCCTCGCTCGCAGAGTGGAATGATTGACAAGGACTGACTATGACCACACAAACCCGCGAAAAAGACGAAAACATCGTTTGGCACTCACACGCCGTTGATAAAGCGCAGCGTGCCAAACTTAAAAATCAGCGCCCTGCGGTACTCTGGTTTACCGGGCTATCTGGCGCGGGAAAGTCGACCGTGGCTGGCGCGCTTGAAACCAAGTTGGCGCAGCTGGGTTACCACACCTATTTGCTTGATGGCGACAATGTTCGTCATGGCCTGTGCAGTGATTTAGGATTTTCAGAGCAAGACCGACGCGAGAATATTCGCCGCATCGGTGAGCTGGCGAAATTGATGGCCGATGCCGGTTTGATTGTCCTGTCTGCGTTTATCTCACCGCATCGAACCGAGCGTCAGCTGGTGCGTGAACTGCTGCCTGAGGGCGAGTTTTTGGAAGTGTTTGTCAACGCATCGCTCGATGTCTGTGAGCAGCGCGATCCAAAAGGGCTGTACAAAAAGGCAAGAGCAGGTGAGATCCCAAACTTCACCGGTATTGATTCTGAGTATCAAGCACCGCTTAACCCAGAAATCGATTTACCTGCGGGTGAAAAGAGCATCGATGAGCTGGTGGCAATGTGTCTTGAGACATTAAAAGAGCGGCAGATCATCGCTTAACCAAAAAAGCTTCCATGTCGGAAGCTTTTTTATCACCCGTGTTTTAGCATCAAGGCTTAACACGCGTGTGTGCCATTCATGTGCGCCATTGTGATACGCCGTGAGGGATGCGCTGTGCTTATTCGAAACAGATTTCGATAAAGGCGTTGCCCCATTGTGAGGTGAACGGCATGATGATGATCGAGCCTTCGCATTTGTGGCGAATCGTATGGCCTTTCCCTGACACCACGACAGGTGTCGCCATATCAAAATCAAAGCCGCTTTCTGCCAAGATGCGTTTTGCACCGCCAGTGACCATGTTGGTGATTTCGCCCACCATATCGGTGACTTCATCATTCAAACCATTCGGGCGTTCACCCAACATGTTTTGCATGATTTCCAGCGCCAAGTTTTCATCAAAGGTAATAGACATCGAACCACGCGTTTGCTGGCCAACCATACCAATCAAACCGGAAATATCACCGCGAGCGATCTCATCCTTTTTTACACGAGGTTTTTGCGGTTTTAGCTCCAGTGATGCCATGGTCTTCAACACATTCATCAGTGAGGCTAAAAACGGGTTTACAAATTCAGCGCGCATAATCTTCTTCTATTCATTAATGGACTGTGAAACTTATTTTACTGTGAGACTTATTGCACCTTATCAGCGCTGCACGACTGACAAGTCCCATGTGATTCAATCACGTGATTTGTGAGTCTGAAACCGTGCCTTTCTGCGTTGTCTGCCAGTAAGGCTATCAAACTATCATCTTGTAATTCAATGACATTTCCACACTTGTCACAGATCAGTAGATGAGAAAAGTGCTTGTGTGCGTTACAAGAGCAGCACTGTATGAAACTGTTGGTCGACTCAACTCGGTGAATGAAACCTTGCTCTAACAGAAAATCGAGTGCTCGATAAACGGTTGGCGGCTTAGCCTGCGGTTCACTGAGTTTCAGCTCCTCTAAAAGTTCATACGCGCTGGACGCTTTCGGGCTGGCACAAATCAACTCAAAGACTCGTTTTCTTTGAGGGGTCAGCCGTACGCCTCTCGCGACACAGATTTCTTCAATTTGTGTGACTAGCTGTGGGTCCAAATTTCTCACCATAACCATTGGACATGTTTAATAATATACCATTTCCGCAACTTTAGCGTCGCGCGTAAGGCATTTTCTGATAAGTGTGTCAGTGCGTTATTTACCCTCACCGGACACAGAGCATCATTTTGACACTTGCGCATAAGTTACCTTATCTACAGGGAAAACGATACCAATAACGCGTGCCCTTTGTGTTTGTTGCTTGCATCTGTCAGAAATAGGGTTAATGTTTAATGGGTCAATCATCAAAAATTATAATAACGACAATGCACCATTAGGGGGAGCTATGCGGTCAGAAAGAGCCTATGGTCTTTCGAAGCTTGCCGAATTAGAACGAGGCCATCATGTGACACTGCCTGCGGCCTTTATACAGGCGTTGTCGGTGTCAACCTCACTGCAAGCGGTGCTCGATACCGTCTCCCAATGGATGTCGCAGATGTTTGCCTCCCAAAGAGCCAGCATTACGCTTAAGGAAGGCGGAGATACGCTCAAGGTCTACTCGATCAGTGGCAATAAAGCCATTCCACTCGATTCCCATCTCCCTATTGCGCAAACGCTCGTCGGCCGAGCCTTCTCAACTCGTACACTGCTCATTTGTGACGATCTTGCCACCTCTGAGGAGTTAGATTGCGTCATGCTGCGGGATTCTGGGCTAAAGACCTGTATGGATGCCCCTCTCGTGTGTGGTGACCAATGTTTGGGTACTCTTAATATTGGCCACGATCAAAGTCACTACTTTACTGAAGAGCAAGCTATTACTTTGCAATGTATTGCCAATTGGGTCAGCTTCAATATCCAACTGCATCAGCAAGTGATGGCGCTAAACCAACTGGCCACGACGGATGAGCTCACTGGCGCTGCCAATCGCCGGGTATTTTCAGCCAAGATTCAACAAACCTTGTCGGATTTTCATGAGCAACACCAAGGCTTTGTACTTGGCTTGATGGATATTGACCATTTTAAACCGCTCAATGATCGCTATGGCCATTTAGCGGGGGATCAGGTCTTAAAGCAAGTGGTGACGCTCACCATGCAGCAAATGAAAGGGTTAGGGCATGTCTCGCGCATTGGCGGTGAAGAGTTTGCGCTTATTGTTCGTCAGTCAGAACTGGAATCTGCGATGTCGGTGTTTGAGTCGCTTCGAGCCACGCTCGCACAATACCCGTATGAGTATGATGGCACTCGGATGTCGATCACCGTCAGTATAGGGGCGGTGGCACCTAGCGCTTTCGATCTCACACCTGAAAGTTTACTTAAACGCGCTGACCAAGCCTTGTACGAGGCAAAAGCGGCAGGGCGAAATTGTGTTCGAGCCAGCACAGAGCTGCGCCAAGACAGGGCGGGCTGACGAAAAAGCGAGTTGAAAATAAAAATGTGAGAAATCACTATCTATTATTTTTACAAGGTGTATAGTGTCGTCAGCTCAAAAAGCGGGCTATTAATGTAATATCTAGTTCAAGATCTTCACAGTTTCATTTCGATTCAGTCGTCATACTTATCCTGCGATACCTTTTTCTACATGCTTTCCTTAGTAGCTTCTATTTTCTTCATTAATGTATCAATGTATCGAGGTATTTATGTCTAATAAGACAACTGGTTCAGTAAAATGGTTTAACGAAACTAAAGGTTTTGGCTTCATCACTCCAGACAACGGTGGCGCGGATCTTTTCGTTCACTTCCGTTCTATTGTTAGCGATGGTTTTAAAACTCTCGCAGAAGGCCAAAAAGTGGCGTTCAACGTTGAGCAAGGTGGCAAAGGCCCACAAGCTGCTGACGTAACTGTACTGTAATTGTACTTAAGAGATCTCGCTGTCTCATTCAGATGGCGAGGTCTTTTTGTTTTCATTGCTTATCAAGGAGTTCAATGACTAGAAAATCTAACCGAAAAACATATTGGTATTATGTTCTTCGCGAACAAAAATTACCTAAAGGGCAAAGTGCCATTGTTCAAAATACACTATCACCTTTACTCTAGGTCGACATCTTGGTCTGCCTCCCTTCACCAGCTCAATAGCGACGTTCTCAAGCGGCACGTGCTGCCTCAGTTAAACACCGACGATTTAGATTTACATTTTTCATTTTGTGAAGTGAGTGAGTCTGGTCAATTTCAAAATTCTGACGGTGTGGTTTTAGGCTCTTTCCATATCGAATCGGATAAGGATTAAGCATTGAAGAAGAACGCAAAACCTCGTAAGCCTGCAGAAGAGGCTTCAACGAAACAAGAAGACCAGCCCCAAAACATCCATCAAATTCGCAAGAGAATTGAAGACATTCTTTTAGAACGTGATCAGAAAGAACGAATTGAACTCTAAATTGGAGAGAAAACAATGAGAAAACCAGCAAGACCTGCAAGAAAATCAGGCAAGAAAATGCGTAAGAGTGACTTTGAAGATAAGTTTTCTCTCATGGTGGGTGAATACAACAAACAGAAAGAGCTCTTGGACGCCATGAGTGAAGGCGACGCAGAACACGCCAAACAGAAAAAGAAATGTGACGCACTGTTCGCCAGCGCCGAGCGCTTTCTTAACGCCAATCAATAATCGGCGCGTCAACGTCAAATTGCTTCCAACCTCTTCATCGTAGCGCTCTGCTCAAGACGTGAGAGGTTGAGCTACTGTATCCTTCACGGGACGAATCGCCATCAGCGCGTTCACTCCTTCACCTCGCTACGATTACTTCTTCTCTACTTTTACCTTGTTCATCCGAGTTAATGTCATTTGCACCAAGTAAGTGCTTTGTTTTTTAAGTGCTTGGTTTTAGTGCAAGTTGTTGTGCTTTTTTGGTGAGGTCTTATTTTTTGTTATTTAAAATCAAATGGTTATTTCTTTGTTGAGGCGGGTGTGAAACTTGCATCACTCGAGGCCGTTTTGATTGTATACGATAAGATAATAATAAGGGACAAGGATGAACCTAACTCAGAATGAACAACGTTGGCTACCGTGGCTTGGTAGCACAGGGAAGCTTGCCATGAAAAAGGCGTGCTATTTAAATCGCCATAGAAAAAATGAGCTCGAACAAACGTTTGAGAATATCGCACACACACGAGTGAACTTGCTTCAGGATTGGGCGAACAATCAATGGGCCTTTTTGACCAATGCCGCGCTCTACCTTTCAAGTAAACCTATCAATGAGCGTAATACGACATTAGAGGAACTGACTCAGAGGGGAAAAGACTTCTCAGAATTGTTTATTGTCGATAGTCAGGGCATGACCACTCACTCCAGTCATAAGAATCATATCGGCAGTCATATCGTCGATGATGTGGCGCTGGCATCGGGTCTAAAGGCACCATACTTGCTAGGCCCTTATGTGGATGAGCGCACACTGGCTATTGGCCCTTCAAGTTCCACATTTCATGATGCGGTGACATTGATGTTCTATCAACCGTTGGGTAAGCCTGGTGAGGAGCAAGCATGCCTTTGCGGTCGAATTCCCAACGATGTGATTGGCGACATTATTCAACGCGAAGCGGGGCACATCTATAGTGAATCTGGTGACAACTACCTGTTTATGGTTGAAGCCAAGCATGATCCAAGTATTCTGCCGGGAACGGCATTATCGCGCTCACGTTTCGAAGACAATACCTTTTCTCATGGAGAGAATTTAAAACAGGGGATCACCACTGAGTTCGGTGTGGTGAAAGTTCGTCATCACACCGAGTTTGAAATTCTGTTCACAGACCCGGCAACGAAAGAGTTACACCCTGGCGTCAGAGAAACCATTCGTCACGGGCAAAATCTCTATATTGAATACCCAGGCTACTCTGACTACCGTCACATTCCCGTTATTGGTAAAGGGGTTACGTTTCAGTTGCCCGGTTCACCGGACCGTTGGGGGATGATGTGTGAGTCGGATTTAGAAGAAGTCTATCGACACCGAAGTTTGTCTTTAACTCAAACTCGACATTTTGCGTTCGGGGTTTTGGCCTCTGTATTGCTTCCGTCTTTCGCTGCGCACTACTTTCAACTTTCGCAAGTGTTTGTCTGGCTGTTGACGGCACTGGTTTGTATGGCGGTGACGTTTTCTTTTCACGCTCTCTGTGCACGCCCACTGTCTCGACGTGTTGAGGAAATGACGAATGTGATTCGTACCCTTGCAGAGGGGGATGGCAATTTGACTCAGCGCCTTGAAACGGAGCATTTGAAGCCAGATGAAATTGGCGGGCTTGGCCGCTGGACCAATAGCTTTATCGATAACTTAGAGGGCGTGGTCACGGAGTTGGTCTTTGCAAGCAAAGAGGTAAATCAAGTGTCCGCCTCTTTGTTGCGTCGCAGCCAAGTGCTCACCACCGCTAGCCAAGACACCTGTGCTTCCATTGAAGATATGATAGTGCTTAGTAAAGGCCAGCAAACTGACATCGAGTGTGCGAACCTTTCTGCAACAGAAATGGATAAAGCGATGCAAAGCACAATTGAACATGCGGCGCTGGAGTATCAACGTGCGGTTGAGTCCGCCAACGGTATCAAAGAAATCGTTGAAGCGTCAGCGCAGAGTGTCAATGATGTGAACACTGAAATGGAAAAGATTACCGACATTGTCGACATCATCTCTGAAATTACAGCACAGACGAATTTGCTGGCATTAAATGCGGCGATTGAAGCCGCGAGAGCCGGGGAACACGGACGTGGGTTTGCCGTGGTTGCAGATGAAGTTCGTACGTTAGCAGACAAAACCTCTCAAGCAGCGAACAATATCGGCACCATGCTGCAAAAGCTTCGTTCACAATCAAAGACAGCCGTTAACTTTATGCAGCAAGGTATTGATAACGTCGAAAGCAACGCCATCATGGTCAATGGAACGGATGGCAATGAGGTTCTCCAGAACCGAGTTACCGAACTGTTTCGCATTATTAACGGTATTGCTGAAAACAGTGTTCAACACAGTAAAACGGTCGATCAAGCTCAAGTGACCTCCGAACAATTGATTATCTCTTCTCAACAGCTCGCGCGTCGAACAGCCTTAATGCAAAATGCACTGAAGCGTCTCGATCAACTGACAGGCCGTTTTGAAATCGCTCGAGCGTCATAGTGACCCAGTAGAGTGAGGAGAGTTAAATGCCCCACTGCTTGGCATGGTGTGAAAACACAGGTTCAATATCGCAAGATCAATGATTTAGATTTCTAAGGTCTGTGTGGTGTCTCGCCATGCTTGGGCACAGCGATAACTTGATGTAGAATCTGCGCTCTTTTTAATGAAACCACGATTCGAGCACTGACTGCTTTTGGCACAATAGCGCCCCAAAGCAGCTTTGAGGCAGCGAGTTGGGCGCTGATAGGGTGAGAAGATGCAAACAAAGGCGAGTTCAATGTTAGATATTAACAAAGAGAAAAAACCGACTCACAACGGGGTTTTTCCAAGCTCTCGATTCTCTATTGCTCCCATGCTCGATTGGACAGATCGTCATTGTCGATACTTCCATCGGCTCCTCACTAAAGAGACCTTGCTCTACACAGAGATGGTGACAACCGGCGCGATCATTCATGGTAAAGGCGACTTCTTGGCGTACAACGAGGAGGAGCACCCAGTGGCGCTGCAACTTGGTGGCTCCAACCCGAAAGATTTAGCGACGTGTGCGAAGTTGGCGGCTGAGCGTGGCTATGACGAAATTAACCTCAATGTCGGTTGCCCGTCGGACAGAGTACAAAATGGCCGTTTTGGCGCCTGTTTGATGGCGGAACCTATGCTGGTGGCACAGTGTATTGCCGCCATGCGCGATGTGGTTGATATACCTGTGACCGTTAAGACGCGCATTGGCATTGACGATCAAGACTCGTATGAGTTTCTGACTGATTTCGTGCGCATTGTGTCTGAAAAAGGTGGCTGTGAGCAGTTTACGATTCACGCTCGTAAAGCGTGGTTAAGCGGTTTGAGCCCGAAAGAGAACCGGGAGATCCCGCCGCTGGATTACCCGCGCGCGTATCAAATCAAACAAGACTTTGCCCACTTGAACATTGGCGTCAATGGCGGCATTAAAACCTTGGATGAGTCGTTAGAGCATTTAGCGCACCTTGATGGCGTGATGGTTGGGCGAGAGGCTTACCAAAACCCGTACCTATTGGCCCACGTTGATCAGACGATTTTCGGTCTCGACACACCAGTGAAGAAGCGTCGCCAAGTAGTCGAAGAGATGTACCCATACATTGAGCAGCAGTTGGCGAAGGGAGCCTACTTAGGCCACATCACTCGTCATATGTTGGGCTTGTTCCAAAACATGCCAGGCGCGCGTCAATGGCGTCGTTACATCAGTGAGAACGCCCATAAACCGGGTTCCGGAATTGAAGTGGTACAAGCGGCGCTGGCGAAAATCCCTCAAGAGTTGGATGTGTAAAAATCGCCAAACGAGTGGTTAAATTTACCAATAGATGAATATGAAGAGGTAGGGTTAGACCCTGCCTCTTTTTGTTTGTCTATATAAAACATGATCTTATCTTGATTTTTAATCTTGGCACACTATCTGTATTGATTGAGCAAAAAGGAGAGCACTATGTTTGAATTGATTTTTGCTTTGATCTTCGCGGCGACGTTGCTGGTCACAGGCGTGACCTTTCTGACCGTATTGGCCGCCATTGGCTTTGCTATGGTGGTGATGTTGCTGCTCGGGATGATGTCGGCGGTGATTAAATTAATCCCTTGGTTAGTGGTTATCGCGATAGCGGTATGGTTTTTTAAAAGCGTGGTCGCGCAGCCAAGATCCTAGCGCTGTTTAGGCTAAATTGTTGCGGGCAAGCTCGGTGAATGTGGTACTATTTTCGCTACGTCATCTATGATGCATAGCAACAGTGTGGAGAGTTTAATCAATGGGTATCAAATCGGCTGCAATTTTCACTATCGTCTCGATGGTTTCGGGATGGGCGATGGCGGAGTCCTCGTACACGGCGAAAGTCGGTGCAGAGATGTGGTGGCCGAAAACCAAGGTCAATGAAGTAAACCGCGACAGCGACACCACACCCAGCGGCTATTTGGCGATTGAGCATGACACGCCGTACCTTCCCGATGCCCGTTTGCGTTACTCCAGTGTTGACGCCGATTACATGGCGTTTGATAAGCTCGACCTGACGCTCTACTACCGCCTGCTTGAGCATGATTTAATGCATTTCGATGCGGGGGTGACCCTGACGGATTTATCCGATACCAAGTACGTCAATGCCGAAGACATCAACAATCCAGTCGATTTCGATGGATTTATCTGGGCGTGGTACGGCTATGCAGAGCTGACGGTGCCCAATACGCATTTTGATATCATCGGTGAGATGAACTTTGGCAACAACAACGACATCAAAAGTACCGATTTGATGGCGGGCGTTCAGTACCGCCTGCCACTGAAAGAGACGACGTTGGCTTTCCGAGGTGGCTATCGCGTGATTGATTTAGAGTCGGGCAAGTTCGATGCGAAATCCGAGGACCTCGGTAAATCGTTTATCTTCGCCAATGGCTTTTTTGTTGGCGCGGAGTGGAGCTTCTAAGTCAGCGATTCTTCCCAGTGAAGAATATGTATGCGTCTTCTCGATAGCATGATGTATGACTGCCTCATGCCTTTCATTATAACTAGAAAAAGAGCGCTGCGATTGATGTGGCGCTTTTTTGTATCTATCGAACTGTTTTTTTATATCTATTCATTATAAATGCACGAAAAAATGTCGCGATATCGTCAGTTTCTTCCATGCTTATAGATGGCGCTTGTTTCTAGCCAGAGAAGGGAATCTCATGACGATTAATGAACTAAGAAGCCTATATCGAGACAATCAACTGGTGGAAGCCATTATTGAACCGTCTGTCCAAGAGGGCAGTTGGGTGGTGGAATTTCGCCACGCTAGAGGTGGTTTCGTGTTATTGACCGATGCTCAAGGTGAGGAGTGTCAGTACCTAGACCTTGATCTAGCCTCCAAGTCGGCAATGGCGGTGGGCTTTAAGCACGTACGGGTCGAAGCCAAATAGTCCCCACTACTCACAGAAAAAGACGCCTTGTCTATCACCTCTCATTATTACCTCCCCTGCTTGTACTGCGTAAAGGCGCACGACTGGCTGACGGCGTTCAGGCGCTGCACGTTTCCTTTAATTCCAAAAGTTATAAAACATTCACTTCTATTCTTTCTTGTTATTAAGGAGAGTGGTTAATCTATCGTCACGCAATGAATAGGGATGTCGTGACCATGTCATTAAAAAACAACGTCTCCTCTGAAGGAAACGCATCACAAGAATTACCGGCTTTGGCTGCGCCGCTGAATGATCAGCAGCTAGGGTCTTTGCAACAAACTGTTGCTGGTTTATCTACTCAGCAGCTGGCATGGGTCAGCGGCTACTTTTGGGGCCTAGCACAACAGCCTCAAACCGCAGCAGCGTCTGCACCCATCAGTCAAGCGGCGGTTGCGGTGGCAGCCAAGCCTGCAGGTAAATTAACGATCATTTTCGCCTCGCAAACTGGCAATGCGAAAGGCGTGGCTGAAGCGCTCGAGCATGACGCAAAAGCGCAGGGCATTGATGTGGCGCTCTTTGATGCCAGTGATTACAAAGGCAAAAGCTTAGCCAAAGAGACCCACGTGATTATCGTGGCGTCAACCAATGGTGAAGGTGAAGCCCCAGACAACGCCATTGAACTGCATGAATTCTTGCAGTCGAAGAAAGCGCCGAAACTGCCGAACCTCAAATATGCTGTGATTGCGCTCGGTGACTCAAGCTATGAGTTTTTCTGCCAAACCGGTAAAGACTTCGATGCTTATCTCTCCAAGTTGGGCGCGACGGCCTTTATTGAGCGTGTTGACTGTGACGTCGATTATGAAGCGCCAGCCAGTGAGTGGCGTGAAAAAGCGCTCTCTATCGTTAAAGAAGAGTTGGCTGGTGGCGTAGAAGCTGAAGTCGTTCAGTTGCCAGTAGGTCAATCGGCGGTCGTGTCGTCCTACAACAAGCAAAACCCATACACCGCGACTATGCTGACTAGCCAGAAGATCACCGGGCGTGATTCTGGAAAAGACGTGCGTCACATTGAAATTGATCTTGAAGGCTCAGGTTTGACTTATCAGCCAGGCGACGCCTTGGGCGTATGGTTTGAGAACAGCTCTGAACTCGCCAATGCGATCCTAGCTAAAGTGGGTCTGTCAGGTGTGGAAAGCGTTGAAGTGGATGGCGAGAGCTTGTCGATTCACAGCGCGTTGGTCACTAAATTCGAAATCACCGCTTCTAATCCTCAGTTTGTCACAAAATTTGCTGAGCTATCAGGCAGCAAGAAACTGCAAAAATTGGTCGAAGACAAAGACAAGCTTCGTGAGTACGCCGCCAACACGCAAATTGTTGACGTGTTAGCGGAGAAGAAAACCACCCTATCGGCAGACGCACTGATTGGTTTGTTGCGCCGCTTGACGCCAAGACTCTACTCGATTGCCTCAAGCCAAGCCGAAGTGGATGAAGAAGTGCATTTGACTGTTGGGCTGGTGGAATACCAGCAAGGTGACGAGTCTCGCTTTGGTGGTGCCTCAGGCTTCTTGGCTCAGCGCCTCGAAGAGGGCGGTGCGGTCAAAGTGTTTGTTGAAAACAACAACAACTTCAAATTACCTCAAGATGACAGCACGCCGATTATCATGATTGGCCCAGGCACTGGGATTGCCCCATTCCGCAGTTTTATCCAGGAGCGAGAGAACCGTGATGCGTCTGGAAAGAACTGGTTGTTCTTTGGCGATCGTACCTTTACTCAGGATTTCCTCTACCAAGTGGAGTGGCAGAAATACCTAAAATCAGGGGTACTCAGCCGTTTGGATGTGGCCTTTAGCCGCGATCAAGCCGAGAAAGTGTATGTTCAGCACCGCATTTTAGAGAACGCGGCACAAGTGTGGCAGTGGATTCAAGATGGCGCGTATCTGTATGTCTGTGGTGATGCCACTCGTATGGCAAAAGACGTTCATGACGCGCTGATCATCGTCGCTGAGCAGCAAGGCAATCTATCGCGTGATGACGCAGAAGAATTTATTAATGAGTTACGCAAAGCAAAACGTTATCAAAGGGATGTGTACTAATGACTTTTTCTACTGAAAATAACAAGCAGGTGGTACTGGGCGAAGAGTTAGGGCCGCTTTCCGATAACGAACGTCTTAAAAGAGAAAGTCACTTCCTACGTGGGACGATCGAAGCGGATCTGCAAGATCGCATCACCGGTGGATTTACGGCGGATAACTTCCAGCTGATCCGTTTCCACGGTATGTATCAGCAAGATGACCGTGATATTCGCAACGAACGTGCGAAACAAAAGCTGGAGCCTCTACACAATGTGATGCTTCGTGCGCGCATGCCGGGCGGCATTATCACGCCGAAGCAATGGTTGGCGATTGACAAGTTTGCTACAGAGCACTCTCTGTACGGCAGTATCCGTTTAACGACTCGACAAACGTTCCAGTTCCACGGCGTATTGAAGCCAAACATCAAATTGATGCACCAAACGCTCAACAGTATTGGGATTGACTCTATCGCTACCGCAGGTGACGTGAACCGAAACGTATTGTGTACCACTAACCCGGTGGAATCTGAGTTACACCAAGAGGCGTACGAGTGGGCGAAAAAGATCAGTGAGCACCTGCTGCCTAAGACGCGCGCGTACGCAGAGATCTGGTTAGACGGTGAGAAGGTTGAGACCACAGACGAAGAGCCGATCCTTGGTACTAACTACCTACCGCGTAAGTTCAAAACCACCGTGGTGATTCCGCCGCAAAATGATGTGGATGTGCATGCGAACGATTTGAACTTTGTCGCGATAGCCGATAACGGCAAGCTGGTGGGTTTCAACGTTTTAGTCGGTGGTGGTCTTGCGATGACTCACGGTGATACGTCGACGTATCCACGTCGAGCGGATGACTTTGGCTTTATCCCACTTGAAAAAACGTTGGATGTGGCAGCCGCGGTTGTGACTACGCAACGTGACTGGGGTAACCGTTCAAACCGTAAGAACGCCAAAACCAAATACACGCTCGATCGCGTCGGTATCGATGTGTTTAAAGCGGAAGTGGAAAAACGTGCCGGTGTTCAGTTCCAAGCAAGCCGTCCATACGAATTCACAGAACGTGGCGATCGTATCGGTTGGGTAGAGGGCATCGATGGTAAACATCATCTCGCCTTGTTTATCGAAAACGGCCGACTATTGGATCACCCAGGTAAGCCTCTCAAAACCGGTGTGGCTGAAATTGCCAAAATCCATAAAGGCGATTTTCGCATGACGGCCAACCAAAACTTGATTGTGGCGGGTGTGTCGAAAAGCAACAAAGCGAAGATCGAGAAAATTGCGCGCGAACATGGTTTGATGGACGATGCGGTCAGCGAGCAACGTAAAAACTCGATGGCGTGTGTGGCCTTTCCGACTTGTCCGCTCGCCATGGCGGAAGCGGAACGTTTCTTGCCGCAGTTCGTGACCGACGTAGAAGGCATTTTAGCGAAACACAATCTACCAAAAGAAGACAACATCATTCTGCGTGTGACGGGTTGTCCTAATGGATGTGGCCGCGCGATGCTGGCTGAAATTGGTCTAGTGGGTAAGGCGCCAGGTCGATACAACCTGCACCTAGGGGGCAATCGCGCTGGAACACGCGTGCCGAAAATGTACAAAGAGAACATTACAGATAGTCAGATACTCGAAGAGATAGATCAACTGGTCGGTCGCTGGGCTACTGAGCGTCAGCAAGGTGAGTGTTTCGGTGACTTCGTGATTCGTGTTGGCATCATCCAAGAAGTATTGGTATCTAAGAGAGATTTTTATGCTTGATTCTGTAGCTTCAAAGCCGGAGCTGGCAGAACTGCTTAAACTGACCAAGACCGAGCAAAGTCTTCATCTTGCCCAGATCAATGTCGAGCTTGAGCAACTGTCAGCACAGCAGCGAGTAAAATGGGCGCTTGAAAACCTCGATGGTGAGTTCGCGGTCTCGTCGAGTTTCGGTATCCAAGCGGCGGTGATGCTTCACCTCGTCACTGAGCAGAAACCGGACGTGCCGGTCATTTTGACCGACACAGGTTACTTGTTCCCGCAAACGTACCGTTTCATCGATCAATTGACAGAGAAATTGAACCTCAACCTAAAAGTGTATCGCGCTAAAGAGAGCCCGCAATGGCAAGAGGCGCGCTACGGCAAACTTTGGGAGCAAGGTATAGAGGGTATCGAGAAGTACAACAAGATAAACAAAGTGGAACCCATGCGCCGCGCGCTAGAGGAGCTTAATGTTAGCACTTGGTTCTCCGGTTTACGCCGCGAGCAATCTAAGTCGCGAGCTGGACTACCCATTTTGTCGATTCAAAATGGCGTGTTCAAGTTTCTACCAGTGATTGATTGGAGTAATAAGGACATCCACTATTACCTAGAAGAGCACGGTCTCTCTTACCACCCACTTTGGGATGAAGGGTATCTCTCTGTCGGCGATACGCATACCACTAAGAAGTGGGAGCCTGGAATGGCAGAAGAAGAAACACGTTTCTTCGGCTTAAAGAGAGAGTGTGGTCTGCATGAAGAAGACAACGAACTCGATGGCTCGGGTATTTGATGCGGTAATTGTGTCAATGAACCTCAAAAAAGGTCGCGTATGCGGCCTTTTTTATCGCTTGGAATCAGTCGCTGTGGATAACTCTGTGGTTATTATGTGGTAAATAGTTGGGTAAAGTTGGATAAATAGGGGCTTGAGCGCTAATTGCTCATTTAGGCTCTATTTTTACATTTTTATGAAAATATCACTTGCCAATGTGATTTCGATCTCTATAATGCCACCTCGTCGACAGGGCAGAGCTCATAAGGGTTCAGCGTTATCGACAAGGTCAACTAGCTCAGCGGTAACGTTGAAATAAAAACTTAAAAAAGTGTTTGACACTGAAAATTAAGTCGCTAGAATGGCCGCCTCTTGTGAGTGACCTGAGTCACAGCCAAGAACGCTCTTTAACAATATAAACCTATCAATCTGTGTGGGCACTCGTTGATGATAATCCAATTAGAAACTTCTCTTAATAAAGAGCGGCTTCAAATTAGGTTTCAATGAACTGAGTGACCATTGAGTCTTAGGACTCAGCACAGTCAATTCAAGTTTTCTAGGAACTAGCTTCTAGTCACTAGGAACTTATCAGTATTCATTGAGCCAACAAAACTTTAAATTG